>CAYSXI010000145.1:0-13885 GCA_964434955.1 uncultured Pirellulaceae bacterium
TGACATGGTTCGCTAACGGGAAATTGCTTTGGCCCATTTTAGACGCAGCAACCCCTCCGGTTAACGACCTTTCACGTGTCGACACGTGTATTGTGTCACCTTCCATCCGCTTATTTGGGACGTCGCATGATTGCCGGACCGTCCATGGTCTTGATCACAAGCTCTTTGGCGACCGCAAACGTGGCTCCAGTGTTTTTCTTTTCGGTTTGCTTGACCAACGATTCGGAATAGCGCCCCAGATATTCTGTGAGACTGTCTTTTCCTTCGTAGCCCTGAACTTTGTGATTCCAGCGAATTTCCGATTTCACAAATCGGCCATTGGGAATGTCAAAATAGCGCTCGCCCTCGATCAATTCCTGGAGAATCTGAGAGCGAAGCTTGGGAGTCATCGGCGTCAGAATTTCAGTTTTGAGGCTGATCTTTGCGATTCCATCGGTGACCGATTCCAGTCGATAACGCAATCGCAAATTGATTTTCTGGACCCGCATACTGGCTCTCTTGGCCGTAACGACATCGTGGACGTACCACGAAAAGCCGACGGGAATGGCATCCTTGGGGAAAGGAACAATGGCCTTGCCAGTTCGCAAATCCCAATCTGGAAAATGAGATTTCCGTTCGATGATCTCACCCGTGGACTTGACCCGATACGTGTACAGGACAGCTCCAATGGTTTGGGCAACGCGTCGATAGTCGGCTGGCGGCTCTTCTTTGGATTCGCTGTCAAAAATCACGGGATCCTTGTCATTCAAGCGAGTTTCCGTTTTGGTTTTCTCGGTAATGTGGACAAAAGTGATTTGTCCGAGAGAGTCCACGTCGTTAACGCGGTAGACCTTGACGTTCTGACTGCGTGAAGACAACTTGTCGGTAAAGCTTGCCATCGAAGTCGTTTTGGTCAAAACATGTTCCGATTGGTAACGCATGATTTGACCCGGCTTGAATTTGTATTCCAATTTGTATGTTTGGCCTCGGTTGAGATTGTTCGTGGCCTGCTGGATTTGAAGCAGCGGGTCGTCCTTGTCCTTCTGTTGAGATACCACTGGCGAAGAAATCGCGTGGATTAAAAGGCAAGCAAGCGCTAATGCAGCGAACCGGTTCATCCTTGAACTCCTGGTTATCAGGTTTTTCGGCAAACAGGTGCCGAACCGCTAGTTTGTTTTCTTGTTGAATTCTCCAGCCCATCCGAGTTTTTCCCGCAGTGTGCGGTAATACCCCTGGCCAGAAACTTCCACCAACTTAAACGAATGATCGGCTCGTTGTACACGGACACGATGATTCGAAGTCAATTGAGACAGCATCCGCCCATCCATGACGACGGAAGTCGATTCATTCGGCTCCCGAACAACCATCTCATAAATCCTCTCAGCGCGATCCACCACGGGACGAACCGTCAAGGTATGTGGACTGATTGGTGACACGACGAACGCCTGCAAATTTTTTCGCAGGATCGGACCACCCGCGGAAAGGTTGTGTGCAGTCGATCCAATCGGCGTGCTGATAATCAGGCCGTCGCAACTATAGGTCGTTGCCAATTCCGCGTCAACGTAAAGATCGATGTATTGAATGGAGAACGGAGGGCCGCCCATGATAGCAACTTCGTTGAGGCCGGTTTCATCGCAAATGAGATGATCGTTCTCGAAAACCTGGCAGCGAATCATTAAATGATCAATGATTTGATACTTGCCGGACTCAATTCGACTCAAAGCAGATTCCAAATCCTCCGACTGCAAGTCGGCAAGGAATCCTAATTTGCCCAGGTTCACGCCAAGAACCGGCAACTGCTGGCATCCCATCTGCCTGGCCGATCTCAAGATCGAACCGTCACCGCCGAAAACGATCGCCAAGTCCGCTTGCGAATAGTCGAGTTCTTTTGAAAAGTCGAAGTCTTCACCGATGATATCGACGTAATTTTCGATTAGCGGACGCAACCTTTCCGCTTCTTTCAGAATGGTCGGGCGGCGGTCTCCGGAACCCAGAAGGACCCCCTTCAATTTGCCGGCGCCGTTCTCTTGACTTTTAAAACGTTGTGAATGATTCATGCGATCCCGTTGTTACCTATCGATTCTGGCCAGGTAACCAACTCTCCTCACGGATAATTGACCGCAAAATCGGCTATTTATCAACCATCAACATCCATTCAACCACGGCAGAAAGCGGCAAAGGGCTTACTCCAAGTTGCCGAAGCATGTTCAGACATTGAGCGCGGTGGTGCATGCCATGGGTTGTGACGTGAGTGATGACGGCGCCACGTTGAAAGGTGTAGCTGCGTCCGCCGCGCTCTCCGGTCACCGACTCATCGAGCGGATGAGCAAAGGCGGATTGCTCCAAGTCGTCTGCGATCTCATTGTGCAACGATTCGATTTCCCCCAGGCTGTACTGACTTTCCTCGAGTCGAGGGCGCTGCTCGCGCCCGGCGAGCAAGTCGCCCCAACCTCGCATTGCACCCACAATATGAACCAGGTTTGCGGAAAGTGAACCGCAACCCATTTCAAACTCCTGGTGAAACTGTTCGTCAGACAACTGTTTACAGGCTTCGATCAATTGCGTATTGGCCCAGCGGTTCGTCTCAATCAATATTTGGGCAGGGTCGGAGCTCGGCATGGGAGTTGTCCTCGGGTATTTCGAAAACAGTATCTTAGCCGAACTCATCGCCAATTAAAAAAGTTGAGCATCGTAAACTTACCGGAAATACGCCGATTTTTCGGTGAACCGGTCACCCAGGGGAATTGTCAGATTCCCATGGGCCAACACACTTGCTTTCCCGAAAGGTACTTCGATTCCAGGTGGAAATGTAAGGTGCAACTGATCGGGAAGGTTGCCGGCGACATTCAAGATCCATGGCTGATGGGCGACCGCGAATTCCCCGTTGGTTTACTTGTGTCAGTTACGTTTCACGTTCTGAGACTTGAGGTAAACGATCTTCTCCGGCGGGAATCAAAACGACTCAACACCAGATATCTTTTTCAGCTTTCACTGATGCAATGGCGCGAGAAAGTTCAGTTGGCTGCAATCGAAGCGCAATTGACCTTTCCAAAATCAAGCGTCGTGCAGCGAGAGAAGGGGATCCGGGTCACAGAGATCGTATTTGCTGACGCGACAAAATGCTGGGAAAAAGATCCCTTCCAGCCAACGACTTACGACGTCGCACTCTCCGCGGTAGATGCGATTTCAAAAGAAATTGGTTTTCGACTTTGGTGAACTCAAAAGCCCGGTAATTGGGAGTTCGAGCTGACCTATTCCGAAACCGACTTGCTGTGAATTCGAGTGGAGCTCGCTTCAAACAGTTCCCGACAAACTTTGACCATCTCATCCGTGGTCAACTGAAGGTCGGTCAAAAGTTCGTTGCGTTCGCCATGCTCAACGAAAATGTCGGGAATCCCCAGACGTTTGACGTGAGAACAGTTAACGCCTCGGCTGTTGGCGAATTCGCAGAGAGCAGCGCCAAACCCGCCGATCAACATGCCTTCTTCAGCGGTAACGACGAATGCCGATTCTTCCAAAGCTTTCAAAATGACTTCTTCGTCAAGCGGCTTCGCAAATCGGGCGTTGATGACACCGACATCGATGCCTTCTTCGGCAAGGATATCGCGAGCGGCCAAGCAATCGGCCAGGGGCGTGCCGGCGCTAAAGATGTTTCCGTCGCGGCCCCAACTCAACACCTCGGACTTGCCCAATTCGATCGGCTGAAGTTCACGATTGATCTCAGCGGCGTTGGTTTTTGGGTAACGAATGGAACAGGGCGATTCGTGCTGGAGCGCGAAGTCGAGCATGGCCCCAACATCGTTCGCATCGCCCGGCAACATGACGACCATATTCGGGAATAACCGCATGTAGCCGATGTCAAAGGTTCCATGGTGCGTTGGACCGTCTGGTGCGGTCAAACCGGCGCGGTCCATCATGAAGACGACGGGCAGATCCTGTAGGCAAACTTCCTGGAAAATCTGATCGATACTTCGTTGCAGGAATGTACTGTAAATGTCGACGATGGGTCGCATACCGGCTTTGCATTGGCCGGCAGCGAATGCGACTGCGTGGGATTCGCAAATCCCAACGTCAAAGAATCGTTCCGGGAACTCGTCTCGAACTTTCTCGAGCTTGTTGCCCTGGCACATGGCGGCCGTGATGACCGTAACCCGGTCGTTGTGTTTCATCTGGTCAAGAATCGCGTCCGAAGCGTGGTTCGTGTACGCCTTGCTTCCACCCTTGGCCTTGGGAATCGCTTCGTCGCCCTTGGTTTCGAAGGTGGGCGGGGTGTGGAAGTAAACAGGATCTTCCGCCGCTGGCTTGAAGCCATGACCTTTCTTGGTAATCACGTGCAACAAGACCGGACCTTTGAGCTGCTTCACCATCTTGAGGTACTTGCGAAGCACGGTAATGTTGTGGCCATCAATGGGACCAAAGTAACGGAAGCCGAATTCTTCAAATAGCATTCCGCCGTGCAAACCGGCTTTGACGCCTTCTTTGATCTGTGCGAGGACGCGTTCGGCAGGATCCCCAAAGACGGGGACCTTATTCAGCATGTTAACGACCTCGGCCTTGAGCCCGGTGTAGACCGGGTTGGAACGCAGGCGGTCGAGATAGCTGGCAAGGCCTCCGACACGTGGACAAATCGACATCTCGTTGTCATTCAAAACAACGAGCATGTTGCTGCCAAGTTCCGATGCGTTGTTCAAAGCTTCAAAAACAATCCCTGATGGAAATGCACCGTCTCCAATGACCGCAACGCAATGCCGATCTTTCTCGTCGAGAAGATCATGGCCACTGCGAATTCCGACCATGGTTGAGACGCTGCAGCCGGCATGACCCGTCATAAACAGGTCGTACTCGCTTTCGTGCGGATTGGGGTAACCCATCAACCCGCCGCGAGTTCGAATGGTGTGAAATTCTTCGTATCGACCGGTGATCAGTTTTTGTGGATAGATTTGATGACCGGTGTCCCAAATCAAACGATCGCTGGCGAAGTCATAAATGCTGTGAAGTGCCAGCGTTAATTCAACGACGCCCAGGTTCGAAGCGAAATGGGCTGGACGGATACTCAACAATCCACAAAGCGTCTCACGAATTTCGTCCGCCAACTGTTCCAGTTGCGGCGGTTGCATATCATGAAGTTCAAGCGGCGATTTGATATTCGGGAGGAGTTTGGCCATTTAAAAATTCCGTTGCACCACGAAACGAGCTAGGCGAATGAGTTCATCGGCATCCGAGCCGAAACACGAAAGTGATACGATTGCCTGGTCGATTTGTTCTTCGGCCAGACGGCGACTTTCGATTTCGCCAAGCAATCGGGGATAAGTTAGTTTGTCGCAGCTTTGATCGCTGCCAACCGGCTTACCTATTTTGGCTTGATTGCCGAATAAATCCAACAGATCATCGACAATTTGGAACCCTAAACCCAGATTCCGGCCATATTGCGAAAGCGCCTGACGCTTTTCGGCGCTTGCTCCGGCCGTGATTGCCCCAAGTTCCAGGGAGGTTGCCAAAAGGGCTCCGGTTTTCCGGTGATGCACTTTTTCCAGCCATTTGAGCAATTCTTGGGACTCAGATTGGCCCATTGAGTCGAAGTTTTCGATCTCCGGCGGTCCCGAAAGGTCGTCCGCCTGCCCACCAACCAAGCGACTTGCACCTGCAGCACTGGCTAAAGCCGTACAACATTCAACCGCACGATCAGCCGGAAAAATGTTTTTGGACATTACCTCGAAAGCCAACGGGATGAGGGCATCGCCGGCCAAAATCGCAATGTCTTCTCCAAAAGCGACGTGGCAGCTTGGCCGCCCGCGGCGAATATCGTCGTCGTCCATGGCGGGCAAGTCGTCATGAATCAGCGAATAAGTGTGAATCATCTCCACCGCACATGCGGCAGGCATGGCTTCATCAAGCCGTCCACCGCAGGCCTTGGCGGCCATCAGTACCAGCAGCGGACGAATTCGTTTGCCGGGCGCGAGCAGGCTGTAGCGAATCGCTTCCCGCAATCGTTCGGGACAATTCGAATCAAAGCTGGAATGTCGGTCCAATTGCCGATCGATTTCGGCGCGGGCTTCAAGAATTTCGGCCGACAGTATTTCTTCTGAGATCAATGACATGCAACGTTTTCGCCGGAAATGATGGCAAAGGGCCCAGGCCCACCGCTCTCTCACGATGAATCAACGTGAATAATCTGTCAATCAGATTACCGTAATTGCGGGGGAATTGTAACGCCTCCGTGACGGCCCAACGCTCCGCCATTTGTCCAATCGGAAAAGTTTGACTCGAGATGGCTTTCGCGTTGCCCAGAAATTCTCTGCAAGGTTCACCTGGGCGGAAAATTTTGCCGATTGCTTCTATTGGCTTCTCAAAGCGATTCAAAGATTGAGTGCAAAAAGCTGACTGACCCAGAGAAGGCCCCGAACCATCGGGGCCTTTTTATTTACTCATAGTCATCGAAAAGGGTGCCGGAACTCGAACTTGTCGCCTCATCCGAATCGTCAACGTCTTCTTCTGTTTCGTCGACAAAAGGCACCGTGGTCGAATTCCCTTTGCGATCGATGCCCGTCAACAGTTCGATTTTCTGTTCCGCTTGTTCCAGTGCCTGGTAGCAACGCTTCAGATACTTCACGCCTTTCTCGTACTGCTCCAATGATTCGGTCAGGCCGAGTTGTCCTTGTTCCAGTTTCCGCACGATCGATTCGACTTCTGCGAAAGAAGATTCAAAGTCGACCGGTACTTTTTTTACGACGCGTTTTTTCTTTTTTGCCATGGCTGAATTATGAATTGTCGGGACGATCTGTGACAGTATCCATTTTTTGCGAAGTGGGTTTGACTTCGGTGACCATGCTATTGACGACCGCCTCGTGAAGCCTGGTGGTGATGACCTCGCCGACCTCGACGTCTTTGGCTTTTTTGAGTACTTGGGATTTTTCGTTGGTCGTGAGACTGTATCCCCGTTCCAGAACCGCAAGCGGGCTTACGGCTTCGAGGTTGCGGGAAAGTTGCTGCAGGGCATTGCGGTTTTGTTCCAGCTTTTGGTTCGAAAGCAATCGAAGTCGTTCCCAACACCCGTCGCATTGGCTTTCCATCTGGCTCAAATAACGGAACGGTTCTCGCAAGACAGGGTTCCTGGCAAGTAACTCAAGCTTTTCCCTTTTTGCTTGCGATACGTTCGATAATCCAGACATCAAACGATGGCCAAGTTCATTCAGAGCTTGGACGACCTGTCGTTTTTGAGGAATGATTTTTTCCGCAGCATCGGTGGGTGTCGCGGCACGAAAATCAGCGACCAGATCGCAGAGCGTGATGTCTATTTCGTGACCAACCGCCGAAACGACCGGAATCGCGGATTCAAAGACGGCGCGAACCACGACTTCTTCATTGAACGCCCACAGATCTTCGAGGCTGCCGCCGCCGCGCGTGACCACCAGGAGATCTATCGCGTCGTTCAAGCGGTTGGCCGCAATGATGGCTTTGGCGATTTCAGTTTTGGCTTCCGGTCCCTGAACCGCAACGGGAATCAAAGTCACCCGAATTTCAGGCCATCGATCAAGCAGCACTTTGAGAAAATCAATGACGGCCGCTCCGGCCGGGCTCGTGATCAAGACAATATGGCGAGGAATCTGCGGCAAGTGTTTTTTGAATTCGGCCGAAAAAAGCCCTTCCTTCGTGAGGCGTTCATGAAGTTTTCGGAAGGCTCGCTGTAATTCCCCAAGTCCTGTTTGCTCGATTCGATCAATCACGATCTGATACTCGCCACGCGGCGGGTAAACCTCGACCTGGCCGCAGCAGAGAACTTTCTGTCCGACTTCAACTTCCAAATTCAATCGTTCGAGGGTACTCCTCCAGATGATGCCTCGAATCTGCGCCTTATCGTCCTTCAAGGTCAGATAGACGTGCCCCGATTGGGCCTGCGTCGCGCTGGATATTTCTGCCTCCAGCCAGACTCGACCAACTTCCGAGTCGAGTGCTCGCCGAATCAAGCCGGAGAGTTGTGACACGCTGAACGGGGCCTGGCGATCATTTCGGTTCAATGCAAATTTTCCGGTTGGATTCAGGAGTTTTACGACCGCTTTCGGAGGCGTGTCTCGTTGTCAAAACGGAGACCGAAAGCCATAATGCCCGGTTACAAATTTTTTCGTGATTTTTGAGCCCCGGACCCGGAAAGCTGACTTCAATGGATGGAAAGATTCTACCGATTGCAATCACCTTTGACGATGTGCTGATCAAACCAAGGTACAGCACGGTGGTGCCCAATGAAGTGGACGTCCGAACCCGCTTGACGAAAAACATCACGCTCAACATCCCGCTCTTGAGCGCGCCGATGGACACCGTGACTGAAAGCTCGATGGCGATCGCTCTCTCGAAAGTGGGCGGCATCGGAGTGATCCACAAAAACATGTCGATCGATGCCCAGACGGAAGAAGTCTACAAGGTCAAACGAAGTGCCAACGGGATCATTGATGATCCGGTAACCCTTCCACCGGACGCGCCCGTCCGGAAGGCACGTGATCTGATGGATCAACACAACGTTTCCGGGGTCCCAATTGTGCTAGCTGATGGCACGCTTATTGGAATCCTTACTCGGCGCGATCTGCGTTTCCTGGAACCGACAGAACGCGAAATTTCCGAGGTAATGACCAAAGATTCGCTCGTCACTGCGACAGGGAGAGTAACGCTTGAGGAAGCTGAGCGGATTTTAACGGATAAAAAAGTGGAGAAACTTTTACTGGTTGACGAATCTAACAAACTAAAGGGACTTATAACGATTAAAGACATCGACATGATGAAGCGTTTCCCTGATGCCTGCAAAGACGGGCAGGGGAGATTGCGAGTTGGTGCTGCCGTCGGAGTCCATGACTTGGAGCGGGCCGAAAGCCTGATTGCCAAGGATGTTGACGTATTGATTGTGGATAGCGCGCACGGTCATTCGTCAAACGTGATTGAAACCGTCAAAGCAATCAAAAGCCGCTGGGACATTGATGTCGTTGCGGGAAATATTGCGACGGCGGATGGATGTAAAGCACTGATTGACGCGGGGGCGGATGCGGTGAAAGTCGGCATCGGTCCCGGTTCCATTTGTACGACGCGAGTTGTCAGTGGAATTGGAGTTCCGCAAGTGTCGGCGATCATTGAGGCCAGCGAGGTCGCAGCGGATGCAGGCGTATCAATCATTGCCGACGGAGGAATCCGTTACTCCGGTGATATCACGAAAGCCTTAGCGGCTGGGGCTCACGCGGTGATGGTCGGCGGTCTATTCGCCGGGCTTGCCGAGAGTCCGGGTGAAACGATTTTGTACCACGGGCGCACCTTCAAGGTGTACCGTGGTATGGGATCGATTGGCGCCATGGCCAAAGGTTCCAGTGAACGTTACCGGCAGGGAAAGAATCTGCCTTCTGACAAACTCGTCCCCGAGGGAGTCGAAGGTCGGGTGCCTTTCAAAGGTGCGTTGAGTGATTTCGCATATCAGCTTGTCGGAGGATTACGTTCCGGCATGGGATATTGTGGAACCTCGACCGTTGAGGAATTGCGTAAGGACGCGCAGTTTATTCAAGTTTCGCCGGCAAGTGTAAAAGAGAGTCATCCGCATGACATTGCGATCACGCAGGAAGCGCCAAATTACAGCGTTGAATCCAATCAACGCAACGACGTCAAGTAACACGACGTCTGCTCTCGGATGTCAAAGGCCAGGGAAAGGCTTGAGGACATCCGTTGTTCTTTTACTGGCTCTTACGTTTCTCCCTTCCGTTTCGTTCGGGCAGAACAGCACGCCCCCACCGGTTTCCCGTCGCCCAGTTTCGAATTCCGCGGAACGCGCGCGACTACGATTTGTTCAACAACATCAAACGAAGGAACAACCGGTCCAGCAGCGAAATCACACAAAAAACAATAATGCTCGGCCCGTATCTGTTCTTCATTCGAATCGTGAGGGACAACGGAACGAAAAAAGCCCGCGGATTGAAAACAGGCAACGAGCTGAAAACGGACAACGGATTGAATTGGTTCGCGAACGGATCAAGGCCGTGAACACGGTCCAGCGAACTCGTTATGTTCAGGATCAAGAAGGTGCCAGTCCGGTCCAGCGAGCCAATATTCCTCCGGCTCCGGCGCAAAACAATTGGGAACTGCCGGGTGTCGAACAACCGGCCAACCTGGCTCCACCCAAACGCGTTGCCGAGAATCCTTATCCAACGATTCCTTCGCAACCCGCGAGACTGACCGATCCCAAAGCACAGTTCCCTTCCGGGAGCCAGCAGGATTTGCCGGTTCCCAATCAATCAATTTCCGATTTGCCGATTCGCTCAGAATTGCCGCGCAAGCAGGAGCCCTCGTCGGTGATGGCGGCGCCACAACAAGTGGATCCCTCGTCCGATCCGTTCTCTGATCAGAATCCACGCTTTCGCCCCAGTCGAGTTCGGACTTATCAGGATCCAGCAAGTGTCGTGACTCCCAGTTTGCGAAATCCGCAAAACAATCCGATCCGACAAGAGTCGCAGGAGCTCAACAACGGAAGTGCGACCAGCAATTTTAAAGACATGAACTGTGACGAGTTTCGCCAGGTCATGATGGGCGATTCGATTCGAACGATTGATTTGAACATCAGCCCTCACGGCCCTCAACGTCGAGAAGTTGTCGCAGGTGCTTCACGAAATTGGTCCGATCGATACGGAAATGTCTTGACGACCGGTAGCATGACCAAGCTTCGACACGGCTACGTCTACGTCGATACCGGGTCCGGTGTGGTCCGATTGGCGGCAGCGAGATTGAGTGATTCGGATTTGGCAGAAGTTGCCAAGGTGTGGGACATACCGGAAGCCTGTACATTGGGAGTCTACGATTATCAAGCAAGATGCTGGACGCCTCAGACAGTCACTTGGAAAGCGTCCGCGGCCTGTCACAAACCATTGTTTTTTGAAGACATTCAGCTGGAACGATACGGTCACTCGGCCGGCCCGTTCCGACAACCCATCCGCTCAACGGCCCACTTCTTCGGCAGCCTGGTATTCCTGCCCTATCAAATGGGATACCAATCTCCAACCGAATGTCGTTATGCCCTCGGGTACTACCGACCGGGCAACTGTGCACCTTGGCTGGTGGATCCCATTCCAATCAGCTTGAGCGGAGCGGTGCGGCAGGCAACCTCGGCAGTTGGCGGCTCCTATCTGTTCTTTCCATAGGAATCGGAGGAGCGGGCATTCAGCCGCCACGCGTTTATCGACAAGCGTTAATCGAGTAGGGAACGCAGGGACGGTCAACACATCCAAATCAAGAGAGCGATTGGCTCGAACGGCCGCGGGAAACCGCGGCCGTTTATTTTTTATTGGCGTCGATGGTTTGAGCGGTAGTCAAGCTGAACCTGGTTGTCGGTTGTTTAATCGAATTCGCAACGACCGTTGCCGCATCGAGGCGCTCAGGAAGGTGCAGACGGCGGGCAAACGGGAAGCGATGAACTCGATGCCGGTTTCGCGGGAATACTCAACAGCTTCTCGACTTTGGTTGTCGAGCATTGTGGGCATTTCACGCTTTGTCCGAATCTTGTCAGCAACTCAAATTGAGAATCGCATTTGCCGCATTGGTATTCGTAAATCGGCATGGCCTTTTCTCCGATAACATGATTCGATGGGCGAATTTTAGTTGCCCAACTTCGATTCAACAATTGACGTTTCGAGCCCGAAAATTTGAACTCTTTCAGAAATGCTTTCTCACTTCGGCCGTTTGTGCGAAAAAGCTCACATCCTGCCAGAGTAATCGACTTGTTAGAAAACCCACGAAAGTGTCCGGGGAGCAACCGTTTTACCGGTCTAAGCGGATTTTTCCTTTTTTTTCGTCTCAATCGAGGATTTTACGGGGCCAATATCCGTTGACTCACGGAATGACTTGATGAAACTAGAGTTAGGCCTCGTCAACTACTCCGCCCGGTTCGCGCGCTTCACACGGTGTGCGGATACTCGTCAAACGACATTCTACGTAGCTCTGATACACAACTTTGAAAAACAGCCTGAGGAATTTCATGTCGACAACCATGAAGAAGCAGCCAGTCAAAACGAACGCCAAAAGATGGGCTGCCTATGCGGCAACTGGAGCCGCCGCAGCGATGGTCGGAACCCAGACTGCGGAAGCCGACATCACGCATGTGGTGGTTGGAAGCCCAACTGGTGATATTGGCGTCGGTGATGACAAATATTTCAATTTGGGTGGGACGGTTTCGCTCAACTTTTTCAATAGCAGTGTGGGCGGCGGATACGCGGTCGCCCAATTCGCGGTTTTCAACGCCGGTTTCCAGGGCGAGATTGTTGGGTTTTCATCCAACGGATTTGGCTACGCCTCCAACTTGACCGCGGGAGCGAATATCTCAACGCAAAACTTTGTTGCAGGAGCGTTTGGGACTTTGGCGTATGGCGGTGGCTACGCGAATTCCCAGTTTGTTAATACGGGCGGGTACGTCGCTTTCCGATTCAATGGCGGCACTCAGTTTGGCTGGGCTCGGCTGACTTCGAATGCTGACGCACCTGCAAACACCTATGTTGTCGAAGAGTATGCATATGGCGATGTAGGCGACACGGTTGCCGTCGGGCAGACGGCGATTCCTGAGCCAGGTTCGTTGGGCCTGCTCGCACTTGGCGCCATTGGTTTGATGGCATCGCGTCGCCGCAGAAAAGTAGAAAGCAACTAAGCTCAAGTTGTTGAATTGGACGATAGCCACTCAATACGGGTGGCTTTTTTTATGGATAGATCGAAGGCTGACATGGAATCGAAACCGAGAAAAGTGCTTTTGATTGGTTGGGACGGAGCCGACTGGGAGCACATCAATCCGCTGATGGACGCCGGGTTGTTGCCGACACTCAATTCGCTGGTTGATGAGGGCACGATCGGAAACCTGGCGACCCTTCAACCGGTCTTGTCCCCCATGCTCTGGAATTCCGTAGCGACCGGGAAGTTTGCCGACAAACATGGAATCCACGGTTTTGTTGAACCGGATCGAACCAACGGAGGATGTAGGCCCTATTCCAGTCTTTCCAGAAAAACGAAGGCCCTTTGGAATATCTTTTCGCAAAACGACATGCGATCCAATGTCATCAATTGGTGGGCGAGTCATCCAGCAGAAAAAATCAACGGGGCCGTCGTCAGCAACCTCTTCAATGGGGTAAAGCGAGACGAGAACGGCCAGTTTGTGATTACGCCGGGAACGATTCATCCAGAAGAGCGTCAGCAGGAATTGGCTCAACTCAAGATGTTTCCCGCCGAACTCACGGAAGAACACATTCTTCCCTTCATCCCCAAGGCGGCAACGATCGACCAGGAAAAGGACCGACGGCTTTCATCCTTCGCCAACACATTTGCCGAAATGATGACCACCCATTCCGTTGCGACCGCTGTCATGGAAACCGAACCATGGGATTTCATGGCGATCTATTACACCGGGATCGATCATTTTTCCCATGGGTTCATGAATTACCACCCGCCCAAGATGGATAACGTCTCCGAAGAAGACTTCGAGATCTACAAGGACGTTGTCAAAGGCGCCTATCGTTTTCACGACATGATGCTTGAACGGCTTTTGCAACTTGCCGGCGACGATACCACGATCATTCTTTGTTCGGACCACGGCTTCCAGTCAGGCAAATTTCGACCGACCGGGACGCCGCGCGAACCGGCCGGGCCCGCGGTTTGGCACCGGCAATACGGGATCCTGGTCATGAAGGGGCCGGGTATCAAAAAGGACGAACGAATCTACGGCGCGAGTTTGATCGACGTGGGACCAACCATCCTGACCCTTTATGGTCTTGCGGTGGGTGAAGATATGGACGGCAAACCGTTGCTCGATGCATTTGAAGATGTCCCGGAAGTGAAGTTGATCCCGTCCTGGGATGAGGTTGACGGCGACTCCGGCTTGCACACGGCCGACCAGGAAATGAGTGGTTCG
>CAYSXI010000146.1:0-13720 GCA_964434955.1 uncultured Pirellulaceae bacterium
GCTGATCTTCCTGCCAGAGTCGGGGCACCACGCTGTTTTCAGGTTTTGGGATCTTCGTGTGATTTCCACCGCAGATATAGAGCGATTTCTTGTCTGGGCTAAGAATCACGGCATGCGGGCCGTGCTCCCCGCCACCTTCAAAGCGACGAAGCATCTGAACCGAATCGTAGCGGTCGTCATTGTTTGTGTCTTTCAGTCGGTAAAGTCCGGCCGGTTGTCCGCCGCCGGCGTGGGCAACGACGTACAGGCTGTCGAACGCACAAAGCAGACCCTGGGCTCGTCCGATTGCAACCTCGATCGGCTCGACCTTGGGCTTTTCCTCACCGCTTTTCGAAACATCGATGCGGTAAATTCGTCCATACTGATCCGAAGCGATCAGGCGACCTTTGGGGTCGTGCGTCAAGCTGACCCAAGAGCCTTGGTTCTGTGGAACGCTGTAAACCAACTCGATCTTGAAGCCATCAAGCGTTTTAATTTTTTCAGCGGGCGTTGCCTGACCCAGCGCAGGTTGGAAGGTGGCAGCAATAAGCCAACTGGCAACAGCAAGTGAAGAAAAAACGCGAAGCGTGCGTTGACGCATGATGGGTTCTCCAACAAGACAAGTTCATCAAGGTTTCTTGTCAATTATTGTGAACCAACTGAAGCCGCTTTCCAACAGGGCGACAGCATTTCACTCAAGGAGAACGCCCGCACACCAAAGTTAAGAACCAAAAGCGACTGAATTCCTTCAACGATTCTCTCGCGTTAGTTTTCCGAGAATGAAAAACGTTCAACCGGGAGCGTTTCTTTCTCAGCTGCAATCAACTGCTGAATCAAACCTTCCGTGTTGTGCTGAACGCTATCGACTTGCAGCATCCAGGCTGATTTTGGCAGGACAGATTTGGCAAAAGGATCGCTGCCAATGTAGGAGATGACACCGGAAGCAATTTGTCGATTCAAATCGGGGTTCGCCGGAAATTTGCTGCACATACGATTGAGGTCGGCAGCCAGGGAAACCAAAAGCAAGTCGGCAGCTTGATGTTCGTAGGCGTTTTCCGATTGCTGGTCCGACGCGAAATCTGCCAAACGCTTTTGACAGAACGCAAAGATCGAAGCCGTTTCTTGATCCGGTAAATGGCTCAGCAACAAATCCGTCCAGCGTTCAATGCTCTTGCCAAGTTGGGTCAGTTTTTCGGCGGTTGGTTTGGCCCAATGGGGAATCTGTAGAAGTATTTTGAAGGCGCGGTTTCTGGCTTCCACGTGACCGATCAAAACGGCGTGTGCGATTGCCGCGAATTCCTTGGCCTCTTTTCCATCGGCGTTCTGCGAAATCGAAGCCGACCAAAGGCGGGTCAGCATTTCCGAGACAATAATCTCCTCGGCGACAATGCTGATGGCCGGCCAAGGGTTGTGCTGGTCGTCGTCTCGCTCAAGATCGTCGGCGAACATGCGAAGCGCTTTGTTCCAGTTGTCCGTTCTGGCCTTTGAATGGTTCCAGTACTGTTCCGCCAGCAGGGCCTGGATTTCATCGGTCGTTGATTGTTTCAGGGAAGTTACCGTTAGCCAACCAGCGATTTCAGCGAGATTCGAAGCGTGCATTTCAGTCAGTCTCTATGGGGGTGTTTCGTTAACGTCTGAAATTGCAACTGAAATGCCAAAACCAATGAAAAGCGGGAAGAGGTGTTTTTCCCCGGGAATCCAAGGATTTTTGAATCTGACATCCTACCGAAGAGTTGGCGATGTTTCAAAAAAACAACATCCGCCACGGCAGTTGATTTTATTTTGCTTCGCCGTTCGAATAGCGAGAATTCCGAGGAAACCGAACGCCGTCCCAGGCGAACGCAAAAGGTGTAAGCAACGATGCCAGACGATATTCAAAACGGCAATCAGCGTGGGCCGATATCCGAATTGATGGAGACCCAGTTTCTTCATTTCAATGCCCGAGAAACCGTCGACGCCGCGCGAGGCTATGTGAAACACATCGAGTCCGGCGGCAAAATGCTCATGTCGCTCGCAGGCGCGATGAGCACGGGCGAGCTTGGAATCTCGTTGGCCGAAATGATTCGCCAGGACAAAGTTCATGCAATTAGCTGTACGGCGGCCAATCTCGAAGAAGATGTTTTCAATCTTGTCGCTCACAACGAATACAAACTGGTTCCCAACTACCGAAATCTTTCCCCGCAAGACGAAGTTCGGTTGCGGGACGAAGGTTTCAACCGGGTAACCGATACTTGTATTCCCGAAACCGTCATGCGGCACTTGGAGCGCGAGTTCATGCGCGCGGCCGCAGATCTGGCCAACGAGAATCAATCCCGGTTTCCATTCGAAATCTTTTATCAGTTGTTCGACGAAGGTTGCCTGGAACCACATTTTCAGATTCCCGTTGAGAACTCCTGGCTTTACGCGGCTTGGGAGAAAAACCTGCCGGTTTTCTCACCTGGATTTGAAGACTCCACGCTGGCGAATATTTTTACTGCTCGTGTAATCGAGGGAAAAATATCGTCGCATCATGCGGTTCGAACCGGAACCGAACAAATGGAATTCCTGGTTGACTGGTACCTGAAAACGGACGCGGAATCGCCCATTGGATTCTTTCAAGTTGGCGGTGGAATCGCCGGGGACTTTGCCATTTGCAGCGTCCCCTTGATCATTCAGGATCTAAAGAAGCCATGTCGATTTTGGCAGTACTTTGCGCAGATTTCCGATTCGACGACGTCCTACGGTTCCTACTCGGGAGCCATTCCCAGTGAAAAGATCACCTGGTTCAAGTTGGATGAAAACGCGCCGACCTTCATGATCAATTCGGACGCATCGATTGTCGCACCCTTGGTATTCGCGTACGTGCTCGGGCGTTAGCACCAACGACGAAACTCGATTCACGGCATCGAAAACGGCATCTTCCGCAACGACGAAACCGAGGCCCTATTTTCGTCTCGAATGCGAACCACAATCACCCAACCCTATTCGGCTGCCTCAATAATCCACACCGCCAACCGACGAGCCTCGAACACGAGCCGCACCACCCGACTTCATCTGGCTGCCTCAAACAAGCACGAAGCGCGAGTGAGTGAATCAAGAGCATTCCGGTACGACCAACCGACGAGCCTCGAACACGAGCCGCACCACCCGACTTCATCCGGCTGCCTCAATACAAGCACTAGCGCAAGCGAGTGAATCAAGAGCCTTCCGGTACGACTAACCGACAAGCCTCGAACAAGAGCCGCACCACCCGACTTCATCCGGCTGCCTCAATACAAGCACGAAGCGCGAGCGAGTGGTTCCAAAGCCACCTCTCTCAAGCCGTCCTTTTCGCGAACCACGTTTCCGCAACGAAAAGACGCGACAAGCACTCACCAAAGCAACGAACTACTCGGCCGCTTCTGATTTCTGCGCATGATAATCAAGAATGACTTGCAGCGTTTCTTCCGGGGAGTTCGTGTATTGGAACAATTCCAGGTGGTCGTCGCGAATGACTCCTTCATCCGCGAGGAACTGAAAGTTGATGACGCTTTTCCAGTACTCTTCACCATAGAGGATGATGGGAATTTCCTGAGATCTCAACGTCTGTCGAAGCGTCAACGCGGTGAACAATTCATCTAACGTTCCAAACCCGCCAGGGAAACAGACCAGCGCTTCCGCGCGAAGCAAGAAGTGCATTTTGCGAATGGCAAAATAGTTGAATTGAAAACAGAGTCCCGGGGTGATGTACGCGTTGGGAACCTGTTCGAAAGGCAAGATGATGTTGAGACCGATCGAGGGCATCTGAGCGTCAAAGGCACCGCGGTTGGCCGCTTCCATGATGCCGGGACCGCCTCCGGTTTTAATAACAAACTCGCCGGGGAGATTGTTTTCGCGGGCATACTCGGAGACGATTCGAGCGAAGGTACGACATTCGTCGTAATAGCGCGACTTCGACTTCATGTTTTTCGCGCGAATCATGAGTCTTTCCGCTTCTTTGCTGTCCGGGTCGGCTTCCAATGCCGCTTTGGCTTTTGCCATCTCCTCGTCAGCCTGTTCGGAGCTGATGACTTGCGTCCCGCCAAAGGCAACGATTGTCGATTTGATTCCTTTTTCTTCCAGCAACATCTCTGGCTTGAGCAGTTCGAGCTCCAATCGCAGAGGTCTCAAATCTTCACGACCCAGGTAATCGAGATCCCGAAATGCCAAACGGTAGCTTGGATCTTCCATGATGTCGTTCAATCGTTTTTCAAGACTGGGATCCGACAAGTTGCACCTCGGTTTCAAAATGAATGATTGAATTTGTTAATGACGATTCAGATCGTCGATTATTGACGAAACCGCGGTTCGAGCCTACCGCGGTTCGAAGGCCAGTGCGCCCTTGCGGATTTAACGATCCAGGTATTTGGCAAGTTCGTCGCCGGTTGTGGCACGTTGGTCGACTTTTTTTGTGACCGCGGGGTCTTCGACAAGCGGGGGCGCCTGGCGGCTTTTCGTTCGCGCGTCGATCAGCAAGCTCCCGCGGCTTCCCCAGTGTTTGTTTTCGACCGACTCGCGGCCGTCCCATGCATAAATGTCCTGAGCGGGATCGCTTTTGGTGAAAACAGTCCAAAGCCAGTTGTTGAGCGTTGCCGCGGCAAACTCGGAATCATCGACCAGAACAACCAGTGGAAAGTTCTGAAACGATTCACGAGCAAGTTCGGCTTCTTGCGTGGCCAAGCCATCTGCCCAATGGGTCGCGATCCAACTCGCCAAAGTATTTTCCGCCGCGGCGTCTTCGAGTTTTGGGCCTCGCAGGACGAGGACTCCGGGCAATGCAACCAAGGGTTCGCCGTATCCGGCCGGCCAATTCAAGCCTTTCAATTCGGAAAGTTCCGTGCCCAACTCGCGTCGAGCCGGCCCGGCTGCAGCAACAACCAGCTTCGAGCCCTGGTTGAAACCACTTCCTGAATAGTCCAGCGTATCGATCGTCGTCTTGGTTTGGAAATGAAGGTCCCGATTCCAATCGACTCTTTCGAGCATGCGAACCAGGAACTGGCGAATGTCGTGAATGTCCAACTTGGGATCACAACCTTGCTCCATAATGAACAGGTACTTGGCCAAAGACAATTGGCCCTGACCCAATATCGCATTCGCCTGAGTCAATAACTCTTGTGGATGTTGGTCTTGACGATAAGGCGTGTATCGTTCGGAACCAATCGCAAGCAGCAACGGATGAACGCCCGCGGCGTCGACGGCATGAACGGCTTTCACGCCGGGAAGCACCGTCGGAATGATCGGGCCCGTCAGTTCGTGGATCAGCTCACCAAAAATCGTGTCCTCCTGCGGCGGTCGACCGACAACCGTAAACGGCCAGATGGCATCATCACGATGATAAACCGCGTTGATCTTAAGGACAGGAAAGTCATGCGCAAGGCTGTAATAGCCGAGGTGATCACCAAAAGGCCCTTCGGGCAAAAGTCGCTCCGGGTCGACTGTTCCGCAAATACAAAAATCGGCGTCGGCATAAATCGGCAAGTCCTGATTGCCGGCCAGCATCGGAATTCGATGACCGGCCAGCGCACCTGCAAAGGTCAGTTCGGACATGCCTTCCGGCAAAGGCATCACGGCGGACAAAGTCATCGCGGGTGAGCCGCCAACAAAGATATTCACGTGGAAGGGTTTGCCGGCATCAATCGCCGCCTGGTGATGAACTCCAATGCTGCGGTGGATTTGATAATGCAGTCCAATTTCTTTATCCGGCTGGTATTGATTGCCGGTCAACTGGATTCGATACATCCCGAGATTGCTTGAGCCCAATCCGGGGCGACACGCGTCTTCGCTGTAAACTTGTGGAAGCGTAACAAACCCGCCCGCATCTTTGGGCCAAGAAACCAGCTGAGGCAATCGGGTGATGGCGGTCTTGTTTTTGGTAACGGCTGCCGAGCCCGTTTTCCGAGGCTTCATTCGCAGCGCGGTAAAAGGTGCCGTCCAGTAGCGAGTTGGTTTGCGAAAAAACTGGTTGGGATCAATCTTCAGCTCAATCGCACGTCGAACGGACTCGAGCGTGTCGCGAAACATGAACCGCGCTCGTTCAATGGTGCCAAACAAATTGGACGCCATGGGAAAGTCGCAACCGCGGACATTTTCAAAGAGGAGCGCGGGCCCGCCGTTGGCAAAAACCCTTCGTTGAATTTCAGCGATCTCGAGATGCGGATCAACTTCGTCCGAAACCCGGATCAAATGACCGTGTTTTTCCAGGTCGAGAACGCATTGTCGAGTGCTGCGATAGCCCATTGAGACTCAAGTTCAGGGAAACGGTTTCCGTATTCAAGCTTCCAAATCAACCGGATTTTAAAATCTGGCGCAACCCCATCAGCGTCCCCTTCCGCCCCAAAGGCGCCAATCCTAATTTGCGTAAAATAATATTTCGAATGAAATCTAACTGCAATTACGAGCCAACAAATCCATGAAAATCAGCCCAACGACAAAGGCACCGAACGAACAGGAAGCATCTGCGATCGTCATTGGAATCTGGCAAGATGAATCGCTTTCGGCCGCCGCCGCCGACCTGGATCAGGCATGCAATGGCCGAATCTCCAAGTTGATCGAAATGGAAGAAGTCTCTGCCGCCGAAAATTCAGTCGCGGTTTTGTACGCAGTGGAAGGCGTTCCATCCCCCGTGATTGCTTTGGTGGGTCAGGGAAAACGCGATGAGCAAGCACCTGGCCTCGCGTTTCGCGTGGCCGGCGCAGCAACCAAAGCTCTTTGCGACAAAGAGCGCGCCTCAATCGCCTATTACCTGGACTTTGAGGATCTTTCCGACGCCGTTTGCGGCGCGATGGTGGCTTGCGTAGGTCAGGATCTTTATCGAGCCGAATCCAAGTTGCACGCTCCCGGCGAAATGATTTGGTACTCCAGCAACTCGGACACCCTTGAGCTAGGTGAGGTGCTCGGGCAGGCAACCAACCTGACTCGTGAGCTCGTCAATCGACCGGCCTGTGATATTTATCCGGAGTCGCTTGCCGAATGGTGCCAGGAAATGGCTCAATCGACGGGACTTGAAATCGAAGTCTGGGATGAAGATCGTTTGAAAAGCGAGAACTGCAACTCATTGTTGGCCGTTGCCCAGGGTTCGGATCGACCACCTCGCCTGGTAATCATGAAGCACATGCACGGTCCCGATGGCCAAGCGCCTTTGGCTTTGGTTGGCAAAGGTGTCACGTTTGACTCGGGCGGCCTTTCGCTCAAACCGGGCGATGCGATGATCGACATGAAGATGGACATGGCTGGCTCGGCCACCGTTGTTGGCGCGATGAATGCAATCGCGAATCTGAAATTACCGGTCAACGTGATCGCCGTGATCGGTTGCGTGGAAAACATGGTAAGCGGCAGCTCTTATAAACTTGGCGATGTCCTCACCGCCCGCAGCGGAAAAACGATTGAAGTTTTGAATACTGACGCGGAAGGTCGCTTGGTTTTGGCAGACGCCTTGAACGTGGCCTGCGAACTGGGCGCAGCCAAACTGGTGGATCTGGCAACGCTTACCGGGGCCTGCATGGTCGCACTTGGCCGGTACCACGCCGGCCTGATGACCAACGATCAGGCCTGGTGCGACGCGGTTGCCGCGGCCGCCGAAAAGTGTGGTGAGCCGGTTTGGCAATTGCCGATGGACAAGGTGTTTGCCGATGCAATCAAAAGTAATATCGCGGACATCAAGAATGTTGGCGATGGCCGCTGGGGTGGAGCGATGACGGCCGCAAAACTGCTTGAAGAATTTGTCGAAGACTTGCCATGGACCCATATGGATATCGCGGGACCGGCATTCGGTGACAAACCGCGACCGTGGATCGATGCCGGAGCAACGGGAACCTATGTCCGAACCCTGGTTGAATTGGCTCGCCAATTTGGCCAGGGCTAAAGATTGAGGTTGTTTTGAGCTTCGGCTTCCAGCCGAATCCAACCATCGCCCTTCCCTGCATGCCGGATAATTTCTTCCGGGATTCGATTCGGATTCGCACGCAACCGACTCCACTTCGACAAACTAGAATCATCGAGGCACCAGGCTCTCCGAGCATGCCCGGGCAAGCCACGACAAAAACAATCGGCATCGCATTGAGACGAATTCAATCGCGAAGCGCCAGCGAATGGGTATCGGAACGATCAATTGCGTTTTTTAGGGCCCGTTTCAAACAAGCCCGCGATGCCAACCGAACGATGCCTTTCAAGCGATTGTTATCCTGCGGCTGAAAGGGTCATTGATCGCGTTGTCGCTGACCTAACTTGGCTTGAGAGAAAAGAAAACGTACCCGTAACTGCCTTCCTTGGTCTGAAACACTTCGATTTCTTGACTTGTTTCGTTCGCCATGGCGCGAACGCTTTCGTCTTCGTGCCGAGACAATCGTTCCGCCCGCGGTCCAAGGACGTCGTAATACCCTTCTATCCAGGCTGAATCGGGAAGAATGTGCGTTTCCAGTATTTGAAACTCTGCTTGTTCGATCAACTGCCGATTCTGATCAAGACTTTTCATGGGCGGGTAAGCCCGTTCGAAAAAGCGCGCGGCGAGGGGCGGCCTTGATTCGTTGAGCCAACACAACTCGCTAACAACCAAAAGGCCTTCGTTCATCAGCGCGGGCTTCCAAGTTTTGATCGCGTTTTCGAATCCGATGTTGTAAGCGGCACCCTCGCACCATAACAAATCGATGGCGTCGAATTGCCCTGGAATTGTCGCGATGTCCATGTTGTGAGTCGTCAGCCGCGAATCAAGCCCGAGTTGCCGCGCTCGTTCCGTCAGAGAATCGAGGAAAGGCTGAAACGAATCAACCGCGTGAATCGTCGCGGTGGTTTTTTGCAACAGGAAAAGCGTTTGTCGACCGGATCCGCATCCGGCATCGACAATCATCTCGAAATTGCTTTTGGGCAGCTGGTTCAAAACAAAAGCCGAGTCCTGATTCGAACCCGGCCCAAGTTTTTCCATTCCACCAAACAGCAACGCAATTGGGTCGCGGCCATCGTTCAATTCTCACGGCAATGGACCAACTCGCGTCGCATCCATTTACTTTGCATTTTGGAAATAGGTGGTGATTTCGCCTTCGTTATCACTTAACTCCAGCCAATCGTCCTTGCAACGCAGCAAGAGGACGCCTGATTCGGGCGCGACAAAGGAACCTCGATCTTCGGGCAGAGGAAACGGTTTGCCCAGTTTGTAGTCATTCATGATGACGCCCACCATGCCACCCAGCCCGCCCTGGTAGCCAGCGGCTTTCAAGGCTTTGCCGTCCTTCTCGATCATCCATTCGCCCTTGTTCATGTAGTCGTAAGTCTTTCCTTGCTCGACTCGCACGGATGTTGCTTGCCAACCGCCCTGGGCCTTGACCGTTTCCTTGCTGAACTTGGTTGGCTTGATCTTTTTCGCGCCGTGGATTTTCTTCCAATCGAAGTAGCAAAGATCGACGCGGTAGCCGTTGTCAAAGTTCTTGCAGAAGAAATGATATTCGAACTCGATTTCTTTCTTAACGCGTCCGTAAGCGGCTTCGAAGGTCGCACCTTCCTGGCTTCGCATCATGGCGATGCCGAGTTTCTTGAAATTTCGCGAGTAGTTTGGGTTGTTGGCCAACATGTGGCAAAGCGCCCAGCGCCAACAATAGGCTTCCCAGGAGTCACCCGTGATCTGTCCGGTTTTGACGATTTCCGCCAATGGCTTCGCCGTTTTCGCGTTGGTCAAATAATTGACTGCCACGGGATCGATGTTGACTTCCAGCTCACCCGGCTTCCAATACTGCCCAACCTCGGCCATCCCTTCGGCATACCAAGTTGGCCCCGCCGTCCCGAATGCCTGACTGCAAATAGCGTGAACGGCCTCGTGCTGGACAACGCCCTGGTTGTCGCAGGAATAGACTTTTGAAACGGCATTCTTTCCGTCTGTTAGACTGATCGTCACACCGGCCGGCTCCGCGATTTTTTGAATGGCTCTTGGCGGAAGTCCGGCGCTTTGCCATTGGCTAAGATCGCGGACCACAAAGCATTCAATGGGTCTCGGGTTCAGGCGTCCGTAGTACTTGCCAATCAGCTCGTACATGGTCTCCAGCTTTGCCAGAAGCACCTGGGATTGCCGGTCCGAAATGTCCGTGTGCATCGTAAAGTGCTTCGACTTGACCGTCCGCGGCCTGCCCGGTTCATCCGAAAGGTCGCTGTATTTGAGTTCCAGCATGTCGTGAAACGACGTCGTGGCTTTCTCGCGATCGGGCGACATCTCGATTTCAATTTCTCGGACAACCCATTCGCCCGTCGTAAACTTCATCCCTTTCATCTTGACGACTTTGTCGCCTTTGCGAACGCTATTCAAGCTGTCGCCGCGAATCGAAAACTGGGAAGCCGGATCAATCTTGAACTTGATTCGTTCGGTTCGTGTGTACTTCGTCTTGGGTACTTTCAGTAAAGCGACATTGTCTTTTTCACGAAGGTATTTCACCTGCCCGATGATGTCCGTTTTGACATACTCGGCTCCTTCGGGAGGAGATTCGGGATTCAAAATCCAATCTGCGCTTGGAACGTTAACCACATCAAAGCTGGTGATAGTGCCTTTGCTTTTCCCGGCACGATTCATTTGACCATTGAATTTGATGACCATTCCCGGCTCAACCAACTTGCCCGGCAACTTGCCATGGACGTTGATCTTTGATGGGGCGCGAATGATAAAACCACCAAGCGTGATTGCGTCTTCGTCTTTGTCCTGAATCGTATAGGTTCGTCGACCGCCGTTGGCATCTTCGACGACCAGCTTGCCCGGTCGAACGGTTCGGATAACTCCCGAAACCTCAAATTCACCATCCGGCCGAGGGCGTTTCCGCTGTGCTTCCGTCGTGTCAGAAATCAGGATCAATGAAACGCAACAAAAAGTTGCAATCAACAAGCTTGAAATGGCCCAAGGACGTACGCGATCGCGATACATCAACATCTCCAGACTAGCAAAGGAAATTCGACAAGTTTGATTCAGTCTTCATTTCGGAATAAGTTGCATGAGCAGGATCAGGGCGAGTCGGTTTTCGCCCAAGCGGAAAAGATTTTCCGAAATTCGACTTCCTATACAAAGATAACGAACGGAATCGCGAAATCCAAACTGAATAAACTATATTTATCCCGGGTGAATGACTTGAAGAGCTGGCAAAAACGCCGGAAATATCGGAACTGTTTTAATTGTTAACGCTCTAATTTATTCCTCGGTATAATGGAAAATCTCTTTTGAAACCGGTTCGAGCCCTGAATCCGCTTAGATTGCTCGAGCCGAATCGCAGTTGCTTCTTGTTCTTCCTGGTTTGATGGGGTCACCAAGTTGAAAAGGTACCGACGAATACGCCGATTCCATTTGGTTTTTACGCTGGCATTTTGCATCCCGCTGACGATGGGCCTCGTGAAGACGACGGGCCAGAAGATGGCGTTCAAAGATGCGCGGAAAGACGCGGTCGAAGAAAAAAGCAAGAAGAAAAAGAAGACCTTCACGCTGTCTGAAAACGCCAAGCCCCTGCCCTTCAAGAAGAAAGGCGCGTTGGAGCAGATCGAAAGCGAAGTCTCCGAGATGGTGACCTTGAAGATGGAGCAAGGGAAACTGCAAGCCAAGACGATTGGCAACTATCAACAGATTTACCCGATCATCAACAAGATCCAGAACAAGTTGGGTTATGGTGGCTCGTCTTCTTCCTCGGGAGGAAGCACGTTTTCCTACACCTTTGATTGTCAGAAACTTTCCGGGAAAGTCGAATCGACGAGCCGCAAGAACGAAAAACGCGTGGTCGTACGGTTGAATGAAACCCAGGACGATGAGCGGTCGTTGTTGTTGGCGATCAACAACAGCGATGGCAGTTTCAGTTTTACGATCAACGGCGGCAATCTTCCCTATCTATTGCGGCTTCGGCAATCGGGAACCGGGGAGATCATCGTCCAGGAGCTGGAGGGTAGCGAGGTCTACAGTTGCTCGGCACCCAGCTTCGAATCGCTACTCCAAGTCCACTCCGAGTTCGCAAACGATCGGCTGCTTCCTTTGATGAGTCGTTTTGGCATCGGCGATTTGATTACGCCTTATGATCTTGATGTTCAACGTCAGGTGATTGCCCTTCTCGCCAAAATGACCGAGGACGAAAAATCACAGTTTCGAAAATTTGCCGGTAACTTGGATGACAAATCTTATCGGGAACGAACCAAAGCCGCTGGGGAACTTGGCAAGAACGTCAAAGGTCAAACGGAGCTGCTTGTCAAAGTCTTGAATGACGACAGTTTTTCGCCCGAGGTTCGTTACCGTGTTCAGAAACTGATCCAACAGCAGAAGAAATCCGACCTGTTGGACACCATGAATTACGTCAACCGATCTGGCTTGACCAAGAATCGGGACTACCTGTGCTGGTTGCTTCAGCGACAGTCCGAGCCCGTTTCCTATCGGCGCGTCCTGAATTCACTTTCGTCCCAGGCCGGCCAAACGGACTTTTCTGACGTCTCTGGAACGCAGACCTGGATGGCCGCACAGCAGTCGGCATTTCATTCGTTGGCAGGA
Organism: uncultured Pirellulaceae bacterium; assembly: GCA_964434955.1. GTDB lineage: Bacteria > Planctomycetota > Planctomycetia > Pirellulales > Pirellulaceae > JANQLU01. The sequence goes on from CAYSXI010000146.1 coordinate 12,461, forward strand.
ATCTCGATGACCGAAGAGCTTTCAGCAAATGACCCAATGAAGGAAACGGGTGCCATCGACAAAGCAAAAACCTCATTGAAAGCATTCTTGCGCCTATCCATGAAGGATGATAATCTTTCGCTGGATCGAGATCATTTCAAGAAGCTGTTTGGTGGAAAGACCATTCGCCAACTCTCGGATGAAGTCGATGCATTGCGAAAGAAAAACAATCTACCGAAGACCTGGTATCGTGCCGGTGGAAACCACTCGATTTCGTCATCGGATTACCAGCAGGTTCATTTTGGGTTGATTGCAGAGAAGCTTGGGGCAAACAACAACCAGCGTCATTACGGCGGCTTTGGCGGAGGCGGCATCGATGGTGGCTCGCGGAGCACGGCTCGGGATCGAAATGCAAAAGGCAGCAATGTCCAGTTGCGAATGCTCGACTCCAAAAGTCGAACCTCCACGAGTAAGCGAAAGAAATCGAAAGGCCAAGCCAAGAAATTCCAGTTTGCGATCGAGGAGATCCGAAGTCCTTATCGGAAAATCATTGTGACCGAGTATCAGAGTGGTCGAACTGATTTTCGATTCGTGAGCGAGAAAGCCAATGTCATTGTGCAGTTGGTTTCAAGTGAAAAAGGAGTTTACGTTCACGATATTCGAGGTAGCCGGGTTTTTGCTGCGGAAGCGACCGACTTGAATAACTTGATTGCCGATCATCGCGAGTACTTTACCGAAAAGTTCTTTCCCCTGGTCGAGTACCTCGGTGTCAGCGTCGATCCGGTTCTCTACGGCGATCATCAAAAACCGCAGAGCCCAAAATCATTCTGGGACTTGAGCGCCAACTAGTTGCACCGACCCGTGCAAACACGTAGCTCCCGATCGTCGCAACAATACGTGCGCGATTCTTAAACATGCACCGCGGCGGGCACCAATACAAGCACGAAGCGCCTGACTGCCGATCGTCACACCCATACCAGCGCCAATACAAGCACGAAGCGCCAGCGAGTGATTCGACCGCGCACCCAATCGCGTCGCGAACCCGCTGAACCCACAAGCCCTGCAATGCCGAATTGCCACCGCCTAACTCCCGGATCGTCACACCCATACCAGCGCCAATACAAGCACGAAGCGCCAGCGAGTGATTCGACCGCGCACCCAATCGCGTCGCGAACCCGCTGAACCCACAAGCCCTGCAATGCCGAATTGCCACCGCCTAACTCCCGGATCGTCACACCCATACCAGCGCCAATACAAGCACGAAGCGCCAGCGAGTGATTC
>CAYSXI010000147.1:0-1694 GCA_964434955.1 uncultured Pirellulaceae bacterium
AGACAGGCTGGTTCAACGGTCGCCAACGGTCTCGACGACCCCGGTGCAGGAATTCACTCCCGCCCAAGACATCCAAATCATTGGTGAAAGGGTGCTCATTCAACGAGCTGAAATGGAAGTGGGCTCGGTCAAAAATCTCCAAGCCCATTCCCCAATCAAAACCATCGTTAACGAATCCGATGGAAAGCTGGACATTGTCGCCACCGGCCCATCGTCCATCAAAGTCAGTGCGGTGAAGCCTGGCAAGTTTCATTTCACTGCGAACCTGAAAAATGGAATCAAGATCCGCTGGGAAGTTACCGCTGTAAAATCTGGTGCAAACGACAAGCAGGCGAAGATCCACCTGCAAAAAGTGATGAACGAGATGGGCAAGCCAAAGTTTCTTGCCCATGGAATCGTGCAAGACACACGGGGCAACCCGGTCGTTGACGCGAAGGTCACGGCCTTCTACGGCCTAAACGGCGGGCGGGCGACCGGTTCGGCTCTCACCGACAAGTTTGGTCGATACGTCCTCACTTTCACCGAAGGCTACAAATCGTTCATTCCCAACGATTTCACCACGGCTTTCGTCCCTCTCCAACGAATGCAAATTCGCGTCGAAAAACCGGGGATGCTGGAAACCAAGAATTGCCGAGCTGGAATTCGTTTTGTATCCGGCGAGATTCCCCAAGACCTGCCCGCCAAATATCTTGGTGACAAGACGGTTCCGCAATTGACCATGCTGGCAGGGAAGCCGGTTCAGATCAATTTTACGATGCGTCCTTCGGCAAATTTGACAACCTATTTACTTGACGAGAATGAAAAACGTATGGCGACTCGAACGGTCGTTGTTCACGAGTCAACAAAAATTGATCAAGCAATGAAGCCCGAGTTTCTTTTCCAGAAATCGATGAGCTCCGACAACCTGGGCAAATGCGATTTCCGGGACCTCCCCTCGAAAACCGACCTCGTGATCCAGGTTTTTGAGGATGGGAAACTTCTCGCCCAAAGTAAAAAATTCCAGTTGAAAGAGGCAACCAACCACTATCGCCAAGTTCAGTTGCAGAAGCGCGGGAACGGTTGGCAAATAGAAGTCTCTCAAGCCGACACCAAGAAAATCGAGGATCAAGCAATAAGGAACCCACCGATCGAAGCCCGTGGCATCGCCATCCCGAAAGAAGACAAGCGAAAACTCAAGTTCGGCAAACCGGTCAATGGTCTTTCGGCTGCTGTTTATGTCAAGCCGCAACGCCATGCAGAAGTCAACACGTACCGCACGGGTGAGTTGATTGAAATCATGTTTGTCATTCGAAACACAAGCGACAAGACGGTCACCTTTCAGTCCAACAGTTGGCGGCAGGAGGATCAAGTTATCTTGACCGGCCCCACGGGTGCCGTCTTTGAAAACTTCAATCGCAGCTTCTATTCGGGCTTGCCACGAATGATCCGTCACGAACTCAAACCAGGTGAAGAATGCATCCTGAATTCCGGCGCTGTTCACGTCGGCGAGACGGGAGCGGCGGACAAGCCAGACGGCAAATCACTTCCGGTTTATTTCCTGAAGGCAGGTGAAGGAACGAACCAAATCCGGTTCAAACTAAATTTCCCTGACGTACGAACGAGTCGTGGCAAGGATGACAGCGGCGATTGGAAAGGCAAACTCGAAACAGGAGACTACGCCTTCGATGTTGCCGATGTCAAGAAAAAGTAGCGAG
>CAYSXI010000147.1:1704-13472 GCA_964434955.1 uncultured Pirellulaceae bacterium
CAACGAAACGAGCCAGTGCATTCTGGCTCGTTTCATTCAAACATGGCTGGCTATCGCCGCCACCCGAATCTTTGCACGCAGTCCGGTCACTTGGGCAGACTAATTGCCGATGAGTCGGGTGTCTGGATAGGCAGCGTACCAACCGAACCAAAAGGCATTGTGTGAGGGAAGGCGATTGAGCCTGGTACCGTCCTCGGCTTCAAGGTATTCAGCGTGGACCGTGAATTTCTTTCCTTTTTCCGTTTCGACGGTATCTTTTTCGTTCCAACGGCTGAACTTGTTTCCGCCCGTTTCATAAACTCGCGCGGCACCGGTTTTGTCGGTCAGCACAACGAATGCTTGCCCCCCGGCAGTGCTGTGAAACACGGGAAGTTTCTTCAAGTGTTTGATCGTGATCGCGACTCGAACCTCTTTGTCACCTTCGCCAAACCGAAGCGCCAAAACCGGCTCTTTATTAGGCAAAACATTTTTCTTTTGCGAAACTTCAAACATCAAACGATCGTTATCAAAATAGCTTTTGTATGCGACGCCCTCGCCATAGTCCCTTTCGAAACCCGTGTCCAAAGAAAGCACGGTGGAATCGGGGTGCAACTCTCGCCACTTGCCCCAGGTCGTTGTCACGACCGTCAAGCGATTCAACTTGATGTTTTGTCCAACCAAAGGCCCGATCACCGGCTCACCCGTGATCGTCGACCAAAGTGACTTGGTGTCCTTGTCATACATCAGTTTGTTCGACCGATAAAGAAACCCGCTGGTGCCAAGCTCGTAATGCTTCCCCTCGAGGTTGGTGTCGTAAACGATCATGGATCCACAAAGCGTGCAATAGACCCCGTTGATCGACTTTCCACCAACCACGTCCTTGACCATTTCATGCCAGGCCAGAATGCGTTTTGGGTAAGCTCTTGCTTTGCCGTTCATGACGACACCGAAGACGACATTGGAATCGTCCAGGTATTTGGCTTTGCTTGCCTCGATGGTTTTTGGGTTCTTCAAAGGAGGAATCCCGTCACGCTTGACGCCACCGAACTGCACCTCATCGAGACGGATCGTCGTGGTACGGTTTTTGTCAAAGTACTCCGCGAATCTTGGGTCCCCGCGGGTATTCGTGGAATAAAGGACTTTCTTGAAGTCCGCGTAGTCGTCAAAAACGTTCTCGGGCCGCTTCCAAACCTCGAGAAACCAGGCAGGGTCCGACGAACCATGGGCTACTTCATAGTGCTTGGAAAGCAACAACCTCACGTCTTCTCGGGTTTCCTCGTGGACGTAAGGTTGAATCTCCACCAACATAGGCAGATAGCGATCATCCCAATTCTCTTTAATACTTTTCATCGCATTGGCGATCATAAAAGTATCGTTGCTTCTCAATCGCAACACGGCTTCCGAAGGCGGTAACTTTTCGACCTGCTCGTCTGCCTTCTTGTCTTTGCCACCCTTGTTTTTGGACATGATCTGGTACGCCGCGGCGACCATGGTGATGGAACCGGCCAGAATGACAAGCATCGTGACGACGGCGGCCTTATTTCGTTTGGGTTGGCTCATTTCGACTAACTTTGACAAACGATGGAACGGGAATAACGCAATGATGAGGGCAGTTTCACATTTGATCAAGCGAGTCAGGAAAAATGCTGGGTCGGGCGGCCAAAATTTCCATTTCGACTTCCCCAAAAGGTCCCGAAATACTACGATTCGACTTTTGTAATTTGACCCACAACCAGCTGCATGTCGCCGTCCAATAGCCGCCAAAATATTCGCAACATCGTCATCATTGCGCACGTCGATCATGGCAAGACAACACTCGTCGATTGCCTTCTCCGACAAAGTGGACAATTTCGCGACTCGCAACTTCAGGGGGAAAGAATCCTCGATTCGGGAGACCTGGAGAAGGAGCGTGGAATTACGATCCTTGCAAAGAACATTGCCATCGAGTTCGAGGGAATCAAAATCAACGTGATTGATACGCCGGGTCACGCCGACTTTGGCGGTGAAGTCGAACGCGTTTTGAAAATGGCCGATGGCGCCTTGCTATTGGTGGATGCGGCGGAAGGCCCGATGCCGCAAACAAGGTTCGTCTTGAGTAAGGCATTGGAAGTCGGACTCAAGCCGATCGTTGTCATCAACAAGGTTGATCGCCCTGACGCTCGAACCATGGAAGTCGTCGACGAAGCCCACGAGTTGATCATCGAGCTTGGCGGTGAAGACTTTTTGGATGATTTCAAATGCCTGTTCGCATCTGCGAAAGAAGGGTTTGCAACCCACGACCTGGATCAGCCAGGCGACAACATGCGACCCCTGTTGGAAACCGTGATTGAACACGTTCCGCCGCCCTCGATTGAAAATCGAGAAGAATTTCAAATGCAAGTCACCACCATTGACTGGTCAGAATTTGTCGGGCGGATAGCGATTGGTCGAATTCGATCAGGCAGTATTGAAAAGGGCCAAACCGTTTCGCTGCTGCAGGATAATGACCAGATTCAAACCGCGAAAATTGCAACCGTCTACGTGTTCGACAAACTTGGGAGAACCGAGGTCCCGCGTGCGGAAGCAGGGGATGTTTGCGCGCTGGTCGGATTGGACGGAGTGGAGATTGGTGACACGATTGTCTCACCGGGTTTCAATGAACCGATGCCGCGAATTCGCGTGGATGAGCCGACTCTCGAGATGTTGTTTACGATCAACAGCTCTCCGCTCGCAGGAAAAGATGGCCAATACGTCACCGGCCGACAGTTGCGGGAAAGGCTTTATCGCGAACTCCAACGAAATGTCGCCTTGCGAGTTGCCCCAGCGGAAGGCGCCGATGCTTTCGTGGTCGCCGGACGAGGCGTGTTGCATCTGGCCGTTCTCATCGAAACCATGCGGCGTGAAGGATACGAGCTATCGGTCGGCAAACCGAAAGTTTTGATCAAAGAGATAGACGGGCAAAAATGCGAACCCTTTGAAGTTCTCGTCGTCGAGGTTCCGACCGAACGTTTTGGAAGCGCCATGGAGCTTGTCGGCAATCGACGTGGTGACTTGATTGAGATGAACACCCGCGGTGACTATACCTTCGCCTCGTTTTCGATCCCGGCCCGCGGGCTGATTGGCTTGAGAACGAGGATGTTGAATGCCACTCAGGGCACCGCGATCATGCACCATCGTTTTGCCGAGTACCGCCCAGTCGAATCCGAAATTCCGAGGCGACAAAACGGTGTCCTTGTTTCCAACGTTGGAGGCAAAGCCGTTGGATACGCGCTTTTCGGGCTCCAACAACGGGCAGAATTATTCGTGCAGCCTGGCGACGAGATTTATGAAGGCATGATTGTCGGCGAGAATAGTCGTGAAAATGACCTTCCGGTAAATCCTGCCAAAGAGAAAAAACTGACAAACATTCGCGCCGCAGGAAGTGATGAAAACATTCTCCTGCGTCCACCGCGAGATATTTCGCTTGAGTCGGCACTGGAATACATCGAAGACGAAGAATTGGTGGAAATCACGCCCAATACCATTCGGATTCGAAAAATCATTTTGCGAGAAGCTGAACGGCGACGTCAGGCCCGCGTGCTGGCGTCCCAATCGAGTTAGTCCTCTCAAACCGTACGGCAAATACTTTGCAAGCCCGAAAGTTGGGCCCCGAAAGTTGGGCCCCGAAAAGTTGGGCTATGTGAAATCCCAGGAAGTTGCGAAAATGATCGGGAGTTAACGCTTCCTTCCTTTTCGATCATTCAAGGATGAAACATCGGATCCTGCTAACGCTTCGCCATTACGCGGAATACCTTGTCGTCAGACTGGTCATCTCGTTGATTCAGGTTCTGCCTCTTTCCCTCTGTGATCGCTTTGCGGCCGGCTTGGCTTTCTTGTGCACGCGCGTCATTAAACTCAGGCACAAAACGATTCAAGAAAACCTGAAGGCCGTGTTTCCGGAATGGTCTGAAGAGAAGCGGCAGCAGGTAACCCATGACATGTGGCATTACCTTGTCATGATGATTGTTGAGATTGCCCATGCACCGCGAAAAATTCACGAAACGAACTGGCGCAAGTACGTGCGCCTTCCGGACGTCTCCGCGATCACCGCTCCTTTGGTCGACAACCGTCCGACCCTATTGGTTTCGGCGCATTTTGGGAATTTTGAAGCCGGCGGATTTGTCACCGGGCTGCTTGGTTTTTCGACGCATACCATGGTCAGGAAACTGGACAATCCATTGCTGGACAAGCTCATCAATGATTTTCGCAGCCGCAATGGTCAATACATGATCCCCAAAGAGGGCAGTGCCCCGATGGTACAGGAACTGATGGACCAGGGTGGCACGATTACGGTTCTCGGTGACCAGCATGCGGGTACCAAGGGTTGCTGGATCGATTTCCTCGGTCGTCCGGCCGCATGCCATAAGGCGGTTGCCCTGTTCACGTTGACGGGCGGAACCCCCATGGTTTTGTGCATGGTTCGCCGACTGGAAAAGCCACTGCATTTTGAAATCGTATGCCCGGGAATCGCGGATCCGGAAAATCTTCCCGCAGAACTTTCAGACGTCAAATCTTTGACCCAGTGGTACAACGACCATATCGCGGAATTTGTCCGCGAACATCCGGAACAATATTGGTGGGTGCACCGTCGTTGGAAGGAAAAACCGGTTCGAAAGACACGTAAACGTATTGAACAGGCTGCCGGCAGCGACGCGGAATCGAATCGGGCGGCTTGAGCCGACTGCGGACCTCAGTTAGTTTTAATCCCCGTGCGTTATTTGTTGCATGGCGGCAAAGCCACCTGTCTCGTCGTGTATGCTTCGATGAAAAAACAAATTCAAAGCCGCGGTTGTCGGAGACGCCCGCAAATTGAAGTGCCGGTCAAGTGATTGAGATTCGAACTTTTCTGAATACGGATATTCACAAGCTCGCCAACCTTTGGCGCGATTGCGCTCACGGTCAGCACGTCTTCGACTCAATGACGGTTCCCATTTTCGAGGATTCCGTCTTTTCAAAGCCTTATTTCGACCACGCCGGCCTGCATGTTGCGTGCCTGGAAAAATCGATCGTGGGAATGTCTCTCGTCGGCTTTGCGCCCGACCAAACGGGAAACGACCTTGATCGAAAGTCGGCCATTCTTTCCCGGCTGATGATCGCGAGTGACTGCGAATTTGAGCCGATCGCATCCGAACTTTTGAGTCGCTCGAAAGACTACGCGCTCCGAAATGGCGGTAACACGCTCTACTACGGGTCGCGGTTCCCGCATGCCCCCTATCTGAATGGCGCGTACGGGGGGGCGTTGGTTCCGGGCGTGATGGAACATGAAACCGAATTGCGTGACTTTTTGATTGGCAACGCGTTCATTCAAACCGACCAAATCGAAACGTACCAAATGTCACTTTCTGATTTCCGCCCCTTGGTCAATCGCAAACAGATCACGGCGAAACGGCAATGCAAAATTGTCCTGGAGGCGGACCCCATGCCAAGCAATTGGTTTGATGCATGTAACTTTGGTATTCAAAACTGCGTCGACTTTTTACTTAAAGACCGCAAGACGAATTCGGATTGTGGCAACTTGAGGTTTTGGGAGATTCAACCCTTGAGCGGGATGTGGGGGCGTCGCGCGGCGGGATTGTATTTCTTGAAAATTGCGGAAGACCTGCGTGGCGGCGGGTTGGCGACCATGCTTTTGGGCGATGCGTTTCGACAGTTGCATGAGCTTGGCTTTTCGGTTGTCGAAGTTCACTTGCCACGAACCGAGGTTGGACTTTGTTCCCTGTTTCAAAAACTGGGATTCGGGCTGGTTGGTCGCAACTTACAAATGAAACTGGAACTGGATTAAGGTGCTGGCCACGGCAGGCTCGGCCCCTTTGGTTTCCAATTCCGCTTGGAATAAAATACTTTTGACCCAATGGCAAACCGGAATTCGATTCGATGGCCGAGAACCAGTCGACCTCCAATGAAATGACTCGCGGCAATGAAATGATTCACGCCGAGAATTTGTCAAAATTCTATGGCAACTTTGCGGCGATTTCGGACGTGTCGTTCTCGGTTCCACAAAACCAGGTTTGTGCTTTCCTTGGCCCCAACGGTGCGGGCAAGTCGACGACCATGAAGTTACTGACGGGATACTTGGCCCCAAGCAAGGGAACAGTCCGGGTCGCCGGTTACGACATGGAATCGCAAAGACTTTCGGCCAGCAGCCGGATCGGGTATTTGCCGGAAAACGGTCCACTTTATAACGAAATGACGCCAGCCGGGGCACTCAAATACCTCGGACGCGTTCGTGGACTCACCCGCAATCGGCTTCGAGATCGCATGGATTTCGTGTGCGCCAAATGCAACCTCCAGGAAGTCTGGATGAAGCCGATCGCCAAGTTGTCTCGCGGTTTTCGCCAGCGAGTCGGAATGGCCCAGGCAATTTTGCACGACCCGGAGGTCCTGATCTTGGATGAGCCAACGAGCGGATTGGACCCGAATCAACTTGTCGGGATCCGGCAGTTGATTAAAGACCTTGGCGAAACCAAAACCGTACTTCTTTCGACTCATATCCTTCAAGAGGTCGAATACGTCTGCACCCGCGTTATCCTTGTCAACGAAGGTCGCCTTGTCTTTGACGGCGACATGAATTCAATGACCGCTGATTCCGGAATGCAATCAAAATTCCATCAGTTGACCGGTTTTGCGTCAGCGACCTAGGACCTGCGATTGGGAGAAATTGAAACAATGAATCGCATGTTGGATATGCTTTCCACCTTTGGATTCCTTTTTGTCCTCGTGTGCCTGGTCGCGAGCCTGCTCTTTTTTGCACGGCCTCACGTTGTCTGGGCGATTTTCACGCGGAATCTCAAAAACTACTTCACGAGTGTTCTGGGCTATCTTTTCATTATTGCCTTTGTGACCGTTTCCGCATTGCTGACTTTCAGCAATCAATTTTTTGCGGACAACCAGGCGAACCTGGATCAGTTAAGCCAGTACTTTCCTATCCTGCTTTTGTTTTTTGTTCCTGCGATCACGATGTCCATTTGGGCAGACGAGATCCGCCAGGGAACAGACGCGATCCTTTTCACGTTGCCGGCATCGGATCTGGAGATTTTGCTCGGAAAGTACCTTTCGGCCATTGGAACCTATTCTATCGCTCTCGTTTTCTCGCTGACGCAACTAATTGCCTTGGCCTCGATCAGCTCGCCCGACTGGGGCGTCCTTGCGGCAACTTACATGGGATATTGGCTGGCGGGAACTTCGCTGATTGCGATTGGTATGTTTGCCTCAAGTTTGAGCGGAAGCGCGACGGTGGCATTTATTCTTGCCGCACTGTTTTGTCAAATCCCAGTTTTGCTCACCCAGTACGTTGGCGGCAACTTCCTTGGACAGCTTTCGATTGGCTGGCACCTCAAGGATTTCAGCCTCGGCCTGATTTCACTTCCTTCAGTGATCTATTTCATGGCCATTACGATGTTCTCCCTTTACCTGAACCTGGTTGTGATCACTAAACGCCATTGGAGTGGTGGCAAAAAAGTAGGAATGGGCATTCACTACGGGATTCGAGTCGTTGCCGTTCTTTCGGGGCTACTTGCCTTCTACTTCATGTATGAAGGACTAAGCTCCTATTTGCAAACCAGGCTCGACCTCACGAATCAAAGGCTTTATACGCTGACGAAGATGACGGAGGAGACAATCCAGGAAGCAGAAAAGAGCGAACGACCGGTGACGATCCAGGCCTTTATCTCCACCGATGTGCCACAACATTATGTCGATCTCAAAAAACATTTTGTCGGATTGCTTCGACAATATGACCGAATGAGCCCAAGTGTTCATGTCGAACTCATCGAAGTTGAACCCAATAGCAGCGAAGAAAAACAGGCGAAAACGCTTGGGATCGAACCTCGAACGGATCGAACGGAAATTGACGGACGATCAGTGGAACAGGAAATCTACATGGGGGCCTATATTTCCAGCACGCTCGGAGACGTCGTGCTGCCCTTCGTTGATTCTGACGCCATTGAATACGAATTGACCCATTCGTTAGCGGCAACAACCGATCAAAAGAAAAAAATCGTCGTTGGCGTTCTTGCGACCGATGCCAGGTTCACCGGTGTCCGCGTCAGAGAGCTTGATCAGGAAGTTCTGATACACCCGTGGTTCTACACCAAAATCCAACGCGAATTAAAGAAACACTACGAGCTCGTTGATCTATCCGTGGGCGACCTCGCGGAAATGGTGTTCCGAAAAAGCCCGGGCTACAAGAAGCCGGCTCCCGTCCCCGGCCAAAAAATTGACGAGAAACGCGAAACGCTCATGACCAATGGCCCGGATGTTCTCCTGGTTGCCGCGCCAAGCAGCCTTTCGTCGCTCGGAATGAATCAGCTTTCGGAGTACATCCAACTCGGACGCCCAGTCATGATCATGGCGGACCCGCTTCCCATTCATCCGTTTACAACTTTACAACCGGAACAGATCGGCGTCATCAACGCACCGATGCAGCAGCGTTTCAACGCGCGATCGCCTTGGGCTGTTTTTTCATCCGAGTTTGACCCGGCGCGAATGCAACGCTTTCCTTTTCTGCCTCCCAAAGCTGACAATGGCACGGCGAAAACGCTTTTGGATACCCTGGGGATTCAATGGAATCATGGGGATACGGTTTGGAGCAATCAAAGACCGCCTTCCAGCTTCGAACCCAAATGGCAAAAGACGATCAGCGAACGGTGGCCGGATCATTTCGGCCCTCGCGACAATTTCTTTGTCTTCGCCAACCGGGATGGGAACACCAATCCCTTTGCCGAAGATGACATGATCTCGCAGAGTTTGAATGGGATGCTGTTCTTTTACCCCGGTGCGATTTCCAAGTTGCCTGGCTCGAAAACCAATTTCCAACCCCTTGTTACCTTTGGCAAAGATTCGGGCCGATTCACCTGGAACCAATTGATCGAAAACATGTACGAGGAACAGCCCGTTTATGGCCCCAGCGGACCCGTCATCGACATGGTTACCGGAAAACCAAAGACCAAAATGGAACCGATCGTGATGCCGCAATCGGGTGTTGCCTTTGCCCGGATTCGCAAAAACGTGGACAACGTCGTTGACAAAACCATTCTCAATGCTGACTACGTAAAGACGGTTCAAGGAAATCGCATTGAGCTGAAAACGTTGTCGGGCGGTGTGCCCAAAGATGGCGATCGTATCAAAATCGTTCGCGGTGATGATGAGATTGCAGACGTTGAAATCGAATCCCTCTCTTACGACGGAGACGAGTTGAAGCCGGGTGATTTGTTGACTGTGCAATTGTCAACTGACGCGGCAACCGTCCGACCCGGCGACAAACTGGAGATTTATCGATTGGTGACAATCATCTTTGGCGAACCCCAGACCATTGCGGCCCACATCACGGGGGATTTGGAAAATGACAAAACCATGAACGTCGTTTTTGTTGCCGATTGCGACTTTGTCACCGATCTTTATTTCGAACAGATCGAATCGCTGAAGACCAAACCCGACAACGTCATGTTTTTCCAAAACTGCATCGAATCCCTGGCCGACAAAACGGATTTTGTTGAATTGCGCAGTCGCCGGCCTCGTCCCAGAACACTCACGGGAGTCGAGCGACGCGTCGCTGCTTTCCGCAATTCGCGCTTCAAGAAGCAAGCTCAAATGGAACGTGATATTTCGCGAAAGCTGATCAACATGGAGAACGCGGTCAAAAAAGCGGATCGGCAGATGCAAGATTCCGACCTGGGAGTTATTCAACAGATCCAGCAGGGCTTGCAGTCGCGGTCGAGCGAAGCACGCAAGTTTTCGATCGCCAAAGCCAACTTGGACAAGCAACTCAAGGAAGACATCGACGACTTGAAAGCAGGCGAAAGAAAACAAGCCAAAGGCCTGGAGAATCGAATTCGGGTTTTCGCGGTTGTATCCGCGCCCTTGCCCGCATTCCTGCTCGGGCTCGTCGTCCTGTTTTTCCGAATCAGTAACGAAAACCGTTCCTTAGACCCATCCCGTCGACGTTCCTAATCCATGAGTCAAACGACATGAACGAAACGATCAAAACCGGACTATTTGCTGGGTTTGCCATCCTTTTGGCCGGCGTGTCTGCATTGGTCGTATGGGGAACCAGGCCCAAGCCCAATGTTGATTTCGAGTTGGTCGGTGAGCCTTTTTTCGAAGAATTTGATGTCAAGGACGCGGCCTCGTTGACGATTTCGGCAATTGACCAAGAAACGGAAGCACCGGTTGAGTTCACCGTCCGACGGGAAGGTGACACATGGATCATCCCGACTCACCACGGCTATCCCGCGGAAGCAGCCGACCGACTCGCGCAGGCCACCACGTCTTTGATGGGCGTCAAGCGTGACATGCTCCAGGGGCGGCTCCCAAAAGAGCAAAAAAAATATGGAGTGGTCAGCCCCGCATCGTATACCGATCCTGCCAGCGAGGATACGTTCCAGCCGGGTGAAACAGGATCCCGGATCACTTTGAAAAACAAAGATGATGAGGTGCTCGTCGACCTGATTGTTGGCAAGCCGGTTCCGGCCGCGGACGGTTCGGAAAATTCGGGCTACTTTTACGCGCGCCATCCTGATGAAGATCAAACGTACCGGGTCGAGATGGACCTCAATCTTTCGACGAAATTCGGTGAATGGATCGACCCGGATCTGCTTCGGGTTTCAAAAGATGAATTTACGAAACTCGATCTTTACAACTACACTTTCAAAGAAAAAGCGGTCCAGTACGGACAACAGATCGAAATTATCAAAGAATATGTTCCCGGCGACGAGTTCAAGCTTTCGAAAACACCGGAATCAAACTCCTGGGAAATGGAGGGAGTGGACGTCCGCAAAGAAAACGTGAACCAAACATTTGTCGAATCCATTTTGGCGTTACTCGACGACATGAAAATTGCTGGCGTTCGGAAAAAGCAACTCTTGCCCAACCAAAAACCGCTGTTGCTTCCAGACCTTACGGTCAACATCGAGGCACTCAAGGAAGTTGCCAGTGACACATCACAGGCGGACATGCAGAAGTTGATCATGAACGTTGCGCAAGTCGCGAAACGGGACTTGAGCGAACAGGGTTTTTACCTCAACGAGAAATCATCTGCCAAGAAAGGTGAGCGACTGTTTGCCGAAAAAGGAATGATCTCTGCGGTCACGTCGAGCGGCGTTCGCTACACGGTCTATTTCGGCGAGCTGTTTTTGGGTAGCACCAATGCCGTGGAAATCGGTGTCGACGCAGGGCCTTCGGCCAATCCGCAAAGCGACCCCGCGGCCGAGTTGAAGTCCGTCGACGTCAAAAAGGACCCGGGGCAACTCCCGGCGGATGCCAGCAAAAACAATCGCAATCGCTACGTGATGGTTCGAGTGGCCTTTGACGAATCAGGACTCCCCCCGAAACCGGAAATGCCAAAGCAGCCGGTTGAGCCCAAAAAACCGGACGGCTACTTGCCACCAGATTCCCGCCAACCTGCGAAACCCGGGGAGAATCAAGAACCTCCTCGACCACCACTTTCCCCGGCGAAGAAGAAAGCATTTGAAGCCTATGATTCGGCGATGCTCCAGTTCGAATCGGACAAAGCAGCTTTCGGTGGACTCAAAGACAAGTTTGATAACGACGTGAAGATTCGCGAAGCCAGAATCAAGTCAGGTCGAAAGCGGGTCGACGAGTTAAATAACCGATTCGGCCTTTGGTATTATGTCGTGCCGGCAGGACAGTATGAAAGTTTGCGAATTGGCCGCGAAAGGCTAGTTCAACCGAAACCGGAATCGGAACGCCCTAAGGATCTTCCCAAAGTCCCGAATATTGAATTTCCATCAGGCACATCGGGCAAAAACAAAGCC
>CAYSXI010000148.1:0-13455 GCA_964434955.1 uncultured Pirellulaceae bacterium
TCCCCCAACCAAAAAGCGCGATCGGCGAAGGCCAGTTTCATCGCCTCGGCGATGATGTGGCGAAACTGATCCGGATCTTTTTTATGGATCGCCGCCAGGTCAAAGTTTTCCAGTATGTTGAGAATCTGCGCAACATGCACACCGCCGGAACTGGGCGGAGGAAATCCGACAATGGTATAACCGCGATAGCTGGTCTGAATCGGCTTCCGGCTTTTTGTTTTGTAATTGGCAAAATCTTTGGCGGTCAAAATGCCGCCGTTTTTCGTCATCCAGGCTTCGACTTTTTCGGCAAGCTCGCCACGGTAAAACCAATCGGTCCCTTTCTCGGCCATCATTCGATAACTTCGGGCAAGATCTTTTTGGATCAGGCGATGACCAACAGGCCAGGGTTTTCCATCGGGTTGCAACAGGACGTCGGCTGAGCCCGGATACTTGGCAAGCTTTGGCGCGGCGGACCGAAGCCGAGAATGATATCCGGGTGTAATTTCGAACCCGTTTTCGGCGATTTTTGCAGCTGGAAGCAGTAACTCAGAGAACTTCAGGCGTCCATGCTGTTTCACGGCCTGGGAAAAAGCGGCCGGCGCGCCGGGCACTCCAATTGCTAACGGTCCCGTCTGCGAAAGCTCACCATTTGGTTTTCCATCAACCAAGTACATATCGCGGTGGGCTTTACCGGGAGCCATCTCACGGCCATCGATGGCAATCAATTTCCCATCAGCCCTGCGTATCAAGATAAAGCATCCACCACCAACCCCGGAATTAAATCCATCGACAACTCCCAGGGTCAGCGCGGTTGCGATGGCGGCGTCGACCGCATTGCCGCCTTTTTCAAAAGCCGCAATTCCGGCATCCGTCGCAAGCGGGTGCACCGATGCAACCATATTCCTTGAACTGGTTGCGGCATGCGAAGGCAACTTTTTGCTGCCATCAAGTTTGGCAGGCTCGGAAACCTGGCTAAGCACTGTGCAACAAGTCAAAAAGACGAAGGTCACCGCCAACGAAAATGTTTTCATGTTGAACCTGAATGAACGGTTTTGTCTTGCGTGGATTTCGGGAAAGCGTCTAAGCTTACAGCATGACTGAAGACGACGCCAATTTGCAAGATTCCGACCCGGAACAACCAGAACCCGAGCAGGATGACGGTTTTTCCCTGGAAGCCCTCAGCGAAGCCTATGCGCGAGCGGTTGCCGAACAGAACGCGGGAACGGAATCGACGGAACCGGTTGGCGATGCGATGGAATCCGATGACGCGTCGGAGACAGAAGAAATTGCCGACGCCGAGGAATTGGGTGAAAGCGCAGCAGAAGACACCGCGGTCGAAGACCATTCCGCCGACATGCTATTGGATGAGGAGTCGGACAACGCACCTTGCGAAATTTCACCGAAGTCCATTCTTGAAGCCATGTTGTTTGTGGCAACACCGGATGGTTCTGCCATGAAAAATCGAAATTTGGCAGCGCTGATGCGCGGCGTTAGCCCAAAAGAAGTGACCCAGCTAACGCACGAACTGAACGACGAATATGAAGCGAGCGGAGCCGCCTATCGAATCCAGCGCGACGGCGGCGGATACCGAATGGTCCTCGGCAAGCAATTCGAGCCGGTTCGGCAACGATTCTATGGTGAAGTCAAGGAAGCGCGACTAAGTCAACCGGCGATCGATGTTCTGTCGGTGGTCGCTTACAACCAACCATTGACCAAAGAAAAAGTCGATACGATTCGCGCAAAACCAAGCGGACCGATTCTTTTGCAATTGGTTCGGCGCGGATTGCTTTCGCGGGAAAAAACGGAAACGACGCCCAGGCAAACGCTTTTCCAAACCACGGATCGATTCCTGGAGTTGTTCGGCCTCGAGACGCTCGAAGACCTCCCACAGACGCAAAACGTCGAACTTGCCGACGAATCCTAAGCGTCCCATGATCCCGGCGCCTCGAAATGGCCGTTTGTCGGTTTTCTCACTGCCAGCGAAATACTCACCGCCTATAATGGGGGCTTCACTCGTTTTCACGAAAGCAAAAACATGTTGCGTCGTCGCTTCGCCTTTTCCCGCTCCATCGTTTTCAGCTTGCTGATTTTCAGCTTGCTGGCTTTGCCGAGTCTTTCGCAAGGCCAATCGAAACCACCACAGTACCGAGTTGAAGTCGGCCAACCGCATCCCGACTTCATTCTTCCACGAATCGATAATGGAAAACCACTTCGGCTTTCCGATTACCGTGGCAAGAAAATCCTCCTTGTCCATTTCGCGTCTTGGTGAGCCGGCTGTCGTCGATCAGTACCAGGTTGGTACGCAAACGTCAAAGAATTGATTCAGCAGGACAAGCTCGTGATGATCGGGCTAATTCAGGAACAACATGCAGACCGATGTCGGCTTTTCCAGCAATGGAAAGGGCTCAACTTCCCGATCGTCCAGGACCCCGTGAACCAAAATGGAATCGCCGTCGTCCCGGTTTACATCGCAATTGATGAGCATGGCATCGTCCAAAGCCGACGCCCCAACCCACGAACTTTTGCCAAGGACTTCATTGAAAAGAGCTTTGACGCGCCATCCAGTGAAGCACCCAAAATCGCGGAAGAAAAGAAAACAATTTCGCATTGGCAAATGGAAGTAAGAAAATCGGAATCGATTGAATCGCTGTTGGGGCTGGGTGATGCATACTTGCTTTGGAAACGGACCAAGGGGAACGCGTCCAAAGCCATCGAAGCATACGAGAAAGCGTGGAAGTTGGACGATTCGCGCTATGACATTCAATTCCGGCTCGGATCCGCTTATCGATTTGCCTACGAACTCGACGGCCAACAGTCGCAAAAGCTTTTTGAGAAATCCGTTTCCCATTGGGAAAAAGCCTACGAGATGAATCGCCGCCAGTACATCTACTGGAGAAGGATTCAACAGTACGGCCCGCGGATGAAAAAGCCTTATTCCTTTTACGATTGGGTAGCCCAAGCGAGGAAAGAAATCGAAGCCCGCGGTGAAAAACCCCACCCGCTTTCCGTCGAGCCCAACGGAGCGGAATTGGCTCAACGCTCGCGCTCCATGGTGGTGGACAAATCGGCAAAGAATCCGGACCCGAAAAACGAGATTCCGGATGAACAGAAAATGATTACCAGCCATGTTAACTTTGTTCCAACCAATCCGAAGCCCGGCGACGTTGTTGCAGTTCATGTCGGATTCAATGTTGTCAATCGAGCGAAGTGGAACCATGCGACCGAGCCCGTCTCCATGTGGATTGAGCCGCCCAATGAAAATATCAAGCTTTCTTCGCAATTGATTTTTGATCCCAAGCCGCACAAGGCCGAGGAATCAACGGACGCGATTTCCTTGTCATTTGAAATCCAAATCCCCAAAGATCAAAAAGGCGTTTTATCGCTAGATGCATTCGGACTTTGTGATATTTGCGAATCCGTCAATAACCAGTGCATTCGGCGGCGCCACAATCTCACCATCAAGATTCCGGTTGAGAACAAATAAGCGGTTACTGTAATCGTCTTTACGAATTTGATACCTTAGGCTCTGGCCCGAACCGGTTTGGCAGCAACGCAAGGTTGCGAGATTCGGTTCGGCAAACGAACCAGGGCAACGAGCTCTGGTGGATCAAAAATTTACAGAGCCATTGAAATGCGCAACGTCATTGCTGTTGTATTGGGCGGCGGCCGGGGTACCCGCTTGTTCCCACTTACTTCCATCCGTTCGAAGCCCGCGGTTCCGCTGTGCGGAAAATACCGCTTGATCGATATTCCGATTTCCAATTGCATCAACAGCCAGATCAACCAGATTTACGTTCTGACGCAATTCATGTCGGTGAGTCTCCATCGCCATATCCGATCGACCTATTCCTTCGATCCTTTCGATGGCGGATTCGTTGAATTGCTGGCGGCACAACAAACGCTGGTCGAAGATGGCAAGGACTGGTATCAAGGCACGGCCGACGCGGTTCGCAAAAACTTGAACTACATGTCGCAGCGCGGAATCGACTATGTCGTGATCCTCTCGGGCGATCAGCTCTACCGAATGGACTATCGCGAACTGATCAACACCCACAAGGAAACAGGAGCGGATGTTACCATCGCGGCTCGGCCCGTCACGCGAGACCAAGCCCGCGCATTTGGAATCATGAGAATTGATGAAACGGCGCGCGTTACCGGCTTTTTGGAAAAGCCGCAGACCGAGGAAGAGCTGGCGATGGTTCGGATGGACCCATCCTGGATCGATGCCCGCGGAATCGACAGCCAAGGGCGAGATTGCTTGGCGAGCCTGGGAATCTATGTCTTCAACACAAAGACTTTGGTTGAAGCCCTGGACAAAACGGATTACGCCGATTTCGGCAAGGAAGTATTTCCAGCCGCGATTCGCTCTCGACATGTCCAAGCGCATATGTATGACGACTACTGGGAGGACATCGGTACCATCAAGTCGTTCTTCGACTCCAATCTGAGCATGGCGGGCGAAGATCCCCCTTTCGATTTTTATGCCAGGGAGGCTCCGGTGTATTCCCGTGCGCGGTACCTTCCGCCAACTCAGTTCACGGACGCGGACGTCACGGGCAGCCTGATTGCCGATGGATGCAAAATCGGAAAGGGTGCCAAAATCGAAAACAGCATCATCGGCTTGCGTTGTCTGATCGGAGAGAACGTGACGATTCGCAATTCGATCGTCATGGGTGCCGACTACTATGAAGACGAACAGTCGAAACAGGAAAATTTCCAGAATGATATGATTCCCATTGGGGTCGGCTCGGGTGCAGAAATTGTCGGCGCCATCGTCGATAAAAACTGTCGAATCGGTCCCAACGTCGTCATTCGAAACGACGATCAGGTCCAAAACACGTCCG
This sequence comes from uncultured Pirellulaceae bacterium, assembly GCA_964434955.1. Lineage (GTDB taxonomy): Bacteria > Planctomycetota > Planctomycetia > Pirellulales > Pirellulaceae > JANQLU01. The sequence continues at coordinate 4,827 of CAYSXI010000148.1, forward strand.
AAGAACACCCGAGCTGTGTCATTCGTGATGGAATTCCGGTTGTCATCAAGAACTCCCTTTTGCCAGCCGGTTGGACGCTCGAGTCGCTCGCCGAAATGGCAGCTCAATAAACCGATAGAAAGAAAACCATGAGTCAATTCCCACATTCTTACACCGTATCTGCAAGCACCAAGTCGGAAGGAAACGTCTCGCTCACCGCGTCGGGCCTTCCAGACCTCGCCTCAGCCCCACCGAAAGAATTTGGCGGACCAGGCGATCAATGGTCGCCGGAGGATTTGCTTGTCGGCGCGGTTGCCGATTGCTTTGTCCTTTCGTTTCGCGCGATTGCCGCGGCATCGAAACTCGAATTCGTCGACCTTGGGTGCTCGGTTGAAGGCAAACTCGATCGGGTGGAGCGTGACGTACGCTTCACGGAAATGAAAATCACCGCCAACTTGAAAGTTCCTGCGGATGCCGATGTCAGCCGAGCCCAACGCTCGCTTGAGAAAGCAGAAGGCATGTGCTTCATTACGAACTCGCTGGTTGCGGACGTCCATCTTGATGCCACCATTGATACGGTCTAACAATGATTCGATCTCTAATACTTTGGCGTAACCTGTTTCCGGCGCTGCTCCTGTCTTTGGCAAGTTGGAATCTGACAACGACGAACGCTCAAGAAAAAAGTGTTCGCCCCGGTATCAACGACGGGTTTCTAAAAGGGAACCCGAGCCAATGGGTAGAGCGATGGGAGCGAGAAGGCCGCGAAGTCTACGACAAGCGAGCGCAGATCGCGAAATTAACGGGGATCAAAAAAGGATCGGTCGTCGCCGACATCGGCGCTGGGACGGGGCTCTTCACCAACGTGTTTTCACAGGTCGTAGGAAATGACGGTCGAGTCTTTTCTGTGGATATCACCAGTAGCTTTGTCTACCGAATCGTAAAACAGGCACGGCAAAAAAAGATCAACAATATTGTCGGCGTTATTTGCAGCTCGGATTCCTGCGACTTGCCGGAAAAAAGTATCGACATCGCCTACATTTGCGCGACCTATCATCATTTTGAGTTTCCCGAAAAAACCATGAAGTCGATTCGTCGAGCTTTGAAAGATGATGGGCGCGTCGTGGTCGTTGACTTTGAGAGAATCGAAGGCGAAAGCAGCCAGTTTATTCTCGGGCATGTTCGCGCCGGCAAAGAAACCGTAGTCGCGGAGATCAAGAATTGCGGATTCGAGTTGGTCAAAGAAGAAAAAGGAATCATGACCGACAACTATTTCCTGATGTTCAAGAAATCCAAATAACCGACGGGAAGCTTCCATGACGACGGATCTCTCGCAGAGACATGAACCGGTTTCGGACTTGTTTGAATTTCCTGTTACGGAAGAACAATTCGAAAAATACTCGTTGTCGGCGGAGCAGCTTGAGTTTTTTGAGGAAAACGGATACCTGGCTGGAATTCGACTTCTCGACGAACCACAGATGGAACACCTCCGCTCAGAGCTTTCGCAGTTTTCCCAATCGGGTCATCAAGGCGAAGAGTATTGGTACGAATACCATTCCAACGAATCCACCGATCCCAACACGACACTCTTCCACGCATTAGGGGCTTGGCGGATTGGTGCCGGGTTTCATGACATGCTTTGGAATCCCGCGTTTGTCGTTCCTGCCAGTCAACTGCTGAAGGGTTCCGTTCGGTTTTGGCATGACCAACTGTTCTGCAAACCGGCCAAGCACGGAGGGGTGGTTGCCTGGCACCAAGACTATTCCTATTGGACTCGTACCGAACCCATGGAACATCTGACTTGTTGGATTGGTCTGGATCCAAGTCGTCAAGAGAATGGATGCTTACAGTACATCCCCGGAAGTCATCGTTGGGATCTGCTCCCGATCACGGGGTTGGCTGGCGACATGGACGCGATTCGTGAAGTTCTCGATGACCGGCAATGGGAACAATTCCAAAACCCGGTGGCAATTGAACTCGAGGCCGGTGAGTGTGCCTTTCATCATCCGCTCTTGGTTCACGGATCTTATGAGAATCGTTCGGAACAAATGCGTCGCGCCACGGTGATTAACGTGGTACGCGACGGAGTGTGCTCCATGACCGACGAACCGTTGCTCGAGGGTGTCGAGCCGATTCCCAACGGGGAAAAATTAGGCGGCCAGTTTTTCCCATTGCTTTACGATGCGACGAAATTCTAGCGCATCTTAGGTACCGCTACCGGAACCGGCTGAACGTCAAATACGATGCCCAAGTGCCGAAGCTTTGGAAGCGAGCGCGGTTGGATCAAGCCTTTATGCTCTCCAAAGTTAACAACCGTGGCCTTATACGACTGGATGATTCTAGCGACGTTGACATTCAACTCGTCTTTGCCGTCGCGCCGGGGTTTCTTGACCCAGTCAAAACCGCCTACGCAAACATAGCTTTCGTGCCGATCATGAAACTCGTACGCTTCAACTCCGGCCTTGCGGAGTTCATTGGTCAAACGATGCGCTTTGGCCGAAGCGATGGCCAGCTTGCTCTTTTGATTGCGTTGACGATTCCCGGTGAATGAAAACTGATTGGTTCGAACCCGTGTCTCAACGCCTTTTCCAAGTGTCGATTCTCCCCGGAACGTAGCAACTCGCACGCTATAGGCTTTCGGATTTTTGAGCAGGGTGTAAGTCAAGTCCTTGTTGAGCTTGATGATGGTCTGATCCACCGTGTTTCGCGTGAAGTACTCTTCTGGCAAGAGTGGATTCGCAATCACCATGGCCTGTCTCATCGGGCCCATCTGCCGCAACTCTTTGATATTGCTGAACTGCCGGAAGTTTTCTCGGACGTGCCCCAAAGACTGATTCGTATCGATGGCGTTGGATACTTCCAGCGTTCGAGGTTTTAGGTATTTGATTTTCTTTAACATCTGCTGGGTGGCTTTGTCGTCCATCGTCGGAAAATCGCCAACCACCACAGCAACCTCTTCGATTCGAGTTCCATTGGCGGCTTTCATTTTGATTTCCGCCGGGCGCGTTTGGCCTTGGTTGTCGATTTGCTTTTGCGTCGAAGAGTAGCCGATGCCTTTGATCTTGCCGGAGTAGTCAAACTGTTTTCGATAAATGTAGGCTTCGATTCGGTGTTGAGATCGAAGTTCGTAGACCAGATCATTTGCCTGACGCAATCCGTTCTCACCACTGAACGACGCGCATAAGATGAGGTAGGGACCCTGTTTTTGGGTTAGCGGATAAGATTGGTTTCGATCGGCGTCCACCTGATTGCTGAAGAACTTCAGCCGCATGTTTTGTGCATCAAGTGACTGTGCGGACACGAACAGCACCACCAATACCATGAACCACCTGGACATGACCCCCATCCCGCTTTCTCCTATCAAATTGAACGACTGCGCACTGCTTGAGCGAATCCACCCAAAGGAAGCATCTGCTTATTCGGGCACATCGCGCGCAAACCCCGACGTTACGGGGCGGGGACGTTAGTCGAAATCAGGATTCGGGAAAACACCAGTTTTCCAAACCGCCGGCAGATTGATTGTTGGCCGCCGTTTGCGAAGGGCTTTTTGGAGGAAATTTTGCCTTTATCGGGCCAAGGGTATTGAAATCGACTTAATCAGCCTTAAATTGAATCTAATGGCAGATTATTGCTCTGTTGTTATCGACGCATAATCGAAATCCAGCCTCCAAGGTCCCGAACCATGCAATATTCGTTTCGGCTAGCAGAACTTCTTGGCCATGTTCCCGACCCGCGCAAACGCCCAGGGACAATCAAATCGATTGTCGAATACACCGGGCTCGATCGCCATCAAGTCGCGGCACTTCTGAAAAATGAAGTCAAATACATTCCGCTCAAAGCACTTTCTCGCTTGTGTGATTACCTGATTGAGCACGGTCACGCGACGGCGGATCAATTGCCGGGGGCACTTTTCGCCGTTGAACCTGAAAACTTCTGGGAGTTGTTGGCTCGCCGAAAACGATTGGAAATTTGCCTGGGCGTCCGCCGCGACCTGGAAGAAAACAACCCGGAAGTTTCCTTTGTGGTGGCATCCGACTCCGTTTTGCTGGGAGAGATTCTCAACGGCGTGACGACCTTGGGTGGGACCGCGAAGCTCAAGCGTGCAAACAGCATGATGACCAGCACGATTCCTTCCAGCCTGCCTCATCCCGAGCACTTGAAGCAATCGTTGGTTTGGAGTCCTGGCCAAACAACCGACGATGAAATGCAGCGTTGTGCCCGCCAAACCTATGATGAGTTTTCCAATTCATCCGGTGACAAGGCGATGGTTTGCCTGGGAAGTGCCAAGAGCAACCCAGTTGTCGAGATACTGATGTCTTGGGCATTTGGTACTGATCCATTCGAATCCCAGGACGGTGTGGCAACGGCAAATGAAAGGCGTTGCCCGTTTTTCATGCGGTACCGCGATCACGATCCACATCCCCCAAGTTGCTTTGGCGGTACGAATCTGAGCAAATCGGATGCGAACCTGGAGCCGGGAATCTACTGCGAAACCGCAGATGGGTCCTGGGTTCACGCGGGTGTTGAATCGGATACACAAACTTCGGCGCTGGTATTCTATATTCATCGTGAAAGCCAAGGACGTTTGGAGATGGTCCTCGCCGGTTTCTCTGGTCGAGCCACCCGCTTCCTGGCTCGGGCCTTGGCGACACGCGCCGAAGATTTTTGGCCTCCCATTTATGATATGCAAGGGATCGCGATTGGTGCTTACGTCGTCCAATTTACGGACACCGGGACCAAGAAGGCAAAAGACATCCTTCGAACGGACTTGGTTGCGACGACAAAAGTCACGCCCATTTCCATCGAAGCGATCGAAAAACGTTTGGCCAAATAGCCCCAACCACGTAGTCCCAAAACGAACACGTACGCCCTGAACGGAAGTCAGCCCGGTTTCCGTTTCGATTTTGCCCTTTTCTTTTTGCGAAGATCAAACGGAATTCAACATGACTTATGCTCGTTTCTTGATGATGGCCGTTTCGGTGGCAATGTTGGCCGGTTTCATAGGATCCCTGAACGCCCAAACAGAAAAAACGGCGACGGCCGAATTGGCAAATCTGTCGATTTCGCAACCCTTGTCGGGGCAAACTTCGAACGCAAATACTTATGACATCGACTATCGCGTCATCGTCACGGCGCCTTACAAGACCAAGAAATTGAAGGTTTGGTTGCCGATTCCCCAGACCGACAAGTCTCAGCAGATCAGTGGCGTTTCCTTTTCGACGTTTCCCTCGAATGTGACACCATCTTTCCACAAGGAAAAGAAGTTCGGCAACAAGTTCGCATATTTTGAATTTGAAAACCCTGCGGGAGCCCAGATCATTACGTTTCGCTTCCGAGCGGTTGTGCACCAGATGAATTGGAATCTTGATCTCTCGCAAGTCAAAACGGTTTCGAGTTGGCCGGAAGAGTTTCAACCCTTTCTGCGAACCGAGTTTGATAGCAAAGTCAAAAAAGAATTTGATTCGGTGCTAAACGAAATTGTGCCGGAGAAAAAAGGAACAGCGATGGACGTCCAAGCCGTTTTGGATTGGACGAGCGAAAACCTCAGCTACAGTCACTCAAACGCTTCGTTGAAAGCCGATGTCGGTCACGCGTTGGACAAGCGACAGGGTCACTGCAGTGATTACCACGGGCTTTGTTCTGCATTGGGCCGCAAGCTTGGCTACCCTGCTCGGGTGACTTATGGGATGGCGATGTTTGAAAAAGCCAGTCCCAGCCACTGCAAGCTTGAGGTGTTTCTTCCCCCCCATGGCTGGGTCCCTTTTGATGTTTCTGAGACCCAGAAATTGATCAAATTAATCGACAAGAATCCGGAATTGACTCAAGAAGTTCGCAAGCAATTGGCAGACAAAGCGAGGAAACGACTTTTGACCGGATTTCGAGACAACACGTGGCTGCAAGTAACGCGCGGAACCAATTTTGTCCTGGCTCCAGAGGCCACGCAAACGGTGCCCCTCGTTCGCACCATCTACGCGGAAGCCGACGGCAAACCGCTCAAGGATCCGGATCCCTCGAACCAAGCCGAGACTCAATTCAGCTGGATGACATCCGTCAAGATTCGCGCGAGCCGAAACGTTCGCTATCCCTACAAGAACATTGATAGTCTCAAATGATGTTCATCTATACGGTCTGTAACGATCATCAGTGTTGATTCGCAGAGAACGCAATCACCCGTGTGATATCGTTTTTGATCGACAATTCAACTTTTAACGGATCGCAGGCGATTTTCGGAACTACTTTCCAAACTCTCGCTGCCTCGCTTATGAATTCCGTGTGATTCATCCGATAGGATTCGTTAGTTGCAAATTGCGACTGGCAGAATGGAATTCTTGCCGACCCAATGGATGCCAGCTTGAAGGCTTCCCATTTCTTGAATCACACCGCGGAGCTGGATGTGGCAAAAGACATCAATGTGATTGCACTTGTCAAAGGCGAAGAACGCTACGTCTTTCTTTTCAATGACGAAACTCGCGCAGAAACTCTGCGAACCCTCGGACGTTACGCCTCCAATCCAGACATGAGCTTTAGCTGGTACGATGCCGCGGTCCTGAGTCAAAAAGTTCGTCGAACGGCAGTCGAATACGATTCGGAAGTGGACGCTGAGTTCGATGAAGGCTCGGTGTTCGACGACTTTCTTTTTGACGATATCGTCTCTGACGAAATTTAGTCGAATGGCTGCGTTTGGCAGCACTCGCGTTCCGATCCTTCCCCTGGAAAGCGGTCCACGATGAATCGAACCGTTCCCCGATTTCTAAGATTCCTGAAGGCGGAACGAAATGCATCCGAATTGACGATCAAGTCCTACCGTGAGGACTTGGAGTCGATGGTTGAGTTTCTCGAGGACTTGGCCGGCCGTTCGCTTCAGCCCAGCGACGTTTCTCCACCGGATTTGCGCAAGTTTGTTTCGGCATTGCACGAAGCCAGTTACGCGGCATCGACCATTGCCCGCAAGTTGGCCTCGGCGCGGAGCTTCTTTCGATTTGCTCAACGCGAAGGGCTGATCGATCACAATCCGGCAAAACCACTTCGCAATCCGCGCAGGCAACGCAAGCTTCCGCATTTCCTGACGACCAACGAGATTGGCAAATTGCTATCGGCCCCGTCCGATTCCGATTCCATGGGATTACGCGACCGGGCGATTCTGGAGGTCATGTATTCCGCCGGGCTTCGTGTCAGTGAGTTGGTCGGCATCAATGACGTGGACCTCGACCTCGAAGAAGGGATCGTTCGGGTTCGTGGAAAAGGCAAGAAAGAGCGACTTTCGCCTTTGGGATCCTACGCGGTCCGGGCGATCCAAAGCTGGACCCGCAAAAGAAAACTCTCGCGTGAAACGCAGCAGCTGCCCTCGGCCCCGCTTTTCGTCAACAAGTTCGGGAATCGAATCACGACCCGAAGCATCGCCAGAATGATCGAAAAGTATTTGAAAGAGACCGGACTCGATTTACGAACCTCGCCTCATACACTTCGGCACAGCTTCGCGACCCATTTGCTGGACCGAGGGGCGGACATTCGAAGCGTGCAAGAACTCCTGGGACATAAGAGCCTCATTACCACCCAAATCTATACGCACGTCAGCACGACCGGACTGCGACAAGTCTACGAACAGGCTCACCCGCGAGCCAATCATCGCGCCCCCGCCGCCGCTGCAGGCTCAACAAGACCGCGTAAAAAAGTCGTCAAGAAAGTGGTCAAGAAGGTGAGACGGATCAAGAAAAAGAAAAAAGTCTGAATTGCGATCCGATAATAATCGGCAACTTATAGCCAACTTGGATTAAAGGCGTTATCTTTGGCACGAATTACTTGGCCCGTGGCCAACATCCACCCGTGGCCAACATCCAGTTGCTGATTGATACGCGCTTCTATGAATGATCCCAATCCCGACTTAGGGGAATTTGAAAGCCGTCTTGCTCAACGTCCCCACGACAAGATCGAGCAGTTTCAACGGAATGGTCGTCTCAAACACCTAATTTTTGGCGCCCAGCTGACACCGGAATTGCTCGAGCGATTCTGTCGTTCCGCGGACAAAATCCGACAGCTGTCCAAGTCCAAAAAGGGGTGCGACCGGCTACGCGAATTGCTTTCGCACAAGCGTGCAATGCTGTATTTCACTCAACCGTCCACCCGAACATTCCTGTCCTTCATGGCAGCCTGCCAGATCATGGGACTGACTTGCAACGAGGTGCGAGATCGACAAACGAGCAGCGAAGTCAAACGCGAGTCCCCCATGGACTCCATCCGGATGTTCAGTAGCTATTTTGACGTGATCATCATGCGTAGCCCGGTCGCAAATTTTGCCGAGTGTTGCGCTTACTTGATGAACGAGCTTGAACAGAAAGAGATGAGATCCGTCCCGATCATCAACGGCGGTTCCGGATCCGATGAACACCCGACCCAGGCCCTTCTCGATGCCTACACCATTCAACGGACTTTTCAGTTCGATTCGAGCCAGGTCGGAGGCCCCTCCCGATTTGAAACCCTTCGAGAGTCTTTTCCGGATTTGACCAAATCGCCTGCGAACAAAACCTATTGCTTCTGCGGCGACATGGGGCGAGGACGGACAGTGCGTTCTCTGGCCATCGCACTTTCACAGTTCGAAAATGTAAGAATGGTCTTCGTCTCTCCGGACCAGGATGCACTTAAACTCGATGACGAT
>CAYSXI010000149.1:0-13442 GCA_964434955.1 uncultured Pirellulaceae bacterium
ATAGGCGAATACCCCGTATCCCAATACCAGCCAACGTTTCATCGCTTCCCCCACATTTTCACGTGTATTTTGAATTTCGAATTCGGTGACCTGCTGGTAACTGCGCGCCGGATTTTTCCTCCACCGGTTTTGTTTAAAATTCTCAAGACACTGAACGCCCCAGCACATTGGTCCACACTTGCGAAGCCAAAGAATTTCGGCGAGAGCGGGTCAACGCCAACCGCAGCTGAAAGATTTCTACCAAGGAAATTTTGACGGCACTTGGAAGATGCGTTTACTGAGGGCAGCCTGAAATTCAAATTGAATCCAAGAAGCCGCATTCTTGAATGTCGGTTCGGGCTTTGCAAAATTATTGGTCGGATCGCTTTTGATTCCTCGATGCAAACCGGTTGAGTCCGCCGCACGTTGTTAGAAGACCATTTTTTCCCAGAGCTTATCATGAACCAAGGTTTTGACGACAACCATCCGAATCCCTATGCGAGTCCAAGCAGCGGCCTGGAGCAACAAAAGCCAGCAAAGCCTGGCTGGGACAATCGGCAACTGGCAACCTTGGGCGAACGGTTCCTTGGTTCTTTGATCGACGGAATCATTATGGTGCCAATTCTGTTCGGCGCCGGATTTGTCTTGGGAATGGTTTTGACTTCTTTCGGGATCGTTTTGGAAAGTTTCGAATTCGATTTGCTTACGACCGTGATTGGTGCTTTGATGGGAATTGGAGTATTTCTTGCCGTCCAAGGGTACTTCTTGGCGTCCAAAGGACAAACGGTCGGCAAGATGGCGATGGGCACGCAAATTGTTTCCGAGAAGGACGGCGAGATCGTGCCCTTTGTCGAGCTGATCCTAAAACGCTACTTACCCATCTGGGTGCTCAGCTACATTCCCGTCGTCGGCAGTTTTATCGGACTTATCGACGCTCTGTTTATCTTTCGGGAAAACCGAAAATGCCTGCACGACGAAATTGCCGGCACGAAAGTCATCAAGCTATAGGCCTGTCAGCGGCGAACGAAACTCTCTTTGTACACGAACGTCCGATTGTCAACTTGCTTCCCTTGAGCTTCCCCCTATGAGTATCGAACTCAATGAAAGAAGACGAGGGGGAAGAAGACGAGTGGGAAGAAGACGAAGGGGAAAAAGACACGACCACAACAATTGACATGTTGCGTCGGTTGATACTCTAGTAGCCGAGGCGGGACTCGAACCCGCACGTCCTAACGGACACAGGATTTTAAGTCCTGAGCGTCTGCCAATTCCGCCACTCGGCCATAGGTTTTTTCCTTAGACTTTCGTTGTATCCTGGGTCCGACAAGCAATCGCCGACAGACCCAATACAAGACAAGAACCAGTTCGTGCGGTTCGGATCCTGATTCCAGCAATGATAACTTAGGGGCTGGCAATGGAATTCGCTACCAGACTCGATCTCCGAGACTGACTGCCATCCAATCCAACAATCCTGGATTCGAAGGGCCACAGCTGCCGCTCAAACGTCAAACGAATCGGCATTAAAAATAGTCTCTGCCTTTCATTTCGCCAAGTAGAGCCGTGAAGTCGCCCAAGCGAATTGCGTTTTCGCAACGCTTGGTTTAGGTTGGCGTCAAACGGTTGGCGGTACGGACAGCGATGGAACGCTTCTGGAGATTCCGCACAAGCCGCTTATCATATACGTTTTGGATCCGCCAATGCCGACGTTCGTCTTCGCAACAACTCAACTGTGTGAAATTCCATCGATGCTGGGGCAGGGCATTTTGCCACATCGCGGATCCGTCATGCTGGATGTTGTTTTTATCGCGATGATGGCCGTGTTGCCGATCCAGGCGCTCAGTCTTTACCTGGTCAAGTACCGCAAGCTTTACGCGCTGCATCGAAACATTCAGATCGCGACGGCGGCTGTGTTGCTGGTGACCATTGTCGCTTTTGAAATCGACCTGAGATTGATCACCGATTGGCGAGCTCTCGCCTCGCAATCGCGGCTTTACGAGGACGGCTGGGTTGACCGATTCCTGATTTTGCATCTGATCTTTGCGGTCCCGACTCCGTTTGTTTGGGGCTGGACCATTTTCCAAGCGTTGAAAAATTTCGGCTGGAAGGCAGAACCCAATGAATACTCCAAGCGGCATAAGACCTGGGGTATTTTGTCCGCGTCGCTGATGGCGCTTACGTCGATCACCGGATGGGTGTTTTACATCGCGGCATTCGTGCTTTGAGAGAGTCGAAGGGACCTCCATCTTGGACGCAACAGATGGAAAGCCATCTCAAGTCGCTGCGCTTAGTCGTCCACCGCGACGTTCGGATCCGAGGAATCTCCTAACTTCAGCGTCAGTTCCTTTTTCTTATCCCCGCGTTTGATCGAAACTTTGACGGACTCACCAATTTTCCGCCCAGCGATTTCGTAGACGAGATCTTGAAAACTTTGGATTTCGTTGCCGTCGACAGCAAGCACGATATCGCCGACCTTCACTCCCGCTTTCTGCGCGGCGGAGTTGGCAATCACATCGGTAATCTCGCAGGTTTCTTTTTGGGGTTTGGCATCTCGATTCGGACTTGATGGAGGCTCAATGGTGGCAACCCCTGCCAAGGGGCCACGCACACCCAGCAAAGCCTTGCCTCGAACATCCAAGTAAACGGTTGGATGTTTGGCGGCGTATGCACGAACGGACTTCGAATCGAACGAACACCGGTGCAATTGAAGTGAACTCAATGAAAGTCGATTAATCACTTCAAACATTTCGCGATCCAGCTCAATTTCGGAAATCGACAATGAACTCACCGAAGGCAAATCCGTCATCACTTTGAAATCCGCTTTTTTGCCTTTCCAGTTTTTGTCGATCGTGATCGCAAATCCTTGCGTAGCCACCTGGGCGCCGGAAAGAAACATATCGAGATCCCGAGCCCCCACCACAGAAAAGTCCTTGCGACTATGCGGTGAGCCGGGTGGCGACCGCTGCGGATCGAGATTCAGAAGTCGCAACTCGGATGCGTCTTCGTTTTCGCTTGCCGACAATATCGAGTTGACCTTCGCAAGCACCTGCTCTTTGCTGAGCCGTTGGATTTGAGTTTCCGATGCGGGCCGAGATTGCTCGGTCGCCTTCTTCGCGACTTTGCTTGGCTTTTCGAAGGTACGGATGATCGCGCCTCGCTCAATGAAAATGGGTCCGCCCTCGATCATTGCCATCCCACCTGACTGGCCACCGACTCCAACGACCTTTCCGCCAAGTGAAGTAATTTTCTCAACTGTTTTTTCGATCCGCTGTTGTTTCCAAATGGACCGTGCCTGCTTCGCCTTCACCAAAAGACTGGGGTACCCATTGGTACCAAGCAAATGCAAGATCCGAGTCATTTTGGCAACTTGTTTTTCATCCTTGCCAATCCCGATCTTCACAAGGATATCCGCGGCACGGTATCGTTGTTCCGGGTTGCCTTGGTTGAGCATCTCGCAAAGTTGCGGTACACAGCGAAATCCCGATTCAATCAATAATGTTGAAGCTCGCTCGCGTGTTGCGAACTTCGGACTCCCCAAATCGGAACAAAGCTGTTTGATTTGATTCTCGTCGATTCCAGGATCGCTCGCTCGGTTTTCCGACGGCCACTCCAGCGAGTTCGCATCTTTCTGGGGTGCTGCAGCGAAAGAAGCCGAACAGCAAAATGCAATCGCCAATAAGCCTGAGGCGGCCAGGATTGCGTTATGAGTCGCCGCACCTATCAATCGCTTGATCGCTTTACGCTTCATGTTGAGTTCCAGTTGAAGCTAAGTTGTAACCAACATCCTGAGGTCACCAGTCACAATCGCCTTGCCAGTAAATCCTACTGATGAATCGTAGGAAGGGCGCGAATGTTAGTCAATTTTCTCTATCCAGGTCGATACGGGAATCCCGATTTCAAGCAACCTATAGCCAATGGTTGCTAATTGAAGGCATTTTCTTGCCTAGAATGGCGATTCATCGATTCAAGGGTTAAAAATTGACCGAAAAAAATCCTGAACGCCCGTTCGCTGTTCCAAAATGGACGAATTGAAAAACTCCGTGAAGCCGCAACGCTGGCAGCTGATGGCATAGTAGAATCGTTTCCCCTGAAGTGCCGAAATGGATCGTGCGTAGATTTCGTCGACTTGTGCCGAGTCTCCGCCACATTTGGGACAAGCGAAGTTTTCCTGAATTTGCGAGGGAGTGGGGCCGCCGTCTGCGTCTCGATCTGCGGACTCCAATGAAGAATCGTCCTGCGTCGCAGAAAATTGCCTATCCCGATTGCCGAATCGATCGGAGCCACAGTTCCAACATACGTCGAAGTGGCCTGTGACTTTTACACTGCAATTCTTGCAATTCCAATCGTTCATATCGTCGCCCGAATCATCCATCGTTCGATTGATGATTCTTTAGGCGTATCGATCAATCGGCCCTCGTTATTTTTTGTTTTTGTTTTTGTTTGCCTTCTTTTTGTTATTCGCCGGGGATACGTGATCCTTGTGCGAAATCTTTTCAAAGCTGGCAATTAGTTGGGCCACCAGTTCCGGGTGATCTGCAACAACATTCTTGGTTTCGCCCAAGTCGGATTCGAGATCATAAAGGTGATAGGGTTTTTGGAATGCTTTCCCTCGGGGCCGCTCGCGCCCGCCCGAACCGTCTGCAAGAACAAGTTTCCATTTGCCGGATCGAATGGCCAGGAAACCACTTCCGCTTTGGTGAATCACAGGCGCACGATTCATCTCGCTGCGTTGCTCCATGGCGTCGAGAAAACTGAAACTGTCTTCGGAACTTTTGCGATCGAAATCTGCACCGACCACCTCTGCAACCGTTGCCAAAATATCGGTGTGGCAAATTGTTTTGCCGGACTTCGTTCCCGCTTTGACTTTTCCTGGCCAACGGACCATGAAGGGCACCCGATGCCCGGCCTCCCAGATGTCCGCCTTGGTTCCGCGAAGTGGTCCATTCGAAGTATGAGTGTCCGGGTGAAAACCCTGAACGGTCTCATTAACCGCATGATCCTTCGGCTGGTTCGGATACCTGTACATGAACGAACCATTGTCGCTGGTAACAATCAAAATCGTGTTATCACTGACACCGTTACTCTCCAGCGCCTTCATTACCTCGCCAACGGTCCAGTCGACCTGTTTGATAAAGTCGCCATAGGGGCCGAATTTTGTTTTTCCTTCAAAGCGAGGATGAGGCAATACGGGTTTGTGAGGCGCAGAGAGTGGAAAGTAAAGGAAGAAAGGCTTTTTGGCTTTTGCCTGTTCACCAATGAATCCACAAGCCTCTTTCGTCAAACGATCAAGGACATCCTCCATCTTGAAATCCGGTGCCAATTCACCGCGACGATAAAATGCGGGAAACCGTTTGCCGGGCAAAATCTTGTCTGGAACTGCCGTTACTTTCGTATCTTTGACATAAACGTAAGGGCTCATGTCCAAAGACGCAGGAATGATGAAACTTCTATCAAATCCCAAATAAGTCGGGCCATGCGTCAGTGGTTTGGTGAAGTCAACATTTCCCGGCTTGTTGCTCGGGATCCCCATGTTGTTAATGTCTCTCGGTAAAGGCGACTTCCACTGCCACCCCAATCCCAGGTGCCACTTGCCGACGCAGGCGGTCGAGTATCCTGCTTTTTTCATCACCGAAGCAATGGTCTGCCGGTCTTTCTCAATCAAAGGCAACGAGTAACCGCCAAGCACACCGCGTTTCATCCGCGAGCGCCAGGGATATCTCCCGGTAATCAATGCATACCGCGTGGGCGTGCAAACCGCGCTGGGTGAATGGGCGTCGGTAAAATTCATGCCTTCGCGAGCCAAGCGATTGAAATTCGGGGTTTCGATCTTCGACTTTGAATTGTTGGGCTGAACGTCGCCGTACCCCAAATCATCCGCCAGGATGACGACGATATTCGGTTTTGCGGAGTCGCTGCGGGTTTCTTTTGCATCTGCAAAAATTCCCAGCGAAAAACAAAGAGCAATACAAATCAAAGAAAGTTTCAGATGCAAGCGCATGCGATGGTCCCGTGACGAATCTCATGCCGGGATGCAAAGAGCACACCCGGCTTCCGGGGACAATTTTAGTTGAAGCCAAGGGGCGAATGAAGATGCTGCCGTGCAAGAACTCCCGGGAAGCTACTCTTTGATTTTTAATAGCCACGTTTCCGAAGCCATTTCAGAAATCCACTCGCGAAGTTCCCGAACGCGGTAGGTGTTTTCCTTGGCGACATCCAGTACTTCGTAGGGATCCGATTTCAAATTAAAAAGTTTTGCGTCTCGATCTTTTCGTTTATGCACCGTTTCATAACGCTGCACGCGACCATCGTGAAATTCAATCACCTTGTCAAACCCTTCGATACACCACCGATAAAGGAGGGAACTCTTGGGTTCCTGAAGGTCCGCGATATCATGTGCAAAGATCTCGCCCCAAATGCGTTTCCGAGTCGACTTATTGCCTTTTGCAACTGGGAGCAAGTCGATTCCCTGCATGTCTTTTGTCGGCTCCAAACCCGCCAACTTCAAAATCGTCGGGGCCAGGTCCAGACTGCTCGCCAGGGTCGCCCGATCCATCTTCGGCTCAATGGATGACGGCCAACGAATCATGATCGGCGTGCGAATACCCTGATCGAAAGGTGACTGTTTGCTTTTGGGCGCAAACGAGTTCCGCCAACCCTCGGGCACCTTGGTTTTGTCCGTGCGTTGAATCCAGCCGTTATCCGTCACATAAATAAAGACCGTGTTTTCTTTGAGCTTTTTCTCATCAATGTAGTCGACCAACTCGCCACAGGTTTGATCGAACCACTCGCACATCGCAAAGTATTTCGCCAATCGATCGGGATAGCGATCCGACTTGTACTTCTCAAAAAGTTTTTCGGGTGGGTTGTGGGGCGTGTGCGGCAAGAACGGCGCATACCAAATGAAGAACGGTTTGTCCTGGCTTTTGTCGATAAAGTCAAAAACCGGTTGCAATCCATCACGGCCGATTCTCAATCCCTTGTCGCCGTGGCGGCCACCTTGCTTCGGGTCACCATGAGTCATGCCTTCATCAAATCCGCCATTTGCAAAGTTTCCTTCCCACCATTTTCCGGATTGAAAACTCACATATCCTTTCGATTTCAGCATTCGCGGAATCGTTGGCAGCTTTGTCATTCGTTTGATCAGAGACTGATTGGCTTCTTGCCAAAGTTTGCGCCGTTCCGCCGGTTTCGTTTTTTCAAGATCAACGGAGATCGGCCGCGGATCATTCCCCGTGATCCCATGCTGCGTGGGAAACAAGCCGGTAATGATGGTCGCCAGCGACGGACGGCATAAACTCGTGGGCACGTAACCGCGCGTAAACACGTAACTCTCTTTTGCCAATTTATCGAGGCAAGGTGTCTTGATGACGGGATGCTCCATGAATCCGTAATCCGTCCAAGCCTGATCATCCGAAATGATGAGAACGATATTGGGCGGTCTCGAATCGGGATCGGACGTCCTGGAAACAGGAGAACTCGTTTCGGTCTGAGAAAATCCTTGCGTGGCCAGATTGGTGAAGCAGAAAACAAATACCGTTACGGCGAGCCCAATGGCCTTGCGGCGGGAAATCATGTGGGGTTCCTCAATTGAATGCTCAGGTACAAAAGCCTGAATGATTTTTTTCTAAGTTCGCCATTATAGAGGATTGAAATCGAACGGGGCGAAGGGGCAGGGGAGTCCCAAAATGGGATTCCATAAACGCCCCAAAAGGAACTCATCGGACAATCATCATTACCCGTTTTTTCAATCATGCCGGTTTCAAGCTGGCAGGCGTGAACGGTTTTGGCTGTTTTGCCAGCACTGATAGCAATCGCGCGAGATGATCGGCAATACGAGCAACAAAATTATTCAAAATTATTGAGCGACGCTGGAAGATCGTGACTCTGGGGACGCTTTAGCTATATCAGCATTTTGAGACGAGCGAACAACTGATTTCTGATGTCGCCAAGCTTTCAAGAATTCCGCGACTTGGATCCGATCGTTCGTGTCTCATCCAGCACTTGGAATTCCCGCAAGGACTTGAGTCGTGCGATTTGCAAAAAACCCTCTCGGCGAACACCCGCAATGCAAACTGAAACAGCTAAATCTGGCCATGCTCGAACTGGCCATCGATCAATTCAAGGAAGGCTCGAAGCAAATCTGTTTTAAGCGGGTCATGAGACTGGCTCGAGATCGATTTCATTTCTCGGGCACCGACGAAGAAGCAATCCAGTTTCTAAGAGGCAGCGATCGTTACGAAATCGAAGGCCGATGCAATGCTTCATCGGGAGCAACAAGCTGGGTCGTACGAGATTGCCGGGGAGGCGATTAGACGAAAATCGGTTTCCAAGAACCAAAGCTATCGGACCAATCGGAGGAAATGATCGGAAGGCTAGTTCGCTATTGGGCAAACAAGGGAAACTCGATCACAACAAGCGGATGGATGAACACTTCTGCTTTTCGGCGACTGCCCTCGCATGAAAAGCACCGGTTGAGCGGATTGGCGTCGCAAAGTGCGGCGTCAATTCGCTGTTTTTTCTATCCCTTTCGCGCAAGCCCCCGACCCCTTTCGTGCAAGTCCCCGCCCCCTTTCGTGCAAGTCCCCGACCGCGTCAGTGATTTGTCAAAAAGCGATCAAGCGAAAGCCCGCGACCAAGGAACCCTCGGGCTCTCCAACTATCGGATCGGTTCGAGTTGACCATCTTTCAAATCGGCCAACATTTTTTTGGCCCGCCCGTGCTTCGGATATTGCTCGATGAATTCGGAAAGCAAGGCCGTCGCCTGTTCGGTTTTTCCCTGTCTTGCGATGGAGTGGGCAATAATGAAGCCCAGTTCTGGTTCGACAAATCCGCGCGAACGGGCATGGCGAGCAATTTCTTCGGCTTCCTCGTAGCGACGGGACATGATCAGGAGTTGCGCGTATCCGACATGATGGACAATCTCGTTGGGGTGGTATTCAACCAACTGACGATAAATCTCGACCGATCGTTTGAGATTTCCTTGCATCCGAAACCCTTGGGCCATCCACTGCAACGCCTTCATGTCCCTGGGCTTCGCCGCAAGCGCGTCCTCCAAAGCCTTCATCGACTGTTTCGGTCGGTTCAGCCGGACACAAACTCGAAAACGCATAAGACAAGAAGAACAAAGTGCCTCTTTGCTCGGCGCCAATTCTTCCGCCCGTTTGACCGATTTGAGCGCCTCTTTGTATCGCTTGAGCCGGAACAAGATGACGCTTCGATTGAAGTGGCTTTCATAAAATGCTTCTTGCAACCTGATTGCCTGGTCAATGTGCTTCAGCGCCACTTCGGATTCACCTTTCGCATTGAATGCGGCCGCGAGATTCACGAAAGGTTGATAAAAATCTGGCTTGAGAACGGCAAGTCGCTTTGAAAATTCAATCGCCGAGTCGTGATCGCCGACGCGGTATGCCGCGCTACTGACGTTGAGCAGAACCAGCGGGTTGTCGGGCTGCAAAGCCAGGCAAACGGTAAGGTGACGAAGTGCCTTTTCCGGGCTTTGGGTTTCTCCGTTCAAAAAGTAATCGCCCAATTGCCAGTTGATTTCAAAATCGCCCGGAAAATGCCGATGGGACCTCAACATCAGCTCGTGTCGCATTTCGATTTCGTTGAGCGAGTTCAAGGTATAGGACAGCAGGTAGATCGAAACGATCGATTCGTAGGTACGAGGATCCAACATTAGATTTGCAATTTCACCTGGCCGAGGGTCTCTTGTGATGGCCAGCAGTTCGGCGCGAAAATCGTCCGGATCCACCGCTTCGAGAATCTCATCCAACCAGAGAACTTCGTCACCGTTCAGGTCTTCCGCATTTTCGGTAAACTGATCGCGCCAAAGAATCAAACCATGCATCAGCTTTTCCTGAATGCCGCTTTCGCGAATCACCTCTTGGACCCGTTGGATATTACCCTTCTGTTTGATTCCAAATTCTGCGAAGGCTTCGGCAAGCGTTTTCTTGACTTGCGGCTTGAGGTGTAAACGCTCCGAATCTTCCAGTTGACTCATGGCATAAATGGAGAGCTGAATCGCACCTTCGATCGCGTCCACCATTTGGTCCTCGCGCCGAAGTTTCTGCGCATTCGCTTCGTTAACTGCGACCGCGCTTTCGATGGATTCCTTGAGCTGCTCGTAATCTTGATACAGATTTTCATTGATCGTCCTGTCGACCAGCTCTTCTGATTGCTTGAGACGCAGCAGTGCGTCAGTCAGGCGTTTTCCCTGCGTCGATGGGGATTCGTCGGCCGGTCCAAATTGCAATTGTCTAGCAGCGGTGATGGAATCGCTGATCTTGGATTCGCGTTCCTTTTTCTTTTCGGTCTGGTCGAGCCAGTACACACCTGCAGCCCCAGCCGACAGCAACACAATGCTGGCGATAGCGGTCGACAATGCGAGCACCTGGCGCCGCCTTTTTCGTTCCGCTTGATACCGGGCTTCGGACGTCGCTCGCTTGAGTTCTGATTGCTTCAGTCGCTCATCGCGCTGATGGAAATATGCGCTCAACCGATCACTGACTACCAACGCGTCGTCTGGACGATCATTCGAATTCGGGGCCAGACAGTCCTTCACGAGTTCCTTGAGCATTCGGTCTTCGCCACAGGATTCCAAGTCGCTGAGCACTTTGCCCAACTCGCTCTCTTTTGCCCTTGCCACGGTTCCCGTAAAAGTCCCGTCACCAAATGGCGGTACGCCCAACAAGATCTCGAACAAAATGCCGCCAAGTGCGAATACGTCCGCGCGTTGATCCGTCGATTTACCCAGAATCTGTTCCGGCGCCATGTATGCGGGCGTTCCGAGAATCGACCCTGCCTGGGTTTGGTCAAGCCGACCCAGCGCAATTTCGGTTTCTGGGTGGCTCGCTTGATTCTCATCGGAATCGGCCAAAGCATCGGTGACGCGTTTCGCGAGTCCCCAATCCATGATCTGAACTTCACCAAAAGATCCGACCATGATGTTTTGCGGCTTCAGGTCTCGGTGAATAATGCCTTTTGCATGAGCGTAGGCCATTGTCTGGCATATTTGGCTGAAGACTTCAAGCAATCGGCTTTTCTGCTGCGATGTTTCCGACTCGGATTCAATAAGTTCACTGAGTGTTTTGCCACCCACCAATTTCATGGCGATGAATTGCCGACCGTCTTTGAGCCTCCCCTGTTCATGAATGGGAACCACTCCGGGATGCTGAAGCTGCCCGCAAATCCTGGCTTCGCGATGAAATCGAGCCACGTCATCATGACTCAAGTGGTCAGAATCCGAAATCACCTTGACGGCGACTTCCCTTTGAAGCTCCCGATCGAATACACGGTGCACGGTCCCCATACCACCGCGGGCAATTTCACCCAACAATACGTAACGACTCCCCTGTTGAAACTCGATCCCATCCGAACTCGGCAGCTTGGCCGCCCGCTCGTCTTCACGATTCGATGCGCCGGATGCATTTGGAATATCCGATTCGATCGCATCAAGCATTTCGGACACTTCTGATGACGGATCACTTAGTTGATCAAGGGCCGCCAGGCAAATCGAGCAGTTCTCGACATGGTCGTTGATTTCAGCGGCTCGCTCGTTTTGAAGCCGATCGGCCAGATACGACTCCAAGGTTTGCTTGTCGGGATGATGGGATATTTCGCTTTTCATAATAACGCTCTGCGTTGGCTCAAACTTGTGCGTCGGCGAAACCGATGCGTTGGCTGGCAAAGGTGCCTAAGTGTCAACCGTGTTTGATGATTTCGAATCGGACAAGGATTCAAAGAGTGCTGGAACCTGCTCGTTGTTAACGAGTCCCTGAGCCTCTTCTTGAAGTCGCCGCATCACTCGAAATTTGAATTTATAAACCTGGCCGGCGGAAACACTCAGGTCCTGGGCGATTGTTTTGGCGGGCTCTTTTTTTATCGCGACTCGATAAAAGGCGGCAATTGTCTTGTCGTCAAACTCGGGCCGAATCAACTCCAGAATTCGATTCACTACGTAGTGATCGTGTTCCCGATCCCAGCGAACCGTCAACTCACTGTTGGGGTCGGCCAGTTGATCAAGGACTTCGTTTGATTCACGTTTTCGATCGGCCGGGAAGTGCTTTCTTTGAACGTCCCAATAACGACGGCAACGATTGATCGTGATTCTCCGCAGCCAATTTCGAAATGCACCGGTTCGGCCGTTGTGTTCAAACTTTTTCAGTTCCGTCACAACAGCATAAAGGACTTCCTGGGTAATATCCGAAACGTCACCCTCTTCAACGCCAGCGCGCCTCAACCACCCAGAGATTAAAGGATCGTAAATCCCTACCAAGCGTGACCAGGCGACGGAATTGCGATCATCTTTTGCACGAGACAACAAGTTTCTACTGGTTTTCATTTCCGCTCCGCCAGTATCTGCAAAAACTTTGATGACCCAGCTCTTTTTTTGGAAGAACCGAACGCCAGACTCTGCTTTAGTTTAGAAGGCATTTATCCTATCGCGGTCGCAAACCGGCGAGAAGACAACTTTGCTTTCGACCCGCGACATCGTGGTGCATTTTCAAAAGTCCAAGAACCTCAGTCGTTCATTTTTTTGCATGAATCGATCAGCGGTCGCAATGCGCGCTGTCGTTGATTGCAAAAAGAAACTTTACATGGGCGTTGCTCCAGATGGCATTGATTCAAGCGATTTGCGCCTCTGAGAAATGGCTAACGAAATCGTAGTCGAAACGAGTTGCCCCAACCGAGGTCAAATTGAAAACGCCACCCAAGTCAACAACTTCCTGAACTTTCGTTGACGTGCTCGGCTGCATGAAATGAACGTTTCGTCAGAAGCCGGTTGCCACGCCTGGCATTTTTCATGATTCGCGGGGCCGCGAAGTCGTGCGAACTCGCGAATGCAATTTTGTTGCTTTGAAACGCAGGAGGAGCAATCCATTTCGCGGATTGCATGGACGATCAATCTGAAAGCCGGAAGCAACTTCGGGCTCAGCCGGCAAAACTTGCAAACGACTTCCGGGCGATGATTTCCGGACGATGATTTC
Organism: uncultured Pirellulaceae bacterium; assembly: GCA_964434955.1. Lineage (GTDB taxonomy): Bacteria > Planctomycetota > Planctomycetia > Pirellulales > Pirellulaceae > JANQLU01. The sequence goes on from CAYSXI010000149.1 coordinate 12,963, forward strand.
CGGGTGCCAACTGCCATATTCCGGGCCGGGCTGGATGCAATAAAAAAGCCCCGATGAAACCAGGGGCTTGTGCGAAAGATTGCGATGCATGGCAACTGGATGCCAATGAATCGAGCGGAGACGACAGGATTCGAACCTGCGGATGGGTTTGACCCCATCACCGATTTAGCAAACCGGCGCTTTCGACCACTCAGCCACGTCTCCAATTGAGATAGGGTATTTTGCCAGAAAAGCCCACATTTTCAAGGTGCAAAAAAAGTCCGCTGCGAACGGCTTTGCGGGTTCTAAGGGAAGCCGGCTGGATCGATTCCTTTCCTTCAATATTTTTGTGATTGCGGCTTCAATTCCTTGGCGATAATGACATTTGAAACCGCTTGAGGTTCAGAGGCCAATTTGTTAGCTTGGCGGGTTCAAATTTTTGGCGAAGTAGCTCAGTTGGTTAGAGCAGCGGAATCATAATCCGCGTGTCGGGGGTTCGAG
>CAYSXI010000150.1:0-13112 GCA_964434955.1 uncultured Pirellulaceae bacterium
GTTCGTCAATGCTGACGAGATCTCAATCGTGACGGAAGTTCAAGACGACAAGAAGGAATGGAAGAAGTTCAACAAAGGAAAAATGACTCGAAAGAAATGACTCGACAACCTTTGGTTGAACGCAGATGGCCTAAGTCGATCTTCTACGCCCCGGTCGTCGGTACGCCAAGCCGATCAAGGCAAAACCCAGAAAACCAAGGCTTCCCGGTTCAGGAATCGTGCTAGTCGCCGCAACCTGGAATTGATTGAGCATCGGCTGCGAATTGACGCCTTGGCCATTGGAAGGCTGATTTTCGCCACCGCCAAATGAAACATTGATGAATCCGACTTGCGATGTTTGATTCGGACTCCCACCCTGCGACCAGAAAATTTGTTGAACGAAAAAGGTGGCAAAGGGATCGATTCTCACTCGTGATTCAAAACGAATTTCGGCGTGATCGCCCTCCGGCAATCCGGGAAACGACATTTCGTGTTCGTTGACCGCTAGATCGGAATCAAACCGCATGATTCGAGCTCCGGCATTGGTCGGGAGAAACGAAAAATTTGTCGGACCCGTGATATGAATCGCGTAGTCCGTAATATTGGCTGCCGTGAACCCGGCGCCCGTCGTGCCATCCGTTTCGATAAACCCTCCAGCGAGCGAAAAACCATTGCTCAAAACAACCGGATTGATGTCATAGACGATATCCGATTTTGCATGACGAACGGTACCTAGTGAGATAAGAAGCAGTGCCGCCAGGGAAGCAAGAGAAACTCGTCGGTTCAATATCTGGTTTTTGGTGAACATCAAAGAAGCAAAAATAAACGGGATGGGTCAAAAAGGCGAAATTTCGCCCGTCATGTGAATCAGGCGAGAACGGAGCTCAAATCAGCTCACGGTTTTCCAAAATTTTTCAAGATTTGTCCCGACGTCGAAAAAAGGAACGCCAATTCGCTTGCCGAGGGGCTTTGCTAGAATTCAAAGTGCAGCCGCCAATTTTGTCGACACAACCTTTTTGCCAGCGCATCATGCCAGTTTCATCGCATCCAAAGATTTACGATTCCATCGGACATGGTTATCGTGATTTCAGAAAACCGGACCCGCGGATTGCGGCCAAAATACGAAACGCGATCGGCGATGCCCGTCGCGTGTGTAATATTGGCGCAGGAACGGGCTCCTATGAACCTGAGGACTGCGAAGTCGTCGCGGTGGAACCGTCGGAGGAGATGATCGCTCAACGTACGAACGATCATTCGGTTGTTTGTTGCACCGCGGAAAAACTTCCCTTCGCAGATGGACAGTTCGACGTGGCCATGGCGGTCCTCACTTTACACCATTGGGTCGATCCGATCGCTGGTCTGTCGGAAATGAAACGCGTTGCCCAACGTCAAGTCATTTTGACTTTTGACACCCGCGTCGCAAACGAATTTTGGCTCGTACGCGATTACATGCCGGAAGCGCAGGGATTCGACGAGAAAAGAACGATTTCCATTGACACAATTGTCGGCGAGCTCGACGCAAAGAACATCGAAGTCGTTGAGATTCCTCACGATTGCATCGACGGATTCCAGGGCGCCTACTGGCGACGACCGGACGAATACCTGAAACCGGAAGTTCGTTCAGCGATTTCCAGCTTCGCCCAATTGCCAAACGACTTGGTCGAAAAAGTTGTCAATCAACTCTCGATCGACTTAACGTCTGGGGCCTGGGCGAAGCGATACAGTGAATGGATGTCGAAAGAAACAGCCGATCTAGGCTACCGATTGATTTCAACCTAAAAAAAATTCAAGGTCGCGCATTGCCAATTCAAGTAAAACAAATTGACCATGTCGAGCTCACGGTGCCCGATCGATTCGAAGCCGCCCAATGGTACGAAAAGATCCTTGGCCTCCAGGTCATCGACCGTTGCAAAGGCTGGGCGGATGATCCGCAAGGCCCATTGATGATTGGCACGAAAGAGGCGGATACCAAATTGGCGCTTTTTGAGGGTGCGCCCAAGGGCTCAAAAAGAAACGTGGGGTTTCATCTGGTCGCCTTTCGCGTGGATGGCCAGGAATTCCTTGACCTGCTCGATGAGCTTTCGGAGTTGTCGTTGACAAACACCAACGGCATCGTGCTATCTCGCAACTCGGTCGTCGATCATGAACTTGCATTCTCCATCTATTTTTCGGACCCTTGGGGCAACGAGTTGGAAATCACCACCTATGCCCATGAAATGGTGCGTCAATTTTTGAGTAACGCCCAAGGTTGAAAGGCGGAACGAATCGAACGCCGTTCTGGTGACTTGCAGGATCAGGCCGAGCGGGTGGAACAACTAAGAGAGAATATCGTCAACGAGCCTCGTTCCAATAAGTAGGCCCATTCCCACCGTACAATCGATAGCTTGAGAATAATACGTGTCCATTTTCCCGAGGCACAATCCTTCGTGCCTCGTGCGCGTTCGCTTTTCCGGCAAACCAAAGTAAACTTGGGAAGTCCCTTCGCCCGGTTTGCCCAAAGTTGACCATGAAGATTCTTTCAACCTTCGTACTGGTTCTTGGCTTGATGGTCACGACCTGGTTCATCTACACGCTGGATCATTGGCTTGGACTGGTTGCCTACTCGACCCGCTACCTGCTCTTTTGCGGTCTGTTTGGATTGATGGTCCACACTTCGTGGGCTTGCGCATTCCGAAAGCCAGCCAGGTGGCCAGGAATCCTTGCGTTCCTGGTGCTGGTTTCCGTCATGGTTTACCCGCCGCCCTCAGAGCGAATTCTTCGAACGGTCATGGTCAAAGTTCGGCCTGGCACGAGTGTTCATGCCATTGAACGGATCGTTAAAGAGCATTATGAAGGCAGCCGGTTTGTGATTCCGCAGATCACGCGGGAGGACACACGCGTTCACGTTTCCCTGATCAATCAACAACCGGGAAACTGTTCGGCGGTGACATTCATGATCGAAGATGGCGTCGTGGTCCGCCGCAGCTTCTCAGCCGACTAAAGGCGCGAAAAATCAACTTGCGCACGATTCCTTGAACGCCTTGGCGATTCGCTCGGGCTCAAGGTTCAACAGCGTATCGTTGACTTTCATGAGAATCGATTTTGTCCCCGTAGGGCGAACTCGAATCTTGTGGTCCGTCCAAAGTTTTCCTGCCAACGCCCTGGCCCCGATCCCGGTGAGTTTCAGCTCGGATGTATTGCTCCGGCGGGCAAGTGATTCGACTTGCAATCCTTCTATTTTGTTCAGCATTCTGAACAGCTCGATTGAGCGCTCACTTGCCCTCTTCATTCGATCCTCGAATCCATTCAGAAAGTGCAGCGCGACCAACGCATTTGGCCAGTTTTGGTACATCACGCAGCCATACAACTTCATCCACTTTCTGACCTTTGAAATGGTTTCTCGAGTCCCGGTCAAAATCGCCCCGGATGAAGCCCCGAGGTATTTGTAAAGTGATATATAGACGGTATCAAAATACGAAGCGTACTTTTCGATCGCGACTCCGGCCCAAGTCGAAGCCATATACAGGCGTGCGCCGTCAAGATGCATTCCAATTCCTCGCTCGCGCGCAAATGCGGAAACACGAGCGATTTCGCCAAGATCGAAAATTTCCTCTTGCCTGCGTCGCACTGTGTTCTCGATCGAGATGGCGCCGATCTCCGTTTGGAAAACCTCGTTTCGTCGAAAGTTCCCGATGGCGCTCTGTAAATCTTCGAGCGTAAAATTGGCCTTCCCAACGGCCAAAGGCATCAATCGCTTACCGTGAACTTGCTGCGCCGCATCCGACTCATCGCGATACACATGACTTTGTTCCTGAACAAAGACTTTACTTCTGGCTCCTGAGAGGACTTTGATGGCCAATTGGTTGGCAAGCGTACCGCTTGGCAGAAAAACAGCTGATTCGTGACCGGTGATTTTCACGAATTTGCGTTCGAGCTTTTCCACAGCTCCGCCCCGACCATATTGGTCCTGAATTCGCGGGTCTTGCTCAATCAGTTTCTGCAGCAATTGGGCATACTCGAAGGGTGAAAGGACGCGACCGTCGCTGGACAAATCAACCGCGACTTTCTCTTCCAATCGAGGTCTTGGCGATGCGAAATTTTCTTTGCCCGTTTTCGCACCGATGTTTCCACTTAGAGCGGCGCCGATTGACAATGCGCCACCAACTTTCAGCAGGTTTCTTCGATCCATTTTCTCTCTCTATTTCGAAATTTGGACAGGAGGTTTTAACTGTCCCAGCTTTCGGTTCAGTTCCTTCCACCCGTATACGTGCCCACGGAAGGCAATGTCCGCGTCATGGTATTCCGTTCCGAACGCGTAAAGTACCGGAGCCTGATCTTTCCAGCCAATCTCAGCCAAAGTTTTCTGACTTGCTGCGATCCTATTCCCTAGTCCCTTCTGTCGGAGATACGCCTCCGCTGTTTGAATCTGTTTCGTCTCATCCGCCGCAAATCCAAATTCCCCCAAGTTGTTGATGTCAAAGTACCCGACCATCGGGCGCATGTAGATCCACACGATGTAGCTGATTTTTGCCGGATCGATCTGGTTCATTCGGAACTTGACCGCTTCCGGCAACGGTTTGTGATCGTGCTGGCAAATGACATAAACACAAGAATCCGGAAGCTCTCGTTCGGTCCAAAACGGTTCGAACTTCAGCTCCATGCCGACGAGGTTTACCGCAGCTTGATTCCCTTCCAACTTGACATGGCCCACCGGGAAGCGAAAAAGCGAATGCCCCAATTTTTTTGAGACGAAGGCCGAAAGGGCGAAGACCGCGCCGAAAATAAAAAGACCTGCCCCGATTCCGACGGGAAGAACCACTCGCCCCGCTCGATTCCCTTCAACATTTGCCATGACCAGGAAACAAATTGGCAAGACAACGAGTCCCGAAACAGCTAAGCCGATCAATACCGCGAGCCACCCGGCAGCGGAAATGTTCTGCAGACGAACTCTTGGGATATTCAATCGATTCTCCTAGGGGAAGTCGGCGCATAACGAAACGAAGCAGCCCAACATGAAACGCTTGATTGTAAACATTCCCGCGTGGCGGGTGTTTGTCCGGCCGGAAAGCTCAAATCGATCAGCCGAGCTGGACGTACGAAGTGGTCATTCCAATTGGTACGAATCGGCCAATCCTATGGAAATGCAGGAACGTAAAAACCCGCGAGTCATGACTTGCCAAATCGTGAGCCTCGCGGACCCGCCTATTTCCCGCATCTTTCTGGCACTAGCCAAAACTCCTTCAAATTCCAGGGGATAGGTCGCCCTTGACAAATTACCTGTTGCAACATATAAATAACTCATGGCAACCAGAGAGCAAAAGACGACGGGCCTTGCAGGTGAGATTGGGAAACGGGACTCGTTTTCCAATTTGCAGCAAGAAACCTTTTTGAATCTGTTACGGACTCATGCCAAACTTTCCAGCCAATTCAAGCAACAAATTTTTCGGCCGATGGGGATCTCCCATGAAAAATATAACGTGCTTCGAATTCTGGCGGGCGAAGCAAGGCCGATGCAGATTTACGAAATTGCGGAACGAATGGTGACCCCCAGCACCGATATTTCGCGGCTCATCGAAAGGCTGGTCGATTCGGGCCTCGTTTCGCGAGAGAAGTGTCGCGAAGATGGGCGCGTGGTTTGGATCGACTTGACCAGGCAAGGCCGAAACCTGTTAAAGAAGATTGCGAAACCTCTAATGGACCTACACGCATCGCAATTCGCCGGACTCTCGGAAAAGGAATTGGGTCAGTTGAATCAACTGCTTTTTAAAGCCAGGCAGGACGCCGAATAAAATTTTTTTGCATTTATGTGTTGAAACAGATATCGAGCTTCGGGAGTTTATCCATGCGAAAACCCAAACGAATTCTTCAGGCCAGACCGCATGTGGAAGGAGCCGGCGTGCATTTGCATCGCGGATTCGGTTTTGGCGACACCACGGATTTCGATCCCTTCTTATTGTTTGACGATTTTCGAAACGACGATCCCAGTCAGTTTCTGAATGGGTTCCCCTGGCACCCGCACCGTGGAATTGAAACGATCACGTACGTGCTTGCGGGCGAAGTCGATCACCGAGACAGCCTTGGAAACCAGGGAACATTGGCCGCAGGAGATATTCAGTGGATGACCGCGGGCAGCGGCATTCTGCATCAGGAGATGCCGCAGGGTGATTCGCAAGGGCGCGTTCATGGATTCCAGCTCTGGGCCAACCTTCCCGCAAAACACAAAATGACCAAGCCGCGCTACCAGGATGTAGCGTCAAAAGAAATCCCGACGGTCGTTGACGACGATGGTACCATCGTGCGTATTCTCTGTGGGGACTTTTGGGGAAAGACTGGCCCGGTCCAGGGAATTGCCGCCGAGCCGCGTTATCTGGATATCACCTTGCCGCCCAACACGACGCGTTCGATTCCCGTTGAAACCACCCGTCACGCGTTTGCCTATATCATCGCGGGAACGGTCCGTTTTCATGGTGCCTCGGATCCCAAGTCCGTACGGATTGAGGACCCGATGAATCATGGCGTAGAACTCCAGCAATTCGCCGGCAACCGGTCGTTGGTTTTGTTTGATCAAGGCGATTCCATCCAAGTCGAATCGGGAGAAGAAGGCGGACAATTTTTGCTCGTCTCAGGCGAACCGATCAAAGAACCGGTCGCTTGGCGAGGTCCCATCGTCATGAATACGAAGGATGAAATTCGACAGGCGTTTCGTGAACTCGACGAGGGATCATTCATCAAAAATCAACCTAAATCTTGATATTTGCCGCGACCGGCAAAACTCACTTTCATTCAATGCACGCAGGAAGACGTTCAAAGGTAAAAGGAATCTGACATGAAGCCAAAAATCGCTGATCGCAAACCGATTGAAACAAACCTTGAGAAAGGAGAACACTACTGGTGTTCTTGTGGCCAATCCAAAAACCAACCCTTTTGCGACGGTTCTCATGCGGGCACAGAATTCAAGCCGCTTGCGTTCACTGCCGAAGAAGAGCAAACCGCTTATCTTTGCATGTGCAAATACACCAAGAATCCGCCTTACTGTGATGGGACCCACGCTCAGCTTCGGGAAGACGCTTCCGCGGCACCCGACTTGGATTCCAATGAAGACTTGCCAGTCGGCAGGAACACCGAAGAAGAACCAACCGTCGAATTGATCCATTCGTTAGCGCGGGACGGTCTCGAAAAACTTGGACATCACGGACCCATGGGCGCAATGGGTGTCCCCCGCGCCGCCTTGCCGAAATGGGACGACATTCAACTGTTGACGGCACAGCTTGCAAACAAACCTTTGCAAGAAGACGTCGCGGTTGGCACCGAACTCGTCATCGGGCCCAATGCCGAGAAGCCGCTTCGGATGGAGATTCCGATTTTCGTTTCCGACATGAGTTTTGGCGCATTATCGGAAGAGGCCAAAACCGCAATGGCACGAGGCGCAGAAATGGCAGGAACCGGCATTTGCAGTGGCGAAGGCGGAATGCTTCCCGAGGAACAAGCGGAAAACTCGCGCTACCTGTATGAGCTGGCTTCGGCCAAATTTGGTTTCGCCGACGAATTGCTTCCGAAGGTTCAGGCCTTTCACTTCAAAGGCGGTCAAGGAGCGAAAACCGGTACCGGAGGACACCTTCCCGGGAACAAGGTCAAAGGCAAAATTGCCAAGGTGCGACAATTGGAAGAGGGGCAGTCGGCCATTTCTCCTCCGACCTTTTCGGATCTCAATTCGGTCGAAGACTTTAAGAATTTTGCCAACCATGTTCGTGAGCTAAGCGGCGGTATCCCAATTGGATTCAAGTTGTCGGCCCAGCACATTGAAAAAGATATCGATTTCGCCCTGGAAGCCAGCGCGGACTATATCATTCTGGATGGTCGCGGTGGGGGAACCGGGGCGGCGCCCCTGATCTTCCGGGACAACATCTCGGTGCCAACGATTCCGGCACTTTCCCGCGCCAGAAAACACCTGGATGAGCTCGGCCGCAAGGATGTGACGCTCATTATCACGGGTGGGATTCGAACGCCGGCAGATTTTATCAAGGCACTGTGTCTTGGGGCCGATGGAGTTGCCGTATCCAATTCCGCCATGCAGGCCATCGGATGCATTGCGGCCCGAATCTGTAATACGAATAACTGCCCCGTCGGGATCGCGACGCAGCAAGGCCACTTGCGCGCCAAACTGGTGGTGCAAAAATCGGCGGAACAGCTCGCGCGTTTCTTCCAGGCTTCTACCCAATTGATGCAAGTGATGGCACGAGCCTGCGGCCACGATCACTTGAATCAATTCAGCAAGGAAGACATCACGACATGGAAGAAGGAGATGGCGGAACTGACCGGGATCCGATTTGCCGGCGTCGGCCTCGGCTAAAACAATAAGAGCTCGCGAATCATTTCGCCAAAGGCTCTACGACCGATCGATGAACGTTTTCGCACGATGCACTTCGGTATCCCGCGAAACCAAAGGCTTGGCGCGGAATTCGCCCGAGCCTTTTTTTTCGGAATAAAATTCTCGCGCAACACATTAAGACTTTCAGAGTGGGCTCCCTATTTCTAAGGGGAGCAATTTTGGCTCGCGTATTTCAAGTCCGTTAATTTTCGGCGACGCTAAGCCACCGCGTATCCACTGAAAGATAACTTTCAACAAGATGAAAAATCTAAAAAGTGAATTCCATTGTTTCCCCGCGCTTTTTCCTTCGTCTTCAACAACTATATTGAGTGAGAGTTATTGCGTTCGTAAATCGTTTCGAAAGAAGAAGATGCTCCGCCGGTCATTCCTTAGTTTTACATTGCTGTCAGCTTGTGTCGCTTCCTGGCTCGTTTTGGCGACGACGACTTCAGGTCAAGAACCGACCACGGCAAAAAAGCCCGTCAAAGTCTTTATCCTGTCCGGGCAATCCAACATGGTGGGTGCGGGAAAGGTGGACGGGGGCAGCAGTCGATGGGGAAGCCAATTCCTGGATCCAGTGGTCTCGGTTTACGAAGGCAATTACGACCCCAAAGCCGATTATGATTCGCTTGAGCCGATCAAAACGTTGAAGCTGGAAAAGTTTGGTGGAGTCAAACCAACGCCCTACCCCGGAGGCGGTGTTCACGTCACGCGAGGATTTATCCAGGTGCGTGAAACGGGAATCTATGAGTTTCGTCCGGGATACGGTGGCTCCATGAACAATATCATGGAGGTGGACGGCCAGCGGGTTCACGAAAAGTCGGCGGGGAAAAAAGCGGTTCGCAACGAAATCAGATTGGAGTCCGGAAAGAAAGTCCCTTTCAAAATCACGTACACAACCAAAGACGCCAACGGACTCGGATGGATTGTCCGGATGGATGTTCCCGGTGCCCTATCGACCTTGGTGAAGCACAAAGGAGTGTACCCGTACCTGATGAATGATCAAGGACAATGGACCTCGCGAGACGACGTTTGGTACAAGGGCGTTGTGGCTGCAACAGGCAGCCATTGGTTGGGTGTCTCTGGAGGCCGGATCGGTCCAGAACTAGGCTTCGGCCATGTCGTTGGCGACCACTTCGATCAGCCCGTTTTGATCTTGAAAACGTCGCAAGGAAATCGCTCCCTTTCTTGGGACTTTCTACCACCAGGCAGCAAACGATTTGAATATGGCGGAAAGATTTACGCGGGCTACAAAGAATCACCACTTTCATGGGAAAAAGGAACCGAGCCCAAACCGATCAACTGGTACGCCGGCAAACAGTATGACGATTGCTTTGGTGCGGCTCAAAAAGTGCTTGAGAATTTCGAGAAGGAGTTCCCACACTGGAAAGGCCGTGGTTACGAAATTGCTGGTTTCGCATGGTGGCAAGGTGACAAAGACCGTTACAACGAGGCCCATGCCGTTCAATACGAAAAAAACCTTGTTCATCTGATCAAAACTTTGCGTCGGGAATTCGACGCCCCGAAAGCCAAGTTCGTAATCGCGACGCTCGGACAAACAGAAAAGTCCACGGCAAAAGGGACGGAAAAACAAATCCTGCAGGCCCAGTTAAACGTCGACGGAAATTCCGGCAAATACCCGGAGTTCAAGGGCAATGTATCGACCGTGTACACACACCCGCTTAGTCAAGGTGGCGCATCCAATAGCCATTACAATGGAAACGCACAAACCTACATGGACGTAGGAATTGGAATGGGCAAAGCAATGGTCGAGTTGTTCAGACGTTAGAGTTCAAGCGATTGCTTCAAGTTCGCGCGGCAGCGCACTCCCAAAATATTCAGAAATGAACTCCATCAAACAAGAAATCATGAATTCAACACTCATCCAACGTAAAACACTCTCTGTCATCGTGATGGTCGCCTTTCTTTCGTCCGCATTTTTGAGTCAGCCAAGTGCTGACGCACAAAACACGCAAGACTCGACCAACAAGAAGATCAATTACGAGCGCGAGCTGGAGTCTTTAAAGAAAGACCTCCTCCAGAAAATTCCGTCAAGTCAGTCGAAGCCCGCAACCATCCAGTCATTTCTTGAAAACGGAGAACTCGATTCCAGCCTGGTGAAGTTCGTCGTGCTGTATCAAGCCACCCCGGAAGGCCTGACACAATTCGCGAAACAATCAACAGAAAATGCCCGACTTCTGGAACAGCTTTTGTCAGATCCAAAACTGATGCAACAAATGCTGGTTGCCGATGGCGCCAAGCGAAAACGGTTGGGCCGCAACCAGGAGGGGCCGGCGGAATTCGGTCAAGCAATGGCGATTTACTCCAAGATCAGAAAGGCAAGCAAGCGTTCAAATTCCGGAGTTTTGCAGCGACTTGCGGTGGCCGTGAGCTTGGAACACTCGGTGCCGATTGTCCAGGTCAATCCGACGGCGAAAACCGATGCGGCAAAAACCGTTGATCCTGTCAAGCGATACCTGCACTTCGAAAAGGCTTACCTCGACGGAGAACTGGACGCGGCATTCAAACAGCTGAGTACTTGGGAATTGAGAATGGTCGTAGACGGCGATGAACCCGATGAGACGTTGGCTTGGGGCCGACGAATGCTTCGGAACTTTCGGCCGGACCATATTTTCAATGCCAACATGGGATGGCGCTATGTCAACATCGTCGGTTCCGACGTCAAATACGGCTCGCAAAATGTTAAACACGATCGGCCTGAATTGCAGAAGTACCAAAACATCCTGATGAATGGTGGAGTCTGTGGTCGCCGTGCCTTTTTCGGACGCTTCATTCTACGTGCGTTCGGGATTCCAACGATTGCTCGGCCGAGCCGTGGTCACGGCGCCCTTGCCCACTGGACGCCAGATGGTTGGGTCGTGAACCTTGGGGGCGCTTGGGGCTGCGGATGGACGAAGACTCGTTACAAGGACGATGTCGATTTTCTCGCGAACACCCAGGCAAGAGATGACCGTGTTGCATTCATGAAAGTCAAACGGGCCCGTTGGATCGGTGACCTTGTCGGCGAAAAACGCAGCTACGCCGAAAAGGATGGGCAGCATGAATTCTGGAATGGAACGGCGATTCAAGTTCAGCGTCAGATTATCAAGGATTTGAAAAAGGTCGCGCTGAAACCACTTGGCGAGGACCTTGCCGAGGCGAACGAATCAACGATTGCAGAAAAAATTCTCGCTTCGCCCGTGAAGCCTGCGGACAAAAAGATCATTTATGGTGATCGAGGCCTAATCACCATTCCCGCCGCCGGATACAGCAAGCCCAAGGGAAATACGCGAGACGTCATCGCGATGAAAAGTTTCGGCGGCGGACTTCAAGTATTTCTTCCGCGGTTCTTCCCGGAAGGAAAGACAATCATGCGAGGCGGAACCTGGAAAGGAAACCCGGACGCATGCACCTCTGGAATCCGGATGCTAAGTGGTGGCTATGGCCGATATGAAAACTGGGGGCTCCGCGCTGCCGTCACGGCAAGCGAAAAAAATCCGCCCAAAAACCTGAAATTGGATCTGGGCGATGGTGTCTTCATGGAATTCGTCTATATCCAACCTGGCATGTTTGTCATGGGCGGCGAAAGCAAAGCCGAAGGAAGATTTCAATGTGTCGAAATCCCCAAGCATGACGTCAAAATCACCAAAGGTTTCTACTTGGGTAAGTACGAAGTGACTCAGCAACAATACCTGGCCATCATGGGTGCCAATCCTAGCCGCTCCACAAAGCAAGGCGATTGTCCGGTAGATAATGTAAGCGAAGCGGATGCACTTACTTTCTGCGGAAAAGTCACTGAGAAAACGGGGCGAGACGTTCGCCTTCCGACCGAAGCTGAATGGGAGTTCGCCAGCCGCGCCGGTTCAAAGTCAAAGTGGTTTTTCGGTGACGACCCATCGAAGATCGGAGACTATGCCTGGTTTAAAGGGAATGCTGGAGCCAAATCGCACCCGGTTGGCCAGAAAAAACCCAACCCTTGGGGGCTTTATGATATCTACGGTAACGTTTGCGAAAGAATCTCCGACAAGTACGCCAGAAACTATTACGCGATCAGCCCGAAAGAGGACCCAGCTGGCCCCAGCCAGGGTACCAAATCCAGAATCGAGTATCGAATTGCCGTGCCTGAATCCGGCAAGTACTTGTTGACGGCTGAAGTGGTCACGGCAAACTATGACCAACGTCTAAATCTTTCCATTAATAAGTCGTCAGCACAGACGGCGATTGAACTTCCATTTACCGAAGGGCAATGGCAAGAGACGAAGCCGGTTGAAGTCACGCTGACAAAAGGTGAAAACGTGCTCCGCTTCTCGCGCAGCAATCCTCCTCAGTACGGCGTCGCGGTAAAACGATTTAAACTTGCCCCGAAATAGAACAAGTTATCGCGACGTTTTACCACGCCTAATTCGTTAGATTTTAAACGTGAACAACGAAAAGGTGAGCAACGTCGATGGCAACCATTTCGAATCTAAATAAACTTCGACAAAAACGCCAAGCGATATCGTGGCCCACGCATGTCAACTACCACAAGTTTTAGCGCGCGACATTCCCTGGGCCCGTTTCTGTCAAATTTCGGCGGCACTCCAGTTACAATCCAAACTGGGCCTTACCCATGACTCGTCCGTTGTTGTACGTGACGGTGATGCCCTTGAATCCGCTCGTATAAGAAACCGACTTCGTACCGCCGGAAGAGAAATCCTCTTCGCCCGAACTTCCCAAAATCTCCTGAACCTTGCTTTCCGTCATTCCGTCCTGAATGGCATCATAGCCAGCTCTTGTGATACCCAAC
>CAYSXI010000151.1:0-13035 GCA_964434955.1 uncultured Pirellulaceae bacterium
ATTTTTTGCGACGCCGACAACGTTGATACTTCCATCAAAATGTTCAAACAAATGCCCGCCCAGCCCTGGCAGCTGTTTTTGTCCTGCCTTCCGTTTTTCCGATTCGGACGAGAAAGAGGTGTGTTCCTCATTTCCTCGCAGCCAGACATAGCCGTCGACAATGATCGTGGTTGGACGTTCCGGGAAGGCGTCGATTGCGCTGACCAGGCACGGGAGTTCGCGACGATAAAACTGCCCGGGCACGTAGGGGTTCACCCGTTCGATGCAAACGACTTTTTCATCATTCGGCTTTCGGCTGGTCCAATCTTCGATGGTGACTCCCGCGGCGAAGGCTTTCGGATCAGCGTAGTGAACGTCCAGGCAAAGTAGCATCGGTGGATTCGTTTTGAGTTCAATTGGGAGCAAGTCGTCAAGTTACCAATAAGTCGCCTGCAATGAGCAAAAGTTCGCTACGATTTTCGACCTTCAATACGAACCGTTCAATTTTGAGAATAATCCAAGTGAAACCAAGGGTTTCAAACACGAAAAAAGCCAGGCCGCTAACGACCTGGCTTCGCATTTGGATAATCGTCAATCGATCGATTAAGAAGCCTCAATGACCAAGGGAACACGCTGCTTCTTGTCGTCGACAGAGAACTCGATCGAATAGGTACCCGGGCGCAACCTGGTCGAGCGCGACTGTTGTCCGCCTCGGCCGAAACCACGACCTCGGACTTGTCCGCCGAAACTGAACGACTGAGCGTGGATCCCGGGTGTCGTTTTGGGCTTGTAACTGGCCATTTCACGTCCGTGGACATCAAAAATCTTGAGGCTCAGCTTTTTCCCTTTGGCCTTTTCGGAAACGTAGTACCAGATCTTGCCTCCGCGAGATGGATTGCGAGCAACCCACTTACGGTTACCAGAAATACTTCCTCCGCCGAAACCGAATCCGTAGGAAAATGCGGTTCTTGGTTTGAAGACAATCGCGGGTTGTTCCATGGCTTTGTCATCAAGCTGTTGAAGCGCTGAAATGTCGTCGATGATGAACATCCCGCGTCCGTGGGTTCCCAGGATCAGGTCGCTGTCACGCGGGTGAATCACCATATCCTGGACACTGGCTCGCGGCATTCCACCATTGAATTCGAACCATGTTTTTCCCGCGTCGAGCGACGCGTAGGCGCTCATTTCGGTACCGAGGAACAGCAAATTCTTGTTGTACTGGTCTTCCTTGAGCACATTCACGGATTCGTTGGGCAAACCGTTTGATATGGATGACCAGGTCTCACCTCCGTCGACTGTCTTAAAGACAAAGGGTCGGAAGTCATCTTCGCGATATCCGGTGAACGTCGCGTAGGCAACTTTCTTGTCATGATGCGAAAGCTCGACTCGGCTGCACCACCAGTTCTTGGGCCGATAGGGCATCCTGTCGGACATGTCGATCCAGGATTTCCCGCCATCATTGGTCCACTGAACTTTCCCGTCGTCCGTACCGACCAAAAGCATGTTTCGGTCCAGTGCGGACTCAGCAAGGGTCGTAATCGTGCAGTGAGGAACGTTTCCGGAAATCTTGTCTTTGTCGGCTGTTGTCAGGTCAGGACTAATGGTTTCCCAATGGTTTCCTTGATCATCGGAACGGAAAAGTTTGTTTCCGGCAAAGTAAATCACATTCGTGTTGTGTTTGGAAATCATGATGGGTGAATTCCAGTTGTAACGATCTCGCGCTCCACCCGGTTCACTTTGCGGTGGACGAATGGAACGTCGTTCCCCCGTCTTTTTGTTGACGCGGTAGATGACTCCAAATTGAGATTCGCCGTAAACGATATTGTGATCGGTCGGGTCAGGCTGGACGTAAAAGCCGTCGCCACCGCCAACTCGATACCAATCAAACTTGCCGACGCCGGATCCCCCCCGGGAGCGATTGGGACCGCCCCAGGTTCCGTTGTCCTGCAGGCCACCGTAAACGTGATAGGGCTTTTGCATGTCAACGCCGATGGCATAAAACTGGGCCAGGTTCAAATTGAAGACGTGGTCCCAAGTTTTTCCGCGATCGTAGCTGACGTGAAATCCACCATCGTTGCCAAGCAGCAGGTGGTCGGAGTTGTCCGGATTGATCCAGAAGGCATGGTGGTCGACATGAACCGATGTGGCCCCGTTGGTCGCCCAATTCTTTCCGCCGTCTTTGGAAACATAAACGGGTACGCTGAGCATGTACAACTGATTTTCGTCATTGGGGTCAACGCGAATTTGACCATAGTAGTATGCAGGCGAACCGCCGGCTGCACGCCGGTTCATTTTCTTCCAGGACTTGCCCGCGTCCGTCGTCTTATACACTTCGCCACCGATCGTTCGAGCACGTCGAACCGGCCGGGCACGTTGGGCAACCATTTGCAGGTTGAATGTTTTCGTTTCGGAATCGGTTTTGCAAACCAATGCGGCGCGATCGCCAGGCTTAAGATTCTTGACGAATGCGACCAATTGCTTTTTGTCCTTCGCCGCGACGCCACCGAATGTGACGACTTGCATCCCGGTTCGAACTCCGGCCGCGTAAGCGGGCCCACGGCGATCGACGGTTCCGACCATTACGCCTTCGGCTTTGCTGTCCAAGGCCATTCCAAAAGGAGTCGGGATCGAGTCGTCTTGGGCAACGTCCGACTTCGAAGAAGCCGTTGATTTTTTGTCCGCTGCTGATTCCTGGGTTTCGGATTCCTGTTCATGATAAAAGACCGGATTCCACTCACTTCCCGGTGACGTGGCGGGCGATTCCTGATCTTTGGCAGAAAGCGATTGCCGGCTGCCAGTTGTCGACGATCGCGCCGGGACCGGGTTTTGATTTGAGACCGATGCGTAAACCACCTTCGGGTTTTGCGGATAGATCGCCAAACCGATGCGTCCGATATTTCCGGTTGGCAAACCACCGCTCATCTTTGTCCAGGACTTGCCGCCATCGGTCGTCTTGTAAATGGCAGAACCTGGCCCAGCGCCGTCAAAATTCCACGCTCGCCGAAGCCGCTGGTAGGAGGCAGCGTAAAGCGTATTCGAGTCCGTTGGATCGATGACGACATCAACGACACCGGTTTTCTCGTCAACATACAAAACCTTTTTCCACGTTTTGCCGCCGTCCGTCGTTTTGAAAAGTCCGCGCTCTTCATTGAACGAATAAAGGTGGCCAAGTGCAGCAACGTAAACAACATTGGAATCCTTCGGGTCGACGATGATTCTTCCGATGTGGTGTGAATCCTTCAGCCCCATGTTTTTCCACGTCTTTCCACCGTCTTCCGTCTTGTAGATTCCATCTCCCCAAAGACTGCTTCGCTGATTGTTCGCTTCGCCTGTTCCGACCCAGATGTTTTTGACATTGGAAGGGTCAACGGCGACATCGCCAATCGAAAGCGTTCCCTCGTTCTGGAAAATGCACTGCCAGGTCGTGCCGTTATTTTTGGTTTCAAACAAACCGCCCGAAGCGGCTGCCGCAAAGATGTGGTAGGGGTTCTTTGGGTTGACGGCAATGTCAACGATCCGACCGCCGGTTGCCGAGGGTCCAACTTCTCGCGCCTGGAAATTCTTCAGCTCGTCCTCAGACAAACTTTGAGCGGAAAGCGTATTCGCGAGACCCAAGGTTCCGAAAACCAGGGCAATGCAAAATAGTAGATTTGTTTTCATGAGGCCATTCAATTTTCAAGTTGAAACTTCAGGGAGGCAATTACCAGTTTAAACAGAAATCCTGCCGGAAACAGCGTTTGACCGGCTGCTTCATCGCGACTGCCCGATGAGTGACAAAAGTACAAGAAAAAACGCGTTCATCTCAGGTATTTGAGGATCAACGCGTCTGCGATTTTCCGTTTGTGACCATCTAATTGTCGGGTTTCGCGTTTTTGACGTAGCGATTGAACCACTCGATCATCTCCGCCTGGGTGTGCAGGACCGATTCCCGCGCTCGATATCCATGGCTTTCATTCGGAAGCATGACCAACCGAACGGTCCCGCCATTTCCCTTGATCGCTTGGTACATGCGTCGGGACTGCATCGGAAACGTTCCCGAGTTGTTGTCCTTTTCACCGTGGATCATCAACATCGGTTCATTGATCTTGTTGGCGTGCAGAAAGGGCGAGATACCGTAGTAGACGCTTTTCGCATTCCAAAGCGTCCGTCGTTCGGATTGAAACCCAAACGGTGTCAGCGTTCGATTGTAGGCGCCACTTCTGGCAATTCCCGCTTTGAACAAATCGCAGTGAGCCAACAGGTTGGCCGTCATAAATGCGCCATAACTGTGGCCACCAACACCGACCCGATTTGGATCGGCAACGCCCAACTCAACCGCATGGTCGATTGCCGCTTGGGCTGCATCGACAATCTGCTGAATAAAGCTGTCGTTCATGGTTTCCGGATCGCCAATGACGGGCATCGTGGCTCCATCCATGACCGCGTAACCCTGGGTCAACAGCGTCAAGTGAGTGATGCCGGACATGCGGGTCAAACGATAAGGACTCGCACTAATTTGTCCTGCGGTTTTGACGTCATTGAATTCACGTGGATATGCCCAAACGACCAGAGGCAACTTGGTGCCTTCTTTGTAATCAGCAGGCAAGTAAAGGGTTGCCGAAAGCGGCACGCCGTCTTTCCGTTTGTACTTAACCAACTTTTTCTTGATCCCGCGGATTTGTGGCGTCGGGTCCTTGAACTGAGTGAGCGATTTCTTGCTGTTGTTTTCCAGGTCCCGAATGGTGTAGTTGGCGGGTGTCGTCGGAGTTTCTGATGAGGTAATCACCGAGGGCACGCCGGTCGACGAGATGGAGTGGACGCCGACGACGGATTCGTAGGTGCCTTCCTTACATCGCCATAGTCGTTTCGTTTCCAGCGTTTTCAGGTTCAACCGGTCAACGAATGGCAGCATCCCTTTGGGCGAGGCTCCGCTGCCCGTCAGGTAAACCCAATCCCCTTCCTGCAGAATAACCGATTTGCCTGAGTAATCCTGCTTGGTAACCATACGACCTGGATCGCCATAGCGATCTCGGATACTGCGATCGACGACAACTCGAGAATTGCCTTGACCGTCGTGCAGCCGAGTTTGGACCCAGCGTCGATTGCGGTCGTACTCGGTTGCAAAAAAACGACGCTTATCATTCAGGAATTGCAAACCAAATGCGCGGTGTTTTGTCTGGAGCAATGTCGAAGTCTGTGGCTTTCCGAATGGAGCTTTGGATTGGACGATCCGATCCCGGTATTCGACATTCTTGCGAGGATCCCCTCCGTCGAGTGCTTCGGTCCAAACGAGAGTCGAAGGTTCTCCCGTTTTCCAGCTCACGCTTCTTGGGCCGGTGCGGACACCTTCGATCGGGATGTTTTCAGCAAGAGGAACGTTGGCAACCGTGTAAACGGGATTGCCGGCCAAATCAATCACTTCGATCGTTTGTGGAAACGAGCGGTAGGTCATCAAGTAAGAAAAGGGTTTCTTGACCGTCGTTCGCAATAGATGCTTTCCGTCCGGCGAAGTGCTGAACGAGGAATAAATGGCAGGTTTGCCAATCTCAACGGAACGACCGTCCAACTGAATCAAAGTCAATTGGCTCGTTGCGTAGTACTCGAACAAAGCTTCGTCATGTGCGTTGGCCAAAAGGTCCTGATAGGTTCGCGTGGGCGAAGTGTTCCCTGCGGACTCCTGGATGTTGGGCCCCGTTGGTACGTCGCTTTGAACTGGCTCCTTCCCTCGACCGTCCGGAACCGTCGTGCAAATCAGTCGATTCCCATCGGGACACCAACTGATCCCGCCCATGACGGTTGAAATATTGGGCAGCAAAGATTTTTCGCGAATAACCGGGCGGGTCACATCGACGACACGCAGCGAGGTTCCCGTTTCGGAAACAACCGTGTAAACAAACGCGTTCGATCGGTGTGACCAGATGATGGAGCCCAAACCTTCGTTGTCACCCAGCTGAATTTCGTATACCGGTTTTCCTTCCGCGCCGGAATCGACTTTCTTCAACTGAAATCCACGATTGTAGGAAGTCTGGAAACGGTTGTTGTATTTCGGATCGATTCGCAGTCCAGCCAGCCGCAGCATTCGCCGCGACATGTCTTTGATCGTCGGCATCGCATCTCGCTCGACGAGCAACATCCACTTTTTGTCGGGACTGAAACTGACCGAAGGCGCTGGCTTGGCATTGATAATCTCAACCACTTCTTTGGGCGGCAAACGATAGCCCGTGTCCGTGGCTGAAGTCGGTTGGGCTTTTGCGTCAAATGAGAACAGCAGGAATGCCAAAATACAAACGGGAAGGACTCGCGTCATGTCAGCTCCAATTGAGAAATACGGGCGCTGATAAGTTATAGCTGCTGATATTCTTGGAAGAGAGTAGGGGGGCTCGTTTGGTAAGCGGACTCACGGAATGGATCGCGACAAGCGATGACGAGAAACCAAAGCCCGAGAACAGGATTTCATGGACTTTCGGGGGATCGACAGGGGCGACTATCGTCCCGGTTTTACCTCGGGAAACGACTCAAAGTCCAACGAGGTTCGTTTGGCGTCTCGAATCTTTTGAATCGCCGAACGGATGTACTTTCGATCCCGTTCTCGATCACTTTTCAGATACGTTTCCAACACCTCGATGCTTTTTTCCGTTCCAATCTCACCAAGCAGATCGGCCGCTGTGCTTGCCCAAAGGCGCAGGCGGTTGTCACGGTTTCTAGCACGAATTGCGTCGAGAACCTGTGGCTCAACCGACGACTTGTATTGTTTCAGGTAGCCGGCAATCCCGCGGCTTGAATGGGGATCGAATGCCCACATCTTGACGAGGGTGGGGATGTTCTCTTTCCGCAGTGGTTTGCATTTGCGGTAGAGAGACCAATAAGTTGTCGCGAAGTTATCATTCGCAATTTGTTCCTCGACCCATGATTCAATCGCGGCTTGAGAATCTTTGTCCAGCGGTAAGTCTTCGAGGATATCAACCGTTCGGCTCGTGTTTTTTTCGTTGTGGCCAGCCAGCAGTTTTTCGATAAGTGACTTTGAATCGATCTTGTGTTCATTCGTTTTCTTGACGGCATGCTTTCTGGTCTTGTAATCGGAAAGTGTGCACGCGAGCAGGAGGCCTTCCTCATTTTTAAAATGAGCGAGAACGTCGACCACTCGAAACAGGGTGTAGTGTTGTTTCTGCCGATAATGGGATGTCTTTCCATCGAGGGCGTTTTTTACAACTTGAATGGTGAAATCCAAATCGGAATCCTTGCCCTGTTTGCAGAAAGCCGTGACAGCCAAGTCGCCGTAGATGGAGCTGTCGAGCATGTAGGTCAGCTGTTCGGCGATTCCCTTGCGATGTTCGTCCGGCCAGGAATTGGCAGCGAGCCATTTGACCGCCGAAAACTTTTGAGGCCGAAACGACTTGGTAATCCATTCGACCGCTTCGTTTGCGTCTTTGGGCTGGGGCACCTCATTTTGATCGCGAGATTCACCACGATGAGGTCGAAGTGCAAATCTGGCCGCCTGGCGAACCGCTTCCGGTTGGCTCGAGTCTTTCTCAAGGCCAATGAGAAGGTTTTTTAATTCCTCACTTGGCATATCGTTCAAGATCCGACAGACATCGATCAACGTTTCCGGGTCGCCAGGATTTTGGAGGTAATGTCCGCAAGTTTCAAGCAACTTTTTTTCCAGGTAGTCGAACGCACGTTGGGTTTCGCGTTTTGCCCGGTCGCGCTCGGTCGAATCCCATAAGTATTCTGGTTTTTCATCTTCTTTTTCGGTTCGTTCGAAACATTCACGCAAGTCGAAATATCTGGCTTCCTCAGCCAGAATCGAAAGTGCGAGTGGGCTAGCGAGTTCCGCAAGTCCCTTCAGAAGTGCGCGTTGGATTCGACGTGAACTCGTGTGGTTGGCGCAAAACTGGATCTCCGAAAAGCCTTCCGGGGCGCCGTAGACGCCCTCCTTGAATCGACTTTCGGGATACCCGCTTTCGATTCGGGTTTCTAAACTGTCGCGAGCCCGTTCATCCTTGAACTGGTAAGTTTCAAACTTCTCGAGATTCTTCCTGAGGACGCCCTTCTGATTGAGTTGTGGAGTTTTGAATCGATTTCGCCAGTAGAAAGACGAAGGCAGGAAGTTCAAGTCGGGGATCGTTCGTTGAAGGTTTTCGGATTCAATCAAGAAGACGCGTCCGTTTTGAGAATAGGAAACGCGGGAGTGTTCGCGTGCTTTCAAAACGTGAACACGGGCATTGTTTGCCATCGTCTGCGTGGCTTCGATTTGGTCCTCGCTCGGTCGCCCAAATGGGAATCGCAACTCAATCGCGAGTTCCTCGTACTTTTTCCAGAATTGTCGCGAAGTCAGTTCGCCTATCTGAAGTTTGTCGTACAGTCGGGCGTGCCTCATCCCCAGTTCGGCATGCCGGGGTGAATGTCGTATCGAGTACGCAATGTGCTTTTTGTCCTTCACGCTGTAAGCGGAACGGGTTTGATAATCGTCATCAGATTCGCCAAAAGACATTTTGACCATGTCAAGTTTGCGGAAGTCGAGCCAACTCACATGGCGGCGTTTGATTTTGCGAGTTGGGTTTTTCAATGCATGGATGACTTCATTTGCCGTTCCTAGCACCAGCACGCCGTGGGAAGGTGTGCCAAAGGTGATCCCCGTTTCCGTCTGGTAAACCTCAGCTCCAAGGATTTCCAACTTCCTCGCCCCGGTGTCCCTTACGACTTTTTCGAGATCG
Organism: uncultured Pirellulaceae bacterium; assembly: GCA_964434955.1. Lineage (GTDB taxonomy): Bacteria > Planctomycetota > Planctomycetia > Pirellulales > Pirellulaceae > JANQLU01. Next base: position 8,673 of record CAYSXI010000151.1, read on the forward strand.
ATCGATTCGTTACAAGTGACCACATAGACCGTCGGTGCCGCTCCCCGACGTTTGGTCCAGCACCCGCAAAGGATGTAGCTGATCTTGTTTCGTGATTTACCGGTGAACTTTTCGAATTGACCTATCGAGTCGTCGAGCGAACGAAATGTTTGTGGGGTGATTTCGTGAGAAAGCTGCAGTCGCTGGATATTGGCGAACCAAAGGTCGCTGCAATTCCGAGGTAGGTGATTCAGGCCAATCTCCTGATCCATTCCTGCAATGGTTGCCGGGTATTGCGAGGGTTTGTTGTCGATGATGGGAGTGACAATCTTGTTGGCGTTTTCCGCAACATTTGAAAACAGATTTTTGACAATTGCGTTCGCCTGACTGGGGGCACTCGATTTGCTTTTTGAACCGGTTTGCTCTGACGACCTGACGGAGGAATCTCTCCGCGTTGGCAAGTTTCTACGTTCCTTCTTTCGCTCAACTCGATCGTTTTGGCCACGTTCTGAAACAGGTTCTTCTCGTTTGATTTCGGTTTCGTCTCGGTCCGAAAGATAAGGGATCGAGTCGTCCCTGTTATTCTCAGGCGCATCTTTGTTTGCGAGTCGGTCTTTTTTGGCAAAAAAGAAAACCAGGCTGGCCATGGCTGCCAACAGGCAGATACCTAGGAAACCAAAACTTCCTGCAACCAGCAGATTTCTTTTGGCGCTTTCGCTCATTGCGGATGATGATTCGTCAGGAGACCGAACCACACGTGATCGATAGTTGGGTGGCAAATCGCTTGGGCTCGAGTCACGCGCCGGATGCGTGACTTGGGGGGGAGTGTCAACGACGTCTTCCGGAGCGATGTCAATGACGCTGTCTTCGATCGCATCCACCCAGATGGTCGCATCGATGGGTGTTTCTGAAGCGGGGACCATCACCAACGATTTGCATTTCGGGCATTTGACCGGCTTGCCCGACTTGCGATCGGGTACCTGAATTTTCTGATTGCATTCACATCGAAAAATGATGGCCATGAACTTACTCAAACATGGAAGCAACGAGGGAGATGCCTTTGATTCGCCCGGATGCGATCAAACTTGGATTTTATTTTTCCAGGGACTTTCTGCAAACAGGAATTACTTTTTCTCGCGGCTCTTTTTCATCCGACGGGCTCGATCAGCAGGGATTTCGGCCGCTGATCCTGGCCGTGCATCCGCATTGTGGCTTCCTTCTGCCATTTCATGATTGATTTGCGGCAAATAGGATCGAAGGCGCCGTTTAACGGGATTGAAGTTTGGATCGCCAGCAAGATTCGAAAACTCCTCACGATCTTCGAACAAGTTGTACAGCTCTTCGCTTCCGTCCGCATAAATGGTGTAGCGAAACTGTTTTCCACGAACCGAGTGGTTATTCTTGCCAAACGTCGTAATGGCAGGCCAGTCCCAGGAAGCATTCGCATGTTCCAGCAACGGTCGAAGTGAGTGACCTTCGAGTCCGGTTCGTTGCCTTAGCCCGCAAAGGTCAATCAGCGTTGGGTAGATGTCAATCAAGCCTACAGGCTGCCCGCAGGTTTGGCCCGGCTTAATTCCTTTCCCGGCCATCATCATGACCACACGGGTCGAATCTTCCCAAAGAGAACGCTTGCCCCATCGCTCCTTGCTGCCCACATGAAATCCGTGGTCACTCCAGAGAACAATCAACGTATTGTCACGGTGGGGTGATGCCTCCAATGCATCGAGGATTCGACCGACTTGGGCATCCACAAAATGGATCGAAGCAAGGTAGGCTTGTGTTGCCCGCGTCCATTGTTGGTTGTCGACCATCCACTGATGGCGGGGAGCGACCGCAGACCAGCTGAGATCGTTGGCGTAGGATGGAATATCCTTGAAATCCGTCTCGAGCGATGGCGGGAGTTTCACTTTCTCCAAGGGGAAAGGCTTGAACCATTTCGGCGGAACGAACAGGGGGACATGGGGGCGGTAGAAGCCGCAGGCGAGAAAGAAGGGTTGTTCGTGTTTTTCTCCGAGTTGCTTGATCGTCCAGTCGGCAATTTTCTTGTCAGGCATTTGCTCCGTCGACCGAGGAAATTCGCCCCAATCCCAAAGCGGATGCGTTTGCCCTCCGTTGATTGGTTTGCGCGGCCTGGGCCCAAATCCGCCAAAGGACCCGGCGTATGTTTCGAATTCCCCTTTTCCACCACCGTGAAAGATCTTTCCGGCCGCAAGCGTTTTGTAACCATGCCGCTGAAAATGTTGCGGTAGGGTAATGGCCGTTTTCGTGGTTTCGCATTGCCTGAGGCGCGGTCCGAGGTAATAAATTCCAGTGGACGAAGGAAGCTTGCCGATCAGGAGACTGATTCTCGACGGATTGCAAATCGGAGCCTGGCAATGCGCGTTGGAAAAACAAGTTCCCATTTTCGCAAGCCGATTCAAATTGGGTGTTTTCGTTTGTGGGTGACCGCCGAGCGGTTCAATCCAATCATTGAGGTCGTCGATGGCAATCATCAAGACATTGGGGCGATTCGGCGCATCCTGAGCGACCAAATCAAGATAATTGGGAAGCAATAACCCGAAGCAAAACAAAAGGAACGAAAACCGAAGGCTGGACCGTGACATGATTCTCCTCGTAAAGATTCGAATCATTTTAATCGAAATGGGATCGCAAGTTGGCAGAATGCCAGGCGGTCAAAGCTGGTGGTCGTACATCCGATAGGTTTTGTACAATTTGGTGCCGCAACGCTCGAGCGTGGCGCGGGACAGGCGATTGGACTCAAGGACCCATGAAAACTCGACTTCTTCAATTCCCCAGTCCCGAATCATTGGAATCAATGACGCAAACAGAGAAAGTCCAATGCCCTTGTTGACTTGAAACTCGGGAATCACATTGGCGCTGATCACGCGAATCCGGTTGATTTTTCGCTTGTTCCAAAGCAGTTTCAGAAACCCGAAGGGGAACAACTTTCCGTCAATGGCTTTGATTCGCGGGTTGTAGTCCAGCATGCCAAAAACGACGCCGACGGTTTGCCCATCCACTTCGGCAACGCCCGTGATTTCAGGAACGATCAAGTGCCTGAGGCCTTTCGCCATGTGTTCCATTTCCGCTTCTGAAATCGGAACAAATCCCCAGGAACCAGGCAGCGCTCGATTGTAGATTTCCAGGAACTGACGAAGTTCCATGTCGAAATCGGGACGCCGCATGGCACGGATATTCAAATTGACCTTTTTGTTCAATCGCTCATTGATGAACTGCCATCGTTTCTCGTTGTCCTCGAGTTGAGAAACATGACCATGGTAGGCATACAGGTCATGGCCTTTTTCAAACCCGTTCTGTTCGAACAAGGTTTCGTAATAGGGCCGATTGTAAGTCATCATGAAGACGGGCGGGCTGTCAAAGCCATCCACCAAAAGCCCGCACTCGTAATTCATCGAAGGGTTGACCGGTCCCCGAATGGCTTCTCGATCATTGGCACGATGGAATGCTTTGACCGCGTCGAAAAGTCCTTCGGCAACCTGGGCATCATCGATCGATTCAAAGAATCCGAACATCCCAAAGTTCGTATCGTTTTGACGATTGAAGCGATGATCGGTAATTGCCAGAATCCGACCGACAACCTCACCGTTTTTCTTCGCGATAAAAGCCTTGGATTCCGCTTCGTTATAGAAAGGGTGCTTGGCAAAACCAGCAAGTTCTTTCTGGTTTTGGCGTAAAGGAGGAATCCAATTGCGGTCATCCCGATAGATGGCCCAAGGCAAATTCAGAAATGCCTTCTGATCGCTTCGGGTGGCAACCGGGATGATATCAATGGAATTTCCAGCCATGCAATGCAACTTCCAGTTGCGAACGCCTTGATGCACTATCGTTGCTTTTGAACCGCTGACGCAACGCGTCTCCGGCGGTACAAAATCTGAAACTACGGTATCGTAACTCGATAAATCGGCATCCAAAACGCAAAAAGATTGGCAATTGGCGCAATTGCATTATCTTAATCGTTCTCCGCTTGGAAAACTTGGTTTGGGTAACCTTTGCCGGTTGTTATCACGATCGCGAAAATCGCCAAACGTCGTTTGATTACTCTTCTTCTTCGCGAAGTTTCGCAAGGACAGAAAAATCCTCAAGCGTCGAAGTGTCACCTGTTGATTCTTTGCCTTCCGCGATGTCTCTCAAAAGCCGGCGCATGATCTTGCCGCTGCGCGTCTTCGGAAGTGCGGCAGTGAATCGGATATCGTCAGGTTGGGCCAACGCGCCGATCTCTTTCCGGACGTGCTGTCGAAGCTCTTGTTTGAGCGCTTCCGTGGGTTCCGCTTCGCGAATCGATACAAAAACGGCAATCGCCTGACCTTTGATCTCGTCCGGCCGACCGACGGCAGCGGCTTCGGCCACGTTCGGGGGGGAAACC
>CAYSXI010000152.1:0-13015 GCA_964434955.1 uncultured Pirellulaceae bacterium
GGCCCGTTTGTCGTTGAGGCGACGTACTTTTGAGCCCTTGCTGGGTTTGGTCGGAATTCGAGCTTTGGGCTTTTCAGCTGCTTTTGCCACAAGTTCACGCAGCTTGTTCAGGCAATCGGCCACATTGCGGCCCTGATCGCGAAAACGGTGACTGTAGATGATCAGCTCGCCGTCCTGGTTGATCTTCCGAGCATTTGCCTCAGTCAACCGTTTCCGCACTGCCTCCGGGAGACTCGGCGAGATCAAAACGGGCCAACGCAGGGTGACCTTGTTGTTTTGTTTGTTGACCGCCTGACCACCGGGTCCGGAGCCGCGCGCGAAGGAAAACTGAATTTCCTTCAAGGGAATTTGAATTCGGCTGTTGATTTTAAGCATGAGGGCTTTCCTGCGACGCGACCATTATAGAATGAATTGCTCCATTCGAATATTGAAGTCACAAACTAGAAGCTTGGGTTCAGGCAAATGAACAAACTTGGCAGTTTTCCCACCTTATTCGTCGTCCCCTTTTTGCTATGCCAGGGACTGATCGCCCAGTCATCACCAAATGACTGGCCGGGATTTCTCGGGCCCGGGCGCGACAGCAAGTCGCCGCAGAAGCATATCTCAAAAGATTGGTCCGACGGAAAACTGAGACTCGTTTGGCAACACAAAATCGGTGAAAGCTACGCCGCACCAAGTATCGCAGGGAAAGAAGTTTATCTGTTTGATCGCGTTCGAAACGAAAACGTGTTGAAGCGATTGAGTTCGGAGGACGGAAAGGAAATTTGGCGATACTCCTACGAGACGGATTATCGAGACATGTATGGCTACAACAACGGCCCCAGGTGTTCCCCGATCATCCATGGTAACCAAATCATCATTTACGGCTCCGAAGGCGAGCTTCATTGCCTCGACCGAAAAAGCGGCGAAAAAATCTGGTCGGTCGACACGGCAAAAAAATACGGGGTGGTGCAAAATTTCTTCGGCGTCGGTAGCAGCCCCGTCGTTTTCAAGGATCTGTTGATCTGTATGGTCGGTGGTTCGCCGGATGAATCCCAGTCTTTGCCGCAAGGGAGATTGGATCTCGCAAAGCCGAACAAGTCTGCGGTCGTCGCATTCCGACTTGAAGATGGCAAGGAGCAATACCGAGTCGGAAACGACCTTGCGAGCTACGCTTCGATGGCAGTGCGAAAGATCAATGGAAAACCGGTCGGGCTTGCATTTTGCCGAAGCGGCCTTATCGGCTTTGAACCTTCCAATGGCAAACAGCTTTTCGATTTTCCCTGGCGAGCCCGTTCTCTTGAAAGTGTCAATGCGAGCACGCCAATCGTATTTTCAAAAAACAAGATCTTCCTGTCGGAGTGTTATTCGATCGGTAGCGTCTTGCTCGAATGGAACGGCGAAAAATTGGATGTGGTATGGAAAGATGGCAGGGGACGCGAGCAAAAAATGATGACGCATTGGAACACGCCCATCGAATTCGAAGGCTCGATTTATGGTTCCAGTGGTCGACACAGCCGTGATGCCGAGTTGCGATGCATCGATGCGATGTCCGGTGACGTAAAGTGGATCAAGAAAGGACTGAGTCGCAGCACGCTTACCTGGGTCGATGGTCATTTCGTCCTGCTAACCGAGTATGGTCGACTCATGTTAATCAAAGTCAATGACGAGAAGTTCGAATTCGTGACCGAGTTCGAGCCGAAAGACGAGAGCGTCAAGTTGCGGTACCCTTGTTGGGCCGCTCCGGTCATTGCCAACGGAAAAATGTATGTCTTGAGCAATGACGCACTGTTTTGTTTTCAACTTGGCAAACAGCCGGATTAGCGACCGCAAAGACGCCTCCGCACCGGAACTCCAGGGCGAGGAACTCCAGGGCGAGGAATGCCTGAGCAGCGAGTGCACCTGGAAAGGACATCGAGAATCTTGGAATCGAATGCCGAGCGTTGGAAACTCGCGACACAGTCGAACATCAGAAATTTTGCAGCACCGACTTTGGCAAGGCTGAAATAAATTCTTTCGTCAATTGCAGGCGATTTGCGTACGTGACCTGTTCGACACCCGGCCCGAAAACTTCGATTTCGAATTGGCCGCAGAATTCATGGCGGCAAAACAGGGCCATCCAATTGCGAATCGGCAATGAACCTTGCCCCGGCAGGGCACGATTCGCAGCCCCATCGACGACTCGATCGCAAATCTGAATCATTTTGACGTGTCGGAAATAATCCCGCCTGGAAACGATTTCGGTGATTTCATCCGCCCAGTGGAAGGTGTTCAGGACCAAGCCCAATCCACCAACCGGGAGCGAATCACAAAGCTGTGATGCGGCTTCAAAATCGCGAAGGATCGTCCAGTCTTTTCCGGTAACGCTCGGAATGGGCGACGTCAAAAGTTGTACGCCATAGTCCTGCGCGGTTGGAATCAGGGACTTCAATGCAGAGCGAAACAGGCGATTCGCGTGCGAACCCGTATGCAACCCTCGAGCACCCGAATGGACGATCAAATTCTGGGAGCCCAGTTGAGCCGTCTGCCGGATCGCTTCGGTAGCATCCTGAATACCTTCGTCGTAACTCTTGCCGTCGCTTCCTGTAAATCCGCCTGCCCAGTGAACGCAAGCGACGTTCAAATCCAGGTCGGAAAACAAAGTGGTCACGTAGTCGACAGAATAATCCGACAGCTTGTCTCGCCAGACCGAAATTGTGTCGAATCCAAAAGAAGCATAGCGAATGGCGTCTTCTTCCAACCACCAATTTCGCGTTGTCATTTGATTGATCGAAACCCGATTCAAAGCCCTCTCCCTGCGCTCCGAAATTCTCTGAGTTGAAGGTAACAGTATGGAGTGGTTTGCAAAAAAAGTAAATGTTGGATTGGGGCTTGTGACGACCTTGAATTTGCGCTGTGCTAGCAATTTTTTCTTTGGGTTGGTTGAGGCGATTCTGGCCTCCCGAAAATCCAAGTCGCCGAACTTTTCGTTTGGCGAAAAATTTTTTTGCATTATATTGAACGCTCAGACGGAGCGACTTGTCTTTGCATCAAAGGATGTTGGTTTTCGATTTTCGAGAACCGAATTCGTTGCGATTCGTAGTATTGCGATTCATCAAATGCAAGAGAATCAGAAAAAGGAATGACCATGACTTCATCAATTCGGGCAGAGTATTCTGATGAAGAAATTCGACGACGTATTAGCACCTTTCTTTCGTCTCGACACTTCTCGGTTTTTCGAAATCTCAACGTCGAAGTGGATCAAGGCATTGTCCATGTTTCCGGGGAACTGGATTCCTTCTATTCCAAGCAGGTCGCGTTGAACTCGGTTCAGCGTGTCGCGGGTGTGATGGATTTGGTCGACGAAATCGTGGTGGATGACGTTGCCATGGAAGGATCCGAACTGCAGGGGGCATCGGTGGTTTCCGGACTTTCCTCGATCGGCCACGTCGGCTCAAACTAGCGACTTCTTTTGCCGGACATTGGTCGCTTCGAGTCGTATTGCCTCGAGCCCTATTGCCTCCGGGCCCTATTGCGTCGACACCGCTGATGAGAGGGAGAAGCTTCTGCCTTTACGGTACTGGCTTTGAGATCGACTCAATCGCGCGAATTCGGCAACCTTCGTGGACGCCTGAAACCTGAGAAACAATGAGGCAACGGCGCAACCCTAGAGTCGCCAATGCACGTAAGTTTGAGCGGTCTGGCGAAAAAAAAGCCCGGATCAACCGGGCTCTTTCAATGCGTTGCTTGGGAAAGCTTTATTTTTTTCGCTGAAGATTCCAAGCCGGGAGCCATTTCGCCCCCGCTCGCTTCATTCCGAAATCGCGCAACAGACGTTCTTCCATATCGGGAAGGTGGCCAGCACCATAGAAGACGCCAATTTTCTTTTTGCCGTTTTTGATCTCGCGTTCCATTACCGTCAATGCTTTCCGGTTCCGGTGGTTGATGATGGTCGAGCCATTGTCGCCTTCAAAAATCAACATGCCCGACTCAATGTCCTGCATTTGTTCGGCCATGACCTGGCGCAGCTTGTATTCGCGATCGTCTGAGAACATCGCCATCAGCAGTTCCGCATCCGAGTTCTTGCCCTTCTTGGCGTTTTTCGTTTGCATGGCCATGCTCTGTCCCATCGCGCGAAAAACCGTCTTGAGCATGCTTTCGTTATTGTTTTTCATGCTTTCCATGAACTCCGTCGGTGTCATGTCGGCATGAATAAAGTTGTCTTTCGTGTAATCAATGAGATCCAGCTGGAATTTAAGTCCCAAAGAAGCCTGCATTCCCTTCTGCAATGCTGCGATCGGATTGGCGCCGCCTTTACGTCCACCACCCTTGGGAATTCTGGTTCCCTCGGGAGCGACCAATTCATAGAGCAGGGCATCGTATTGGTCAAAACGATCGTTCAATTGTTCGTAGTATTCTCTCTCGCCGATGTGAACGACACCGATCAGATCGACAACGATCTTTTCGCCCTCTTTGTTTTTGCCGAAATAACGAACAATCGAAGTTTCCATCGCGACCGGCTTTTTGTCAGCGTCGCGGCGGATTCGAATGAATCGATCCTTGTAGTTTGGCTTGTCCTGCTTTTTGTCTTGTTTGGCACTTGCAGCCGGTTTTGCCGTATCGGATTTTTGGGCAAGTAGTTTGGAAGGAGCCCCCATCGCGATTGCAACCAAGGCAATCATCCCAATCCAGTTTCGACGATTTGAAAGAAAGGAAGTCATAATGAATCCGAGTTTGAAAGAAATTAGGCGACTACGTAAATATATGTCACATTTGCTGAAACGACAACGATTTGGCATGCGCCTGGCGCGAATGTACGGCTGCCTTCACCCAAAGATATTCGCTTCCTGCCTCATTCAACATACTTTGAAAAGTCGGGAATTGTTTCAGCCAAACGCGAGGCCAAATCGTTCGCTTGGCCAGAATTCCGCACGGACGAGCAACTGCAGGGCTTGAACAATTCGCGTTAAGCCAATGGCCAGGCAATTTAACTCTCAGGAAGGCCAGGTCACAAGTAGGCCAGGTCACAAGTAGGCCATGTGACAAGAAGGCCACGAGACAAGAAAGCCGAGTCACGGGGAGGACGCCTGTCCGAAAACTGACCGATTTTCGAATCGGGTCAGTTAATCACGGTCGGGCGATAAATCGACACGTCACTTCCTCGGGCGAGAAACACCGAGGCCGGTCGGCGACGAAGCGGTTTGACAAAATCGCGGCCGAAAAGTGCCTCCGTGTCACAATCAAAGCTTCCCGATGCAGCGCCCCAAATCACCCAAGGGGGATGCTCCGAAAAGCACTCGCATAGTTCATTCTTTCGCAGATAGTACATGTTTCGGCAATCGAGCACGAATTGCTCTTTGGTCTCTTTGGCAGCTGTATTGAGCAAGCTATGTCCAGTCACGCGAACACGGTTCCACTGCTCGTTGATCTGCCAACGATACATGGCATTGGGCATCACGGCTGGATCGGCTTCGTGGAATCCCGTGTTTTCCGATTTCATCTTCATGACCTTGGGCGTCGACTGGAAAAACCAGTTCAGAACCGACGCGACACTTTTTCGCTGAACGTATTCTTGAAGATAGTAGATTCCGTGGCGAACCGTGCTCCCGACTTGGCGGCGAACGTAGATCCGCAGTCCCATATGAACGAATGGCATCATCGGCAAAATAAAGCCACCATAATTGACCTTGCTGATTCGCTTGGCCACGAGACTGACAAAACAAGAATCGTTGTAGAGAGCGAGCTTCAAGCCGTTTGGGACATGCGGTTTCAGTGATTCCGGATCGACTTCAAAATTGAGCAAAACCAGGTCGCTGTACTGGCAACGCATCAGTACGCCATTGGATTTGTCGCCCGAATTTACATTCGGGACGGCCAGGTTTTCTTTTACTTTGACGGACATTGGATGCCCCTATTTTTTGGAAGTCTTATTCGAGGATTCTTTCCATTTCTTAATGGCGCTCTTTCGCTGCTCGTCCTTTTCGAAACCGTACTGTGGCAAAAGCGAAGTCGAGGAATAGCTTGAGGTGTCAAGCTTGATCATGCCAAAGTCTTTATGGTCTTTTTTGTTTAACGTGATCAAACAATCCAACGCGATGTCGCAGAGTTTAACCTCAAGTGACTTGCGTGCATTGGGTTGATAAATCGAAGTGGCTCGCGAGTTGTTGTCGATCAGGGGTTCGATCATCTTCAGATGCGATTTGTCGCCATTGTTTCGGACGAACAAAATCGCTTGATATTTGAAGCTCGCAGAAGTTGCAGATTTGTTGTCCAAAAGAATCTTGGCAAATCGCCACGACTCATCCTTGGCCCCAATGTTGATGGCAATGTTCATCCGCCGAGCGGTCATCGAATCGTAGGTTTTGGCGTTCGATAACCATCGTTTGACGGCTCGCAGCAGCATGGCATTTGCATTCTTCGAATTTGCCAAGTCGTGAAAACCTTCGTCTTGAAGCCAGTTGCTGATTCTGCTGTTCATGGAAAGGGTGCGGGCCTTGGCCGATTCGGCCGCTTCCGACATCACCATCATGAAAATCAGGGCTTCCTGAACGGGTTCGGATTTGAATCCGGCCGTATAACGTTTGTTGTCGATTTCAATCCTTGCCATTTCATTGAAGATCGTCTCGATCTTTTGAGGCGTCTTTTCAATGGCCGTCATCGCATCAGGGAATCGTTTCTGGCAATTGACGAAGAATTGGCGCGTCTTTTTTGTATCGCCCAAGGTGACGGAAACCCGTTTCCAGCCGGACAGTCCCAAAGACTCAGCGGACGCAGCTCCGTTGAGGAATTTTGCCAGACGCTTTTCGTAGCCGGTCAACTCGATCACGCGAATCAATCGCTTGATTCGAAATCGAACTTCCGAATCCGGGGCGCGGAGGTTGGTTCGCAACTGGTCGACGGCAGGTTCACCAATCTCAAGTAGAGCCTGGTAAGCCGCCTCACGTTCACCGTAATCGTCGTCACCCAGTTGCTTTATCAACTTGGCGATTTTGGTCTCGTCCTGCAGGCGATTTAAGACAGAATCGCCCGAAAAACGCCCGTCGGCCGATGACCGATTTTCATCTGCATTTGGGGAATTCTCCCAAGCGTCCGCACTTGCGGCGTGAAAGTTCGTGATGGCAAAGAAACTTGCCAGCATCGCGAAACGGAGAGAACGAGGCATACTCTTCCCAATATCCCGTAAATTAGTTGTGACCCAGAGAAAATCTCCCAATCCCATTCTACACGAAAAATTGAAAAGACGTCTATCTTATCTTCACGAAGCCAGGGCACCCCGTCGAAATTCGAGGAGCTGTTGAGGACTCCCATATATTTGGGGAGTTTCTCCACCCTAATTTGAAAAAGAAGTCGGCCAGTTTGAGGCTGCACTTTTGCCAGAAGCGAACTGGCAAAAGCGAACGACTCATTTTGCTTCGGCAAGCAAATTTGGTTCTGGCTTTAGTGCTGCTTGGCAGCCAAGGCTTCGTCGCTAGGCAATTTTACATTCCAAGCCAAACCAAGGATCTGCATCGTTCGAATCACCATCCAACTGGTGTCAATTTGCCACCAGCGAAGACCGTGACGGGCTGAAGTTGGAAAGGCGTGATGATTGTTGTGCCAGCCTTCGCCGAAACCAACCACTCCACAGAGGAAGTTGTTCGTCGAGTGGTCACCCGATTTGTACGGACGGCTGCCGAATACGTGGCAGACCGAGTTAATGGACCACGTCAAATGGTGGGTGAAGAAAATTCGTACGAGTCCGCCCCAAACCAGGCCAAGAAACGCGCCGAACCAAATGCTCGTGTCGCCAAGAAAGTAAGCCGCCCCTGCACCAAGCGCCGTGGGAATTCCCAAGCTCAACAAAACGAAAATCCAGTACATTTTGTTGCACCAGATCAGCATCTTGTCCTTCAACAAATCGGGAACGTATTTTTCAAGTTCTGGCTCCGACCAGTATCCGGCAAACAGCCAACCGACTTGCGAATACCACAAACCTTTAATCATGCCCCAAAAATTATCGCCATGAAGATGCGGCGAATGAGGGTCACCGTGTTGGTCGCTCCGTCCGTGATGTTTGCGATGGATCGCGCACCAGGTCAACGGAGCGCCTTCTACGGAAAGTGCGCCCAGCGACATCCAGATGACGCGAACCCAACGATAAGTCTCAAAGGATCGGTGAGTAAGCAGGCGATGAAAACCGACAGTGATGCCAAGGCCGCTGAGAGCCCAACCACCGACAAACAACAAAAGGTAAGGCCAGCCCATCCAACCGTATTGCCAAAGCAGAACGATTGCTGTGATCACACCAACAAAAGGCATAATGACCGCAATTGCCATCGCGATCTTCTGGCCCATGGGCGCGTCAGGAATCTCATGCGAGTGATCGTGATTTTCTTCAGGAACGTTAACTTGAGAATTGGATTGATCGTTATTCTTACGATTCGCTTTTTTGCGGCGTCTGGCCGGAGGATTTTTGACGGTCATTAATGAATTCAAATAAGACTAAATGGATCTTCCTTTGAGTCCCAAAGGATTCGAACCTGTTCAAGCAAGGTTGGAGCAGACTCTCTTTATATCTATCCGAGGGTTTTCCCGAAATGCTAGTTGGAATGTTTCAGTAATTTGGGCAAAGAATTAAATTTCTTCTAATGCGGTATAAATTCCAGCAAACCCTTGGTTCTGGCTTGACAATTCACCTTGCCGCAATCCCCTTTCCGCACTTTGGATTTGGATTAATTCATCAAAACCGCGATTGATTGGACAATTTGCTGGCGCCCGCCAGATTCCGAGACCGACCGGCCCCATTGAAGAATTCGCTATATGCTGTCAAAACGAAATCCAGTCAGGAGCGCACATGAACATACATCTTTTGTTTGATATTGATGGAACACTATTGCTTTCCGGCGGAGCTGGATGGAAAGCGATGAAGGTCGCATTTTCAAAGCATTTTGAAATCGAGGAATTTGAGACGGTTCCCGTACACGGTCGTACGGACCGCGGAATCGTTGCCGAGCTTTTTGCGAACACGGAGATCGAAGATACCGAATTGAATCGGGAAAAATTCTTCGAATGTTACCTTGAACAGCTGCCGCATAGCCTTCAGAGCAGCGACGGTTCGCTTTTACCTAAAGTGAGTCAGCTTCTGGATTCGCTTGCCTCTCGAAATGACGTGACGATGGGGCTTTTGACAGGAAACATTGAACCGGCGGCTTGGGCGAAAGTAAGGCACTTCGGTATCGACCATCATTTCCAATTTGGCGGGTTCGGTGGGCAGGATCAACACCGCAACCAGGTTGCCGAACGTGCCTGGAACGCCGCCAAAAAGTTGTCGCCGGACTTGGAACCGAGTAAAACGATTGTCCTCGGCGATACGACGCGCGACGTCGAGTGCGCCCGATGGATTGACTGCCACTGTATCGGTGTTTTGACAGGTGGTTCCAGCGCGGACGAAATGGCGAAGGCGAACCCGGATTTGCTATTCGAGGACTTCTCAGACACAGACGCCGTCCTAAGTGGGATCGAGCAGCTGGTGGGCGTTTAGGTTGCTCGGGTCGATTCGCGATGCTCAAACGCAAGCAAGCCAATTGGAATCGCGAGGAACAACACAAAATGACGCCAGTGTACGGTGTCAATTGAGAAACTGTTGGACATGATTCCCCAAAAGATCGCGCCGCAGACAATGTAGATGTGCACGTAACGCCCGCACTTCGCGATTCGTTTCCAAACGTCGCTGCACCAGGCGAACAGAAAAATCAGCAAGCCGATCAAGCCAAGGGTCCCGTGCTCAACCCAGGTCCGCAAAAACAAACTGTGGACATCATGCACATAAAGGAAATTGTCTTTGTTCCAACTTCCGGGGCCAATGCCGGCCGGCACTCGTCCGACGGTTTCCAGGATGTGTTGTTGATTGAGGAAACGTTCGTCGTCGTAGGATTGATAGGAGAATCGCTCAAAGAAAAAATCCATCAACCCGGTGCCGAACAAAACAACCGCAACGACAATCGTTGCAAGGGCCGCAACGGGAAGGAGCCGCCAAAGAATGGAAGAAGTTGCGGCCCGGTATTGGGGTACCCACCAAAACAGGACGGTCAATACAAACCAGCTCACGGCCGCCGCCAGGAACGCTCCGCGCGAAAAGGTAAGGATGATTGCCAGACAGTAAACTGAGAGGCATACCGTTTGCCACAATTGGATGCGTCGAAAGCGAATCACATCCGTCAAAATCAAAACACTTCCGGCAACGAGAAAAGGTCCCAATACATTGGCATCTTTGAATGTGGATCGAATTCGAAGGCCAACTTCGGTCAGCATGAACATTTCCCAATGCGGAATCATCCGAAACCGGGCAAGGATTCCAATCATCGCGGTGACAAACGCGGCAAAGATAAATGCACGTTTGATTGTTTCGAAAGCTTCCGGACCGTAGCGACCGACAAGGCTGACAATCAGTAGTCCGTAAATCGTCAGGTAGATCGTGATCGCGTAGTACCGAAACGCCGGGGCAATTTCGAATGCCATCGCCAGCGAAATGGTATTCATCAAAAGAAAGATGAAGCCACCGAAATAGAGGACCGGATTGATCGGTTTGCGAATGACGAAATGCCCGGTCAGGAAAAGAAATGGAAAACAGAGCAAGAAGGCCAAGTCGCAGGGCGCCGGCTCAAACATCACGATGCTGCTCGTCGCTGTCATGGCAATCAAGCTCCAGCGCACATGTCCCGGCATCGAAGCCGCTTCGTCGCGCTCCGCCACGTCAACCGGAATCAAGTTGGAGTTGGCTGCAAGTTCCATGGTCTAAACGGCACTCATTTCTTGCTGAAGGTCGACACCAATCGGCTGGGCAGAAGTGCCCAGGAGACTTCGATAGGCGTTGCTTGTCCGCTCGGCCATCAACCGCACGGAAAAGGTTTCCGCCTTCTTAAGTGCTGCTTCTCTCATCGCTACATGGTTGCTTTGAGTCAACAAACGATTCATCGCGTTTCCAAATGCGCGGTCATCGCCAATCGGAACAACAAAACCGTTGTCGCCATCGTCGATTCCAAGGCTTGTTCCCCCGACTTTGGTTGCAATGACGGGAAGCCCCAATGATATTGCCTCCATCATGACGTAGGGCATTCCCTCGTAACGGCTGGGCATCAAGAAAGCATCAAATGCGGGCATCGTCTCGTTCGCCGTTCGGAATCCGAGCCAATCGATGCGATCATCAACGTCGAGTTCAACGGCCAGCCGCCGGCAGGCGTCCTCCAATGGGCCCGTTCCGACCATTGCCAATCGAGACTGCGGGTGCTCACTTGCAATCATGGCGAAGCATCGGATGGCCATTTGGGGATTTTTTTGCTTTGCCAGTCGCCCCAGAAACCCGAACACAAACGACGCCGAATCCATTTCCAGATTGTTGCGAACTTCCGTTTTTGTTTTCCATTGAATTGGCCGAAGTCCATTAGGGATCATCCGTCGGCGATCAGCTGGGATACCGATGGTCTCCATATGCGCATCTTCTTCGGGGGAAACCGCAATCACCAGGTGCCCCTTTCGCGAAAGCCGACGCTCCACCGTTGCAACGAGGTTCCTCGAAATCGCGCGTGACATCGGGTTCATCGAAAAAATTCCGTTTGGCGTATAAACCACCTTGGTTCGTTGCCGTATTTTTCCGATTCGACATAGCCCGCCTGCCTTGGTGCTGTGAGCATGAACGATGTCAAAAGGTCCTTCTTGTTCAAAACAAGCGAGGATTTGACGAGCCGCTTTGAGGTCCGACCAATGCGGCGCCCGACGCATTGGGATCTGCGAGAATTTGGCAGGATCAAATCCTCGAATTCGTTCCGAAAAATAATCGTCAACTCGATTAGGCGAATACACGAAATGGGAATCGCATCCAAACTCCGGCAAATGTTCCATCAAATCCAGAACATGCCCGCCAACGCCGGCGTTCGACGCTTCAGTAACATGGAGGACACGAATTGGGTTTTGACGGTTCACCAGGGCTCCCATTAACCGGTTTCGTTATTGGACAGTGGAGGCGTGCGGAAATTCGTTGTGAATCGAAACAGACGCGTTATAAAAACCGGCGCCAGGTTTGCTTGTGGAAGGATTCCGATTTTTCGCCTGACGACGAGGTACTGACCAATACGTGAAATGAGCAAGGCTGCCGCGACGACCGCGGTGATGCCGAGCACACCAAACTGGTTGATCGCAAAAGGCCCGATTGCCAAAACTGGAAGTGCCACCAGGAAGCAGGCCAATGCCCACCATTGATGCCCCGTCATCACCAGGATGACGTCGCAAGGTCCCATCCAGTTCCTGACCATCTGGACAGACGCCAGAATGGCCAGCGAGCCGGCTCCAATCGCAAATGAGGGCTGGAAAACGATACCGAGGATCGGGCCGCCCGCGAAAACCAACAATAGAAAAAGCGGAAGGGATAGAAGCAAACTAATCGTCGAAACCGACCGCAGCACGTTCTGCAAAACTTGAAGGTTGTTTTTTGAATACTGTTCGCTGATCGTTGACGCCGAGGCCAGGCCAAGCATCGTCAAAGGAACAACGATCAAGAAACCGAGTTTCCAAACCGCTTCGAATGAGTTGACATGAATGTCTTCACCAAATGACTTGGCCAAAAGTTGCCCCGATTGGTCGATTCCGTAAGCTGAGAGGTTGAGCAGCATGATCGGAAATGCCTCTTTGAGAACCGCCAGCCCCCGGAATGATTGCGGATGCAGTTGACCACCGCCGGGCTTATCGGGCTTGCTGTTTTTCCGCTCGAGCTTTTCAGTCCATTTCTGCAGCTTCGCTTTTGGCCACGCGAATATTAGCCAAATGCTACTAAGCAAAATCGGCGCGACGAATGAACTGGGCCCCGCAATCATGATCGAGTCAAGTTGCAGTTGCTCGTTCCAAATCAGGTAAACGATCGTAGAGAGAAAAATAAAGTTCGCCAACAATCCACCTGACACTCCCGCCAATAGGCTTGCTGCAAAAAGATGGTGGAGGCCGCGAAACGTTTCCGCGACAATTTGGCTCAAAGAAAGCAAGACAATCCAGCAAGTAATTGCAGGGACATGAGGAATCAAGGCTTCGG
>CAYSXI010000153.1:0-12883 GCA_964434955.1 uncultured Pirellulaceae bacterium
CTTATCATCGCGCTTTCGATACTCCTGATTCCACAATTGGTTTCAGCACAAACCGCAGTCCCGGCCCGAGTCATTACTCGTGGGGTTCAGATCGCAAATCCTGGACAACCGACGAATCAGGCAGCGGCGAACGCAACACCGGGTCAACCGGGTTCCGGCAACTCCAACAAGCCGGCAACGGGAAACGACAAGAAGAAGGCGGTCGATCCCGTGGTCGCCGAAGTCTTGAAAACCAGTTTCGCAAGAACACCGGAAGAGATTCTGAAAGCCTGGTCGGAGAAGCCGGCAAAAGGGAATCCTCAAACAGCGAAGGTGCAGAAACCTTTTGAAGGTAAAGTCCTGAATACTTTTCAAGACTTTATTGTGCTCGGTATTGATGCACCGGTTCAGCTCAAAAAAAATCAACGGGTCCACCTCGAGTCGAAGGAAAAACATGGGGGCAACTGGAATGCAGTCGTGCTTTCGGTCGACCAGTCGAAGATTTCTCTCCAGCTTGTAAAGCCGAAAGCGGAAGACAAGAAACCGGCGAAGCAGGAAAAACCAGCGGGCGGAAATAAGGCTGCCAATTCCAAGGGCAAGGCCGACTCGAAAAAGGCCGACTCGAAAAAGGCGGACAAAGCAAATCAAGCCGACGCCAAAGGCCCAAAGCCGAATCAAACGAAGCCTGACGCCAAAAAGGCAAACGATACAGAAAACAATTCGGCCGTGAAATCAACGCCTTCGCAAGACGATTCGCTGAAACCGCCGGCCGAAGGCACCATTCTAACGCTCGCGATCGCTACCACCTCGGATAGCAAAAAGCCGAATGAAAAGACAGCCGTAAGTCCCGCGCAGCAGGTTGCGAAACTAAAGCGTGCGGTGCTTCTTGCTCAATGGCCCGAGGTAAAAACGTTTCTTGCCAAGCTTCCGAAAGAAGGCGCGTCAAAAGCTTATTTGCATTTGTTGACGTCCATTAGCACGGCTGCTCCGCCGATGCCGGTACTGCCGCCGGGAGCGCCTGCTCAACCGGTTCCGGCCCCCCAGCCAGTACCGCCCAATGGCCCGCAACCACCTAGCAGTTTTTTGACCCCCGGCGATATCTTTGCTTTGATTGACGCTTGCCCGGGTGAATTGAACGATCCGGCCATTGCAATGATTTCGACCATGGTCACGAAATCCAAAGCCGCCGGCCATTCATACTTGGATTTTGTCGAGAAACTCGACAAGGGCACGGAAGGAATTGGAGGCAAAGAGCTCAAGGCACGTTTGTTGGCGGCCAAATTGCTAATGCAATCAGGGTTGATTGATCACGTCGAAGCATTCCTTCCGACCATGGACAACCAGGAAACCATGGCCAATGGCGACGCATTGGAGGTCTGGTCCCAATTGGCGATCGCAACGTATCAGCGAGACAAGGTTGCAACCTGGCTCAAAAAAGCTTGGACGATCAATCAAGCGATTGTGGGATTGGAAAAGGTGAAGAAGCCGCTTCGTGATACGGCAATGCAGAACTTGCTCGAACTTGCGCCCCAGGTCGATCGTGAAATCGGGCAAGCTTGGCTCAACCAGAGTTTCACCGAATCTCCAGAACGCGGAATGTTGATTCTCGCAAGTCTTGGCTCGAAAACCGCGGAACAGTCTCGAAACGCAATGGCCGTTGGTCCGAGCGAACGGCTTAAGATGCTTCGCTTGCAAAACAATGCCGTCGAGTCCTTGATTCGTGTTTCGCCGGAGACGGCAAAGAAGTGGCAACATGTGCTGACCTTGCTGGCGCAGAACTGGATTGAAGAAGCTTCGATTTCGATCAAGAACTCCAAGCAGAACAGTCGCCAACCCTTCATGCAGATTGACATGTACGGCAACTATTACTGGATCGACCCGGTCCAGTATCAACAAATGCGCGGCATCATGCGTCAACAACGACCGATCAAGATCGGCGATTTGTTAACCGCCAAACCAAGTGTAGCCTGGCAAGGCCTTATCGATTCAAGCTTGCACATCATGCTGTTTAAATCCTTCGCCGACCTTCACTTGCGAATCAACGAGGAAGACAAGGCATTTCCCTATATTGAAAAAATCGCGCCCAGCCATCCGGAAATTGCCAAACATCTCGTGCACGAGTTCCTGGGGATTTGGACCAAAAACCATGATCCAAACCGACAAACGAAGGCGAAACCCGTATATCTACTTTTATGGGTTCGATCAAAAAGCGGAAGCCATTCCGCTCACCCGCTCAAAGCAGGAACGAAATCTCAAAGAGTTAAGTGGTTGGGTCAAACGAATCCGTTCGATGCCAATCGATGGGATCGACGAGAAAAAACTGGCCGATGCATTCACGACATGCCACAGTAGCGCCGAGGTTTTTCACTTGGATCGCGTCAAAAGTGTGTTCGGTTCGCTGGATTCTTTGAAGCCGGAGACCATCGCCGCCATTTGTCAGAAAATGCGCAGCAACCTCGTGACGAGCTGGCGTGACGTCAAGACACAGGAAGCCAAACAAACCCGTCGGCGCGAACCAGAAGTCCAGAAAGAGGTTCTTCGCGGCTACGCGGTCGCCCAATCCCTCGCACGGGAAGCACTTCAGTCGCACCCCGAAAACTGGCAACTCCATTTGGCGATGGCTTGCTTGATGTATGACGAAAACGCCTACTCGCAGACAATCCAGAAAAGTTCTGAGTTCAGCGATCGACGTGACCTCGCGTTTGAACAATTCCAGTTGGCCGCCAACAAGTACGAAGCCGTCAGCGAGTCATTGGATAAATCCAAGCAATCGACCGAGGTTTACGACTTCTGGTTTTACGCCAGCCTGGGCGCTTGCGATCTTGGAAAAATCACCAACGAAACGGTCCCGGATTTACGCCAGTACAAAAAAATCCGAGCCGCGATTGAGGCTTTGCCGGGCGGTTTGGCTTCGGACCACATGTCCAAATTCGCAAACAATCTGTTCACGCGAATGAATCCGATCAAGCCCGAAATCAAGTTCCGATATCTTCGCGGTGGTTTTGAAATTGTCGGCAACCATCCCCGCGCGTGGGAAGCGAAGAACCTTTTCGATTACTATCGTGATTTGGTAAACGAAATCAAACTGGATGTTCAAATTGATGGTCCCGATGTCGTCGGTCACAAGAAACCCTTTGGGATTTATGTCAATCTGCTTCACACCACGGAAATCGAGCGAGAGGCCGGTGGTTTTGGCAAATACGTGCAGAACCAAAACAATGCCATGTTTGCCTTTAACTATGGCCGTCCAACCGAGGACTATCGCGACAAGTTTCAACAGGCGGTGACCCAGGCGCTTTCCGAGCACTTTGAAGTGCTCAACGTTACGTTCGAAGGTCCGAAAACGATGCGCTCTCGATCGGCCGCCCAACCGGGCTGGCGGGTGACGCCTTACGCCTACGTTCTGCTGAAATCACGGGGGCCGGAAATCGATCGACTCCCGTCATTGAAACTGGATTTGGATTTCTTGGACACGTCCGGGTATGTCGTGATTCCCATTGAATCGCCAATTCTCGTGATTGACTCAACGCCGGAAAAGGGCGAACCACGTCCTGCCAAGGATATCAAGATCACGCAGACACTTGACGAGCGTCGTGCCAAAGACGGGAAACTCATCGTCGAGATCTCCGCAACCGCGAAGGGACTGGTTCCGGATTTGGAATCCATGTTGGATCTCGAAAAAGAAAACTTCGAGTTGGTCAATGTCGACGATCAAGGCGTATTGCCAACCACCTTTGAGGGAAAAACGGACGAAATTCAAATCGTGTCGGACCGCAGTTGGACCGTCGAGTATGTAGCCAAATCGGACAAAGGAAAATCGAACGAATTCACGTTTTCCGAAAGTAAAATCGACGCCGAAAACGTATTCCAACGATATGAAGACGCGGATCTTGTTTCAACGGACGCCACCGTCAAACTGGAACGCAGTTACGGAAAAAGAAATCTTGGCGCGTTATTTCTCTGGGTCCCGATTTTCCTTATGCTGGTAGCAGTTGGCGTGGTCGCCTTGGTGGTTGTTCTTGGCAAGAAAGAAAAGGAACAGCCAAAGTTCGACATGCCGGAAGAGGTCAATCCGTTTACAGTTTTGACGTTGCTCAACAGTATCAAGGAACGAAACGGAATTGCCGAGCAAGATTTGTCAGAATTGCAAACGTCGATTAGCCGAATTGAGCAATCGTACTTCAGTGATTCACCCGACAGCAAGCTCGAAGAAGAATTGGACAAGATCGCACGGAACTGGGTCGAAAAAGCCAATTGAGGAATCATGTCGGAAAATCCTGAAATCCCTCAAATCAATACGAGTGGTTCTTCAGAACCCCCGCAGCCGCCACCATTGCCCAATATCGACTCTGAAGGACGTAGCCCACAGAAAAAATCCGGCGCACCTGTCGGATTGATCTTGCTGATCGTCTTTCTGGTTTGTGGGCTTCCGCTGTTCGGCTGTTGTCTGTTTGGCTTTTTCCAATTTGGCATTCCCATTTGGATGCAGGCAACGGAAGTCGCCAAAAAGGTTGAAGAGAAAAAAGAAGAGTCAAAGCAACCCGATTGGGACACGATCCGCAAAAAAGTCGAACGGAAGGTGCCCCGCCCGCAGCCTCCTGCCGAAGCTCCCATTCGTAACTTCGACGATGCGTTCGCAAAGATTTCCTCGAGCCAAACCCGTGATCAGATCGAGGGCTTGAAATGGATCGATGAAAATCCGGTGGAAGGACAAAATGCCAAAAACACACTCGTCCGCGTTTCAGAACTGATTGATATCTCAAATGATCGCCAGGTCCGGGACTTGTCTTTTCAAATGATCGAAGAGATGGGGGGCGAAGGTGAGGTTGCGGCCGTTGCTCGCGCGGTCAAAAACAGAAAAATCAACGACGAAAAGGGAATTCGCTGGATTGCCAAACAAGCCAGCGACGAATCGATCGAGTTCTTGATCTCGTTGTTGGATCGCCCCTTTGGCGATGGGCAACTGGCCGAGGACAGTCTCGCGGAAATGGGAGCGAAAGCGAAAAAGCCGGTCATCGCACGATTCAATTCAGACAAAGGACGGGTCAAGGAACGCGCCCGAAGAATCATCAAAAAGCTGAATGTCCCGGATACGGAAATCGCCAAACAATGCATCGCTGACATTCGCGGCTCGAACCCGACGTCGCAGAGATTCGCGATGGATTGGCTGCGGGACTCGCAAAGAATCGAAGAGGTTGCGCCGGACGTTCAAACCGCTTTGCTTGCAACTCAAGACGTTTCGAGTTTTCGGGAGAAACGATTTGCGCTGGAATTGCTACTCAAATGGGGCGACGAAAAATCCTGTGCGGCGATTGGGAAAGGCCTGGTCGAAAGGCAAATTGATCTTCGCAAGGGCGTTGAGTTTCTTGAGAAGCACGACACGCAGGAGTCATCGTCGGCCCTTGCATTTGTGTTGCGCGATTACCGCCTGGGCGAAAAGGTTCACCAGGTTTTGCAAGACCGCAAGAAGACGGCCGAGGCCGCTGTGTTGACTTACATCAACTCGACCGATGGCAACTATCGCACACGCTCTCGAAAACTCATTGACTTTTACAAAACGGACCCCGGCCTGGTCGCATCGCAATGCGTCAAAGACCTGGACTCGACAGAAGATGCAATCGTCCACTTTTCGCTTGAGTACCTTTCCACGTTTTCGATTGAATCGGAAAACACCTCCGCCATCCTCAAGAAACTGGATTCGATTCTGACGAAAGGTCTCGGAGGTGACAATCATCGGTTGACCGAGTTAGCCGCCTTGGCGTTTTGCCGTTGGGCGACCGAGAACGAAAAGAGCACCATCGACATTCTTGTGGGAAACACAAATCACAAGATCTACACTGCGGCGATCATTTGCCAGCTAAGACTGGACAAGCAAAATGGACAGCGGAATCTAAAACGCATGTTTGCCGACGGAGGAAAACGTCGCCAGATCGTGGAAGCGATGGGAAAACTGGACGGCGAATACGAGGTTCACGTGACGCCTTTGATGAGCACCGACAAGGAAGATGAAGTTCGTGGTGCCATTGAGATTTTGCGAAAAATTGGCACGGCCAAAAGCATTCGCTTGATCAGTCGGGTTGGCCGACGGGCAAAATCCATGAATCGAAGCCGCATCTCGAATGAAGCTGAGGCCGCAATCCAGGCCATCCGTGCGCGGGAAAAAAATAAAGGCATGTAAGGGATTCGGATCCCAAGCGTCACCCCGTCGTTATCGAACTCTCGATAACTGTCACCGCAGAGCGTTGCCGGTGGCTCCTGGAATCCGTTTTCCCAACGGACCCGACCTGCCGGCGCGTTTTGTCATCCTTTCCCACGGAGAATGGCATGTTCAAGATCTTGATTGCTCTCGGGTTGCTCACGTCAATTGGCCTGGGCGCCTACTTCCTTTCCACCAAACGCCATCAGAAAACCGAACAGGAGTTGGCGGAGGATGAAAAATACAAAGCGAAGCTCACGCCGTTGCAGTTTCATGTGACACGCGAAGCAGGAACCGAACGGGCCTTCTCAGGCAAGTATTGGGACAATAAGGAATCCGGGACCTACCATTGCGTCTGCTGCGATACGGCTTTGTTTGACTCGAAAACCAAGTACGAATCGGGAACGGGTTGGCCAAGTTTCTGGAAGCCCATTGCCGATGATCGAATCGACGAGAAGGACGATTACAAGCTGTTAGTGAAACGAACGGAAGTGCTTTGTTCGCAGTGTGACGCGCACTTGGGACACGTCTTTCGGGATGGTCCCAAACCCACCGGGTTACGATATTGCCTTAACTCGGCCGCCCTGAATTTCGTGGAAGGGAAAGAGAAATAGGGGCGAGGCGAATCGGCCGTTCGTCGAAACCACTCGCTCGCGCTTCGTGCTCGTATGGGCGCTATTTCCGCTGTCCCGGCCCCGTGGAAGGAAAAGGAAACAGCGGCGGGGTGATTCGGCCGTTCGTCGAAACCACTCGCTCGCGCTTCGTGCTCGTATGGGCGCTACTTCCGCCGTCCCGGCCCCGTGGAAGGAAAAGGAAACAGCGGCGGGGTGATTCGGCCGTTCGTCGAAACCACTCGCTCGCGCTTCGTGCTTGTATGGGCTGTGATTTCCGCTGTCCCGGCCCCGTGGAAATCGTTGTCCCGGCCCGGTGGAATCGTTGTCTGGGCCCCGTGGAAATCGTAGTCGAGTCTCCAAGGCTCAAAGTGCCCTGCCCTTCAGTTCCATTAGGACGCGCTACGCAGTTCCAATCTCCAACAACTTACGTTGCAAATTTTGTGCGGAAGAAGTGCTTGTTGGTTCAATTCTCTCGCTGGCGCTTCGTGCTTGTATTGACGATTCTTGCGCACGCTTTCTGATCTGGCGGCTCCAGACGATTCGTGCTTGAGGTACCTTGACTGTCGTCGCCGAAACTTCGGTACAGGAAGAATCCGTGACGATTTGCGACTGCCCAAAATAATGCGAATCAACCAATCCGAATCAACCAATGCGAATCAACCAATCCGAATCAACCAACCCGGATCAACCAACCCGGATCAACCAACCCGGATCAAAAACAGCAACTGGATAAACATCGAATCACATCCGGTGAATTGGCAAACAACCAAACAGCAAAAAAATGGCGTATCAACACGCGTCAATCCAAATCGCAAATCGGAAAGTTGGCGTACGGATAAACGGCCACCATACAAGCACGAAGCGCAAGCGAGTGGTTTGAACCGCCGATTCGTGATGAACTTGTCACGCAACGCATGAACCTGGCGGACTGTTGGTAAACGACCGCACCCGTTAATTCCCGAGGCCGGAGCTGGCTCGATAGGCTTTGGCTTGATCATCACGTCCGATCTTGTCCGTGATTGCATCCCATTCCTTGGCTGCCTGTTTAAGGGCGGCGGCCGCCTCGACTTCACCTTTGAGCGCCCGACTCGTTTGCTGTGCCAAAACGGCAAGGTATTCATTGGCGGCTGGAATGCGCGTGCTCATCATGGCGAGCCCCGACTCATTGGACTCGCGAACAAACGTGGCATAATCATCGGCCACTTGTCGGGGTGAATTCGTACCGCACCACGCATAAGGCTTACGGACTTGAGAAATCCTGGAGAGAGAACAATTCGGGGAACGCGACCAAACCCGCTGTTGAATTTCGGGGCTCGCGATCCATGCGAGGAAATACTCTGCTGATTCTTTATTGATGGCGCCGTAAACCACCGAAGCCAAACGTCCATCAAAGCCCAAAAGGACAGGATGTTCGGCCTCGGAATCACGCGTCATCCAGTTTTTCGTCATCGAATCATATCGCTCTTTCCAAATTGGCAAAGGTGCGACGGCCAGGCCTGAAATCGACTCTTCAAACTCAACGGAAGAGGTCGGCCAGGTGATGGCGAGGGCCGCTTCGCCTTTGGCGATCGATTCGAAGATCTGATTGGGGGTCGCGGGTTCTTGAGGATGTGCGTCCTGGCAAGCTTTCAAATTTTCCAGAGCTTTGACAAAGGGAGGGGATCCGATCAATGGGTTGGCATCCGTCAATGCGAACTCGATTGAACGGCGACCTCGCTGACAAACTGCCGACGAGGTTCTTGCCATGAGAAGATGGGAAGCCCATTTGCCGGCCGTCGGCTCCAACACTTTGGTCGGTAAAACGTTGCCGTCTTTGTCTTTCAATTTGCCCGTTTGATCTGCAAGTCGCTTGGCGATCGTCAGATATTGCTCCCAAGTCGTTGGCGCATCGACGCCAAGCGCGTCCATCACATCCTGGCGATAGACCAGACAAAAAACGGGGCTTCCCATCGCCGTCGCCCAAATGTCTCGATCGTACTGAACGAGATCACGTTTTTGCAGCCGAAGAATATCGTTGACCGCCAACAATTCGTTGTCCAGGGATCGATAGTCGACTGGCTGAATCCATTCCCTTTTTACAAAGTCCCCCAGAGATGATGGCGGAAAGATGACAACGTCTTGCCCGCTGATTTGGGCCTTTTGTTTCTCCGGATCGGGATCCAGTTCGTCGATCACGGTAAGTTCGATTTCATGACCGGCCGACTGCCATTGGCCTTCAATCAGCGATTTGAGCTCGGCATTTCCGTACATCACGACCTTCAAGTCGTGCTTGGAAATTTTATTTGACTTGCCGCCGCCATCGTCATCTTGTTTCTTTCCAGAGTTGCAGCCGGCAAAAACCAACAGAGCCACGAAAAGAGCCATCAACCGATACAGTTTGCCCGAATTTTCCGGACCAACAATTTGTCGAAACACGGAAAATTGAATTGAAACCGCGGTCGAATTCCAGTCTCGCTTAACCTTCACGTCAGCAACTCTCCTCGATGCAATCTTTGTATTCTTCCAAGAAAAAGGCGCAGCGTTTCGCGTGCCTTCAATCAATTCCGTCCAACCTACGAAAGATCTCAAGAGACCATTCCGCGTGTTAAAACGCGTCAGCTGGATTCGGCAATCGGGCAGCGTTAAAATCCACCGTGCCGATCTGAAAAGCCACCATCATATCATACGGATGTGGAGCGTCAGCCGGTTCGCAACGGCATCGGTTTTCACTGAAAATTCCGTTGATCCCCTCGCTCGAGAGTCGTTTGAGGCTGTGGGGGTTTCGCAAGATAACTGGAATCATGTAGATGAATTTGGGATTGCTCGACTGGTCGATCATTGTTGGCTTCTTGGCTGTGAGCCTTTTCATTGGCCTGTTTTTCTCCAAACGAGCAGGCTCCAGCATTTCGGAATATTTTGTTTCCGGCCGCAGCCTGCCTTGGTGGATCGCGGGAACCTCGATGGTCGCCACGACTTTTGCTGCAGACACACCTTTGGCCGTTACCAGCCTGGTGGTGAAATACGGCGTTGCCGGGAACTGGTTTTGGTGGGCCTTCGCGTTCGGGGGAATGATCACCGTTTTTGTCTATTCAAGGTTATGGCGGCGATCCGAAGTGATGACGGACGTCGAACTTATTGGCCTCCGCTATTCGGGCACCTCGGCCAAGGTCCTTCGAGTTTCGCGGGCCGTCTACGTCGCGCTGATCGTCAACCCAATCATCATCGGTTGGGTCGTCAAGGCAATCATGACCGTGATGAGCGAAACGGTTCTTTTCGATCGCGACTTAGGGGTCGGGGCCCAAACAGGGATCTTGATCGGCCTGTTGATTGCGGTCGGACTCTATTGCATGCTTTCCGGGATGTGGGGAGTCGCCTTCACGGATGTCCTGCAATTCATCATCGCCATGGGTGGCTGTATCTGGCTTGCCTACATCGTGATTCAAGCGGCAGGCGGGACCGATGCGCTTCAGGAGAAAGTCGTTCAGAACTTTGGCAGCGACGAGGCTTTTCGGTTCATTCCCAGCTTCTCGATGCAGGATCCTTGGATGCCTTTGTATATCTTCATGATCCTGCTTCTGGTGAACTGGTGGGCGACATGGTTTCCTGGTGCTGAGCCGGGCGGGGGCGGTTATGTGGTCCAGCGAATGGCCGCTTGCCGAAGCGAAAAAGATTCGATGTTTGCAACGCTTTGGTACCAGGTCGCTCACTATTGCCTGCGCCCCTGGCCCTGGTTAATCGTCGCGTTTGCGGTCCTGGCATTTTATCCCGAACTGCG
Organism: uncultured Pirellulaceae bacterium; assembly: GCA_964434955.1. GTDB lineage: Bacteria > Planctomycetota > Planctomycetia > Pirellulales > Pirellulaceae > JANQLU01. Next base: position 10,544 of record CAYSXI010000153.1, read on the forward strand.
CCAAAGCTATATCGATGGAGAACCGGGAGATCCTGGCGTCGGGTTTCCGCGGATCATCCGGGAATACTGTGGCGACTGGCCGGGCGCGCAAGGGCTTTTGCTTGTCGCTTTCTTTGCTGCCTTCATGTCGACGATCAGTACGCAAATGAACTGGGGAGCCTCCTACTTGATGCGCGACGTGGTTCAGGTCATTTGGCCAAACATCCCGGAAAAGTCGCTCACATTTTACTCGCGCATTCTGTCGTTGGTCGTTCTTGCGGAAGGCGGAATTGTTGGCTACCTGTTTTGGCAAAAAGGACTAAGCGTTGACGCCGCCTGGAAGTATCTGGCCGCGTTGGGTGCCGGTACCGGCCTGGTTTTCATGCTTCGTTGGTTCTGGTGGCGGATCAACGCCTGGACCGAAATCTCGGCCATGTTTGCCGCCCTGATTTACTTCAGCATTCTCCAGGCCTTGAAACTTTTTGTGATCCCTGCCGATACCGATCTCATCCTCTTTCAAAAAGAAGAGGTCCTGATGGCGACGGTTGCGTTTCTGACAATTGCGACCTGGCTGGTGGTGACCTACATGACCCGGCCGGAAGACGACAAAACCCTTGTGTCGTTTTTTGAAAAGATTCGGCCGGCTGGTCCTGGCTGGAAACCCATCGCCGAAAAAGCGCCGGCGGTTCAAACCGACAATCAACTCGGCCTCAGTATTTTGGCCGCATTTGTCGGTGCCGCTTTGATCTATAGTTTGCTACCTTTCGTCGGTGCCGTGATTTTCGGCGATTCCCGGACGATGGCAATTTCTGGAAGTGTGGCATTCTTGTCTGCCATTGGCTTGTATTTCCTCGTCAATCGCCTGGCCAAGGACGATCCGGAAAAGTAAATCAGCCGTCATGCTAATAGTTGACAACGCCAACTAGGCGGCAACGATTCCGTCGCGGTATTTTACCCAGAAAATCAGCATCGCCACGGAGGCTGGCCAACAACCACAAAAAATGCCCAGGCTGATAACGACAACGTTAAACGTCCAGCCGGCCGCTCCTTTTCGGAACATCCCGGCCATCGCGTGAAGCATCGCGATCACGCAACCAATCGCGGCATAAAAAATCCCGACAATCATATTGACTTCGGGCGGCGTCTTCGGGTCAAAATCCTCGGGAAAGAGAATGTGCAATGCGCCGAAAACGACGATTATCATTGCCACCATACAATTACAAATGATGTAAACGAGATGCCAAGTCAAAAGCCCCCTTACATCCTGCGGTGATTTTTTCTCAAAGGCTGGTTTTCCAGGCTGATGGTAGCTGGGGGCCGAATAAGGATTTTGATGGGGATCGTAGGTCATACGGAACCTGGAAAAACAACAAGTGAACGCGGTGACTATGTTGATCGTTCGACTCATGCGAGTCAACGCGACTCTGGAACTTGTGTTTACGGGTCCGGTGATCAGGCGATCCCTACTGCCAACGTTTCACTTGATTCGCTTCTTGCCCCCGGAACCTTTGTTTTTCCCTTTGCCCCCTTTGCGAGAACCGCGCGACTTCTTTGAGTCGCTTGCCGACTTGGGGTTGGCGGGATTGTAGTTCGGATTGGGTTTTGGCAACTCAGCGCCAACATCCTTGAGATATTTGGTTAACTTGGCCGACAGTTTCTTGGCGACTGTTTTGTTTGCCGAGGCAAGGTTTCTCCGTTCCGACATGTCTTTTGAAATGTCAAACAGAGCTTCCTGTCCCGTTTCATAAAACCGGATCAACTTCCAGTTTCCCGAGTAAATTGCGGTCGTGGGCCCGTCATTGCCTTGATAATGCGGAAAGTGAAACACCACCTCTTCCCGCGAGCGTTTAACGGTTCCTTTGCCGTTTTGATGCAGAAGCGAAACCATGCTTCCGCCTTCCAAGTTGGCAGGAAGCCGTTTCTTGATCCCGGCCAACTCGCAAAACGTCGGATACCAATCGAATCCCACGACCCGTTCATGGCACCAGGAACCGGCTTCGACTCCCGGCCCGGAAACAATCATGGGGACCCGTAAACCGCCTTCGCGGACCGATCCTTTGCCACCCGAAAGCCCCGAACGCCGAACACCGCTTCCGCCGTTGTCGGACATGTAAATGATGTAAGTATTCTTCCGCAGTCCATACTTCTCCAACGAAGCGACGATTCTTCCGACACCGGTATCAAGGTCTTCCGCGAGTGCCGACCTCGAAACGCTCCGTGAGTTTCCCCGGCCGCGTGAAAGCTGTTCATACTTTCGAATCGTGGATTGCAGTGCATTGTCCGGTGAATGCAATGCGTGCCAGGACAACTGGCAGTAGAAGGGCTTTTGTTTTACTGCACAGGCTTTGAAAAACGCGTCCG
>CAYSXI010000154.1:0-12803 GCA_964434955.1 uncultured Pirellulaceae bacterium
ATGTATTGCCGTACATTTCCCCGTAGAAACCCGGATCAACTCATGTTTTCATCCGACACAAATTTTACCCACTGTCGCACACTCACTAGCTTGGCCAAGCCAACCCTGGCCTTTCTGATCCTGGTCAATGTCGTTATCTCTGACGCCAAGGCTGACGAAATCAAAGGCTTGATGGAACCGATTCGGTCAATCGAGCTGGCAAGCGAGGAATCGGGGATCATCAAGGAATTAAACGTTACCGAAGGGCAGCGCGTCCTCGTCGACGAAGTCCTTGCTCGCCTTTCCGATGACGTTCAAAGAATTCAAGTTCAGCTTGCAAAACACCTTGTCGAATCCAAAAGCGCGCTCGATGCCGCGGCGAAAGCGTTTGGTAAACGACAAATGATCATGGAACGAATACGCGACCTCCGGTCCACCGGAAACGCAAGCGAGAGTGAAGTGATTCGATCCGAGCTGGAGTTTTCAATTGCCAAAGCCAAATACCTTGCAGCCCAGGAGGAATTGGCGGGGCGCAAAATTGAACTCAAGCGGGCCAGACTGATTCTGGACCGCCGGAAAATCAAAGCACCATTCAATGGCGTGGTGGCCAAAATCCATTACGACAAAGGCGAATATTTGACCGCATTGAAGCCTGAACTGCTTCAACTGGTTCAAGTCGACGAGCTGTTGGCCGTTTTCCCAATCCCCGTTTCGCTGGCAACGTCTTTGAAAGATCGAAAGACCATTCCTGTCAGGTTGGCGAATGGGAAAATTGTTCAGGGAGAGATTTATTCGATCGGCGTAACGGCTGATCGCGGGAGCAGCACCGTCGACTTGAAAGTAAAAATCGACAACGCCAAAGGCGAACTTCGAAGCGGTGAAGCCTGCTTCCTATCGTTTTAACGAAAATAACTTAACTTTCTCTGCCAAGTATCAATTTCGTGTCCGGCACCCTCTACAGTAAACTTGCGACGGCTCAGCAAACCGGCGTCGAAGGCGAATCTTCGGAGGCCGTCGGCCCGATTGCGCCCTCAGACTCGGGGTCGGATTCCCTCAAATCGCTCCTCCCGAACGCTGCGCATTCCGAGCTCGAATCGCGCGTCCCTGTTGCCGGAAGCCTATTTGATCTCCAAATACGTTGCCAATCCAAAACCCAGTTGATCAAATCGATCGCTGAAGTTTCGAGACAGCAGTTGGAAACCTCGTTTCTTTGGTACATCGAATCAGATGCACAAAACGGTCCGCGCGCCCTCGCATTGACCTCCGCCGATCAAACTTCGCTCTGGCAATCCATTGACGAAGATGTTATCCGCTTGCTTGGAAGCCTCGACAAAGCTGGAATGGTTGTTCGTACCACCATCAGTTCCAACTCTTCTTCGATCCTGATCGGCACTCAGTTCGTTGACGAACAAGGGAACCCAGAGAGCATCATTGCGATAACGCCGCGAAACGCTGACAGTATCGAAGCGACGGAAGAGTTTATCACGCTTTTCGCCATGACGGTCCAGACCTGGGGACGTCGAAATTCACTGCAAGGCAGCGCAGCTGCTGCGGGCTCCTATCAAAAACTGATCCAACTTTCCAATATCCTGACGGGCGTGGACACGGTGGATGAGGCCTGTGTCTGCTCAGTCAACTTTCTGAGAGAGCTTACCAAGGCTAGGCAAGTCGCGCTGACGGTACGTCGACCTGGATCCGACAGGCATCAGGTTCAAGCGATATCCGACATCGAAACCTTTGATAAAACGAGCGAGCTTTGCGCGAGCATGGTCGCGATTTCACGTTTCGCCGAAGTGCAACAAAAATCCTTGCACTGGCATTCCGAAATGGACACGCTGGATGCCGAAACGCTTGTTGAAAATCCGGAAGACGATGCCAACGACTTCCAGCAATGGCAAAGGCGGTTTTGCAACCTGACCAGTTCCGACTTTGCGTCGGCCATTCCGCTTGAACTTCGGGATGGAACCACCATCTGTATACTTGTGGCTCAGGCTGATGAAAAATCGGCAAAGGAATCCGAGTCGATTCTCGATGCCTGCAGCAAAACGATCGCCAATCAGCTTGGTCTTTTGCAGCGTTCCAATCGAGGTGCTTTGCGGATTTCTCTCGAAAAAACACGCGATACACTGAGGAAGAAAACGGCCCGAATCATGATGGCCATTGCCCTGGCGGCGGTTATCGTTTTGCTCATTCCGTTTCCGTATGTGGTGAAATGCGATTGCCAGTTGGAGCCAGTCCAACGAAGATTTGTCGCTGCACCTTTTGATTCCGTCGTCGATCGATCACTCGTACAAAATGGAGACGTGGTCAAGGCAAATCAGCCGCTTGCCGAGCTGGATGGCCGACAACTTCGGATTGAACTCGCTGGCCTACAGGCAAGTCTTGAAAGCGAGAAGAAGAAGCACGATGCCGCGTTGGCTCAACGAGACGTTGCCTCGTCCCAAATTGCATTGCTGGAAGTTCGTCGGCTTGAGGCTGACATCGAACTGACCAAAGACAAACTCAAGAACCTTATCATTCGTTCGCCCATTGACGGGATCGTTGTCAGCGGTGATCTCGAGGATGCCGAAGGGGCACCCGTTGATGTGGGCCAAACGCTATTCGAAATTGCTCCCCTCGACCGGATGCTGGTAGAAGTGGAAGTCGAAGAAGCCGAAGTCTGCTACGCCAAACCAGGCCAAAAAGTGGACGTCCTGTTTGATGCCTTTCCTTTTGACAAGTTTGAGGGCAAAGTCCTGAGAATCCACCCGAGAACCGAGATTCGCGAGGACCGAAGTATTTTCGTCGCAGAAGTAGAGTTAGAGAACTCCAATGGGCAACTTCGCCCTGGAATGAAAGGAAGATGCCGGGTCCAATCCGATTGGCATCCACTTGGATGGAACCTTTTCCATCGTTCGTTTGAAAATGTTCGCGGCTGGCTGGTTTGGTAGAGCGGAAGGCAAGGACACCATGGACTTGAATGCCCAACCGAATTCGACCGAATCTCCTGCTCCTGGCATGCAGCCCAGCGAAGACTGGCTTGCCCTTCGCCCGGCGCTTCGATCGGATTTGCGTTTCGAGATTCGCCGTTCTGAAGGAATGACGAACTACGTGATCGAGGATTCGACTCGACGCAAGTTTTTTCAGATCGGTGCCAACGAATTCAGTTTCATCCAGTTGCTCGACGGAAAAACCGAAGTCCAACAGGCGCTTCAACAAATCCGATCGACGGTCAAAAATCCTGACACCTTTTCGGACGATGCCGCCAAGCGAATTGTCCAATGGCTGATTCAACTCAACCTCGTTCAAGTTGATTGCGTTTCAACTTCTGATCGAATCGTCAAGTCGCAAAGACAACAGAAGACTCAGCGATTGCTGACTTTCATCAATCCACTGATGTTCAAGATCCGGCTGTTCAATCCGGATCGTCATCTTGGAAAACTCCTGCCTCTCTTCAGCTGGATGTTCACCCGCTGGGCTTTCGCGGGCTGGTTGATCCTGATTGCCGTAGCGGCGACTCAGATCCTTCAGCATTCAGAGAGATTCGCGATTGCTTCCGATGGCATCCTCGCCAACGGACGTTGGATTTGGCTGATTGTTGCCTGGGTCCTGCTCAAAGTCGTCCACGAAATGGGACACGGCCTGGCTTGCAAAAAATTTGGTGGTGAAGCCAATGAAACCGGCGTGTTGATGCTTTTGTTTACGCCGATGGCCTACATCGATGTGTCTTCAAGCTGGCGATTCAACAGCCGGAGACAAAGAATGATTGTTTCGTTCGCTGGCATGTATGTGGAGATCGGGATTGCCGCAATTGCGATGTTGGTTTGGTGCCATACGGGCTCCCAAGTCGTTGCCGACATCTGCTTTAACATTTACCTGATGGCTGGAATCACAACGGTTCTGTTCAACGCCAATCCGTTGATGCGATTCGATGGCTACTACATTCTGGCCGACGGACTTGGCATCGTAAATCTTTATACCCGTGGACAGGCGGCAATCCAAAATCGAATTCGATTTCTGTTCGGGCTTCCTGCAGACGCATTGCCACCGCTGACACGAACGAATGTCGCGATTCTGTTTTATGGCTTGCTGGCTTATTTCTGGCGAATCACGATCAGCGTTGGCCTGGTCATCGCAGCCTCAACCCTTTTAAGTGGGTTCGGACTAATTTTCGCCTGCATGGGAATTGTCCTTTGGTTTTTGTTTCCAATCTATCGATTCGCCTTCCAGATAATTCAAGCAATCCATGGCAAGACGCTTAACCGACGAAGGCTTGGTGCCTCACTCGGATTCGTCATTGTGATTGGCTTTGCTGCCTTTCACTGGATCCAGGCCCCGGCACTCAAGTCCGCCCCCGCAATCGTTCACTTCAAAGACGAACGAGTTTTGCGTAGCGATAGCGATGGATTTCTTCAACAAGTCCATGTGTTCAACGGGCAATACGTGGCCAAGGACCAGGTTCTGTTTGAGCTGGACAATCCTGAGCTGAAAGTTTCCGTACGGAAACTGAAGCTGGAAATTGAGCAGGCGAAAATCCAGGCCCAGATTCACCAACGCAACCATGAGCTGGCCAGTCTTCAAGCCGAACAGGAAAACATTCGCTCCCTGACTCAAACCCTCGCGGAAAAACTATCGGAATCCGACGCGCTCGTGATTCGCGCTCCCTTTGACGGAATTGTCGTCGCGCGAGATCTTGAAAATCGAGTCGGCATGTTTTTCAAACGCGGTGACGACCTGGCAACGATCGCGAAGTCAACCAACAAAGAGATCCTCGTTTCGATCGACCAAACCGACTGGAAAAGTTTTGAGCAGGGCGAAGGCAAACCGGTTCGGCTCGGATTCCCCGGACTTCCTTTGATGAAGACAACATTGGATCGAATCAACCCAAGAGCATCCGATCGTCCGATCGACGTGACACTTACTGCCGCTTACGGGGGACCGATTCCCGTCCGCCCCGGTTCAGAAAACGCCCCAGATTCCAGCAAGGTCGTTTTGCTTGGGCAGCGTTTTACGGCGACGATCCGACTCAATGAATTGCAAAGCCGCAAATTTGAAGCTGGACAGCGCGGCGTGGTTTACTTTCGCACCCCCAGACAATCACTCGGCAGCTACCTGTTTCTCGCCTCTCGAAATTGGCTCAAGCGAAAGCTCCAGCTTTCGATGGCTCCCCAGGGTTAGCCCTTTCTGTTACTCAGCATATTTTCTCCCGCGAGATACCCGGTCGCAAATGCTGCCTGAAAGTTATAGCCTCCGATCGGTCCGTCGAGATCAAGAATCTCGCCGGCAAAGAACAGGCCAGGCTGAAGCTTGCTCTCCATCGTTGAACTGTTGACTTCGTTAAGAGATACGCCTCCGGCGGTCACTTCAGCCTTCGGAAAACCGCGCGTTCCTCCAACGGAAATCTGTGTACGCTTGATTCGTTCAAGGATTGAGTTGAATTTCTTCTTGCCCAGTTCCGCCAAACGGGTTTTTGGCTCGACTTCCGAACGATGAAGTATGCTCTCCCAATAGCTTCTCGGAACACTGCAGAGATTGAGCGCACCGACTGCTTTGGCACCGTTTTCCAAAACCAGCTGCTCAAACTGCCTGCGCAACTGCTCGGAATTGTTCTGAGGATCACAGTCAATTTGAATCTTGAGTTTTTGGTCCCGATACAGCTCAACGAATCGGCTGACGTTCATCGGCGCCGGGCCCGACAATCCGAAATGAGTGAACAAAACAGGATTCCGATTTTCTCCCAACACCTTGCCTCGCTCGTCGAGGATCGAGACATTCGCATCCAACAAACTCATACCACTGAGTTCGGAGACCCATTTCTCCCCCGACGAAATCGGGCAGAGCGCAGGCAGCGTGGGAACGATTTGGTGGCCGAACTGTTCCGCCCAGGCATAACCGTCTCCTACGGTTCCACAACCGGGATAAGATTTGCCACCCGTTGTGATTGCAACGCCTCTTGCCTGAAAGGTTTCGCTTTCTGATTCAACTTCGAATCCCTGAGGCGACTTTCTGATTGCCTTGACCGGTGAAGGGTTCAAGACTTCTACGCCCTGATCCCGACATTGGCGAACCAGCGCATCACGCACATCAATGGCCCGGTCCGACTGCGGAAAAATCTTGCCGGTGGATTCGACTTTGGTCGGGACACCAAGACGGTTGAACATGTCAACGACTTCGGCGGGCCCGAAAGAGGCGAGCGAGGAGTTCAAGAACTTTCCGTTGTTTCCGAAAGCTTGAACGATGCCCTTGCGATCCGTGTCTTGAGTAATGTTGCAGCGGGTCCCGCCGGACATCAATATTTTGACACCCAACTTCGTGTTTTTTTCAACGAGCAGAACCTTGAGGCCGCGTTTGGCAGCCCTCCAGGAGGCGACCATCCCAGCAGCGCCGGCGCCAACTATGACGACATCGTACATGATTGAATCTGACTACTCGTGGACGGACATTCGAATTACCCGGGAGATGCTACCGCAAATCCGAAAAGCACGAAGGCCTGCCATGATCATGGAATTTCGCACCAATTGGGTGGCGCCAATGCGCCACCCGAGGTGCAAACCATTTTTGTCAGTTGAGATTTACTTCCTATCCCAGCTTTTCGCCAATGACGAACTAGATTTGGCCGGGATTGGGGCGCCCAAATCGCTGGGTTGGCTGAGGAGCCGGATTCGGGCGAGGTTGAAAGCCAGCGGTAGGCGTCGGAGTCGGGGCGGGAGCGGACGCCTGGTTTGCAGGAGGTGTATTTGGACGCTGGGGCATTCCCTGCTTCTGATTTACCTGGCTTAACACCTGGAGAAGCTTAGAGATACACAGCTTGTTCATGCTAGTGCTGTGGTCGTTTGCCTCCGCCTTCAGGGCTTCGTGAAGACTTTCCGGCAAACGAACCGTAATTACCTTGGTCGGCTCATCGACATTCATGCCGCTTCCTTTGCGGCTGCGGAGTGCCGAGACCATCATTTGGATACGTTTGTATTCCTCGGTATTCTCAAAGGCCAAGTATTCTTGCTGAGTTGTGAAGAGCTTCCGGGCGGCTCCGGCGACTCCTAGAACTTCGCGGAAAAACGTGACCCAGTCTGGATTGCTGCGAAACAGGTTCTGGGCGAATTGGTGGACCTTTTGACTGCGAGTGGCAAAATCTTCTCGGATTAACGTGTCCGACATGTCAGACTCCTTTCTTGGGAATCAGCAAAAATGGGTTGCAAAACGTCACGTCCGATGTGTGACGACCAATCCTTTCGCCGCAGTCAATCAATGAAGGGATGTCACTAAATTGCTTGCACTTACGTCGACAAAGCCGAATTGCGAGTCTTTCTGGCAGCAGTGCACAAGAAGCAGGCAGGCCAAGCCTGCACAAAAATTAAGCAGGGCCACTTGTCCCATTTACCAAGTGTCCAATAAATGCGTTTCCGTAAAGTCATACGAAAAAACAGCAATCTCGCGTTAGAAAGCCAATTTGAGCCTGGCTATTTTTACATCGGCTCAAACGGCCATTCAGGTCCGGCATTTTTATGGCTAAAAGAAAAGCCCGGTCAAATGCCGGGCTTTGTGAAAATAGTGAATCTTGCCAGCGATCCGAGTCGCGACGGGCAATCTAATATGCCTCAACCTAATATGCCTCAACCAATTTATCGTGGACTCGGTTCAATAGATTGCGAGTGGCTCGAATACCTTCATACTCGCCTACCTTACCACCTTCATACTCGACCCCAACGAAGCCGCGGTACCCCGCGTCCAAGACGATCTTCATCATTTTGTAGAAGTCGGTATGCACTTCATCGCCACGGTCGTCGAAATCATGGCTCTTGGCACTGACGGCTTTGGCAAAGGGCATTAATTCCGTGACACCTTTATACCGGTCATATTTTTTGCCGCGGCCGATGTTGAAATTCCCAAAATCGGGCAGGGTCCCACAATTCTTTTTGCCGACCGTTTTCATGACCTTGGCCAGCCATTCGCCATTCGAGGAAAGGCCACCGTGATTTTCGACGACAACGTTGAGATCGTGCTTGCCAGCGAATTCACTCAGGCGAGCTAGCCCATCGGCTGCCAATTTGACCTGCTCATCGAAACTGCCGCCCGAGGCCGCGTTAACCCGGATCGAATGGCACCCCAGGAATTTGGCCGCCTCAACCCATCGAAAGTGGTTCTCGACTGCCCGTTTTCGCTTGGCATCGTCGGGATCCCCAAGTCGCCCCTCGCCGTCGCACATGATCAACAGACTTTTAACGCCGTTGTCATCACAACGCTTTTTCATTTCCGCCAAGTACTTCTCGTCTTTTGCCTTGTCCTTGAAAAATTGATTGACGTATTCGACGGCCGAAATACCAAATTCTTTCTTGGAGACTTGGGCGAAGTCCAAATTGTCAATTTTCTTGGATCGCAAGGCACGATGCAGTGACCACTGTGCGATCGAGATCTCAAATATCCGCTTTTTCGATGGCGAATCCGGCATTGAGGAGCTAGGACGAGCGGCTCGAGCCGCGGCAGGACTAAAAGCAAGCGCGGCGGATGCGGCGCCAGCCGCTGCCCCACCTAAAAAAACCCGCCGATCGGGACGTTTGGACATTTGGATTTCCTTACTGAGTATGTATATCGGGAAACAAATCGAGGGAAAGACAAGAAGTATAAATCGACGTAACCGTGGTTTCAATTTGCTACGACCGAGCAAGGACCATTTACGGCAACATTTTGATGCCGGCCCTTCGTTTTCGTGCCATCCATGATTGGCTAAGATGTCAATTCAAAACCATTGCATCCCCCTTCGAAATCAACTTTCGGGAAACACCATGAAACAACTGAGTCTTCAAAAGTGGCTTTGTCCAGCTCTCGCAATGCTGGCCATGACTGCTTCGGTATGCCTGACTTCTCAATCCGCGAGCGGATTGGAAAACGATAACATCGACGAGGCGATCCGCGCGATCCAAAAAGTGGATTCAAAAGGAAATGGACATGAAGCTGCGATCAAAGCCATGGCAACTTTGAATCAATGCAAAATCGATCAAGTCCCAAGATTGCTGGCGGCCATGGATAACGCGAACCCGCTTGGGCAGAACTGGCTTCGTGCGGCGATCAACTCTGCGGTCAATCGAGGTGGCGAGTTACCTGCCGATCAGATTCGCAAATATTTCAATGAGCGAAACGGCTCTCACCTCGGGCGTCTCCTCGCTTTCGAATTGTTGACGAAGGACAATGAATCACTTTCAAAAGTACTGACCCCCAAACTCATCGACGACCCAAGCTTGCCTTTGCGTCGCAAAGGCATCAAATGGCTGATCTCAAAATCCGAGGAAAGTGACCACATCCAGGCACTTGGCATGCTTGGCCTGGCCATTGAGAAAGCCCGTGATGTCGATCAGGTCCAACAACTCCAGGGACTGTTGAGCAAAAAGGGCATTCAAATCGATCTCACCAAACAATTGGGCTACGCGGCTGAATGGCAGCTGGTCGGTCCTTTTGACAACAAAGACCAAAAAGGATTCAGTGTCGCATACGGTCCGGAAAAAAATCTCGACGCAATTGACACGAAGGCCGAGTATGCCGATGCGATGGACAAGGAAAACCCGGCGAACTGGACGGAGCATCTGACATCCGATGCGATGGGAGTTGTTGACCTGAACAAAGCCGTTGGCAAAGTCAAAGGTGCGATCGTTTACGGATACACCGAATTTGAATCCGGGGAAGACCGAGATGCCGAAATCCGAATCGGTTGCATCAACGCAAACAAGGTCTGGGTCAATGGCGAGCTGGTAATCTCAAACGAGGTCTACCATGTCGGAATGATGCCTGATCAATTCAAGGGCAAGGTAAAACTCAAAAAGGGCGCCAACAAAATCCTGTTCAAGGTCTGCCAAAACGAACAGACGCAGCCCTGGGCCCAACGATGGCAGTTTCAACTTCGTGTTTGCGATTCAACGGGCAAGGCAATTGCTCCCGCTGACGCCGAAGCAGAAAGCAATGAGTAAGCCATGAACCTGAATAGCCAAACACGAGAAAAAACAATGACTAAAAATTACGGAATCAAATTTGGATTCGTCGTTCTGATCGCTTTCTCGATCTGCGCACAAGCTCACGCCGACGACTGGACTCAGTTTCGCGGCACGGGCGGAACCAGCAACGCAGCTGGCGCCGTTATCCCGATCAAGATCGCCGAATCAAACAATGTTAAATGGGACGTTGAGTTGCCGGGGAAAGGACCGTCCAGCCCAATCGTCATTGGCGATCAGGTCATCGTGACCTGTTCCTTCGGTGACAAACAGGACCGGTTAGCCGTGGTTTCTTACAACGCCAAATCGGGCAAGCAAAATTGGCGGCAAGACTTTTGGGCAACCGGACGAAGCGTTTGCCACCCGCTCTCAGCGAACGCGGCCCCCACTCCGACTTCCGACGGAAAGTTTATTTACGCGTTTTTCTCCAGCAATGACCTGGCCTGCCTGGATCTCGAAGGAAACCTCAAGTGGTTCCGTGGCCTGGCCTATGATTACCCCAAAGCGGCCAACGACACAGGGATGTCGTCATCGCCGGTCGTTGCGGATGGCGTGGTCGTCGTTCAAATTGAGAACCAGGCGGATTCCTTCGCGGCGGGAATCGATACCACAACTGGGAAGACACTGTGGCGAAAGGAACGTGAACCCAAAGCCTGCTGGGCTTCGCCGGTCATCATCCGCGGCAACCCGAACCGCCCATCGATGGTGGTGCTTCAATCCAACTCCAAGACCACGGTTCACAATGTGAAGTCCGGTGAAAAAGTCTGGGAATACGAAGGACGCTTTAGTGGGATCCCGTCACCCGTTGTGGATGGCAACCGACTTTACCTCCCAGTCGATGGAACCACGGCATTTGAAATTGCCGATGACGGTAAGTTCACCAAGTTATGGAACAATCCACGGATGGCGCCGGGCACCTCTAGCCTGATTGTTTCCAAGAAGTATCTTTTCAGCTTGAATCGTGGCGGAATCACGAATTGCTTTGATGCCAAATCGGGCGAACGACTCTGGCAAGTCCGAATGAACTCGGGCTCCGGTTTTTGGTCGACGCCCCTGCTGGCTGGCGGACACTTGTACTTCTTCTCCCAAGGAGGAAAAGCCCAAGTGGTTGAGGTGAGTAACAGTGGCGGCAAAATCGTTTACGAACACGAGTACAAAGAAACCTTCCTTGGCTCGCCGGCCGTATCCAACAACGCCATGTTCATGCGAAGTGACAATCGCCTTCGAAAAATTGCTGGCGATCAATGACAGACAACCGAATCGCGTTCCGTGAGATTGAACCGATCGGAAAGCTAAACGCCAAAGTGACGGTGCCCGGTTCAAAAAGCATTACGAATCGGGCACTCGTCTGCTCGGCTCTGGCCGACGGGACCTCCAGGCTCCAAAACGTTCTTGAAAGCGACGATACGCGGGTCATGGTTGATGGCCTGAAGGCACTGGGATTTGAAATCGACTGGAACCGAAAGGACCGAACGATTTTGATTACCGGCAAGGCAGGAACCATCCCGTCCAAACTCGCCGAGATCAACGTGCTTGGCAGTGGAACAACCATGCGATTCCTGTCGTCCGTTTGCTGCCTTGGAAAAGGCAAATACACGCTCGACGGAATTGAACGAATGCGGCAGCGCCCGATCGGCGATCTCGTTCGTTGCTTAAACCAATTGGGAAGTGAAACGAGCGCCGAAAAAGCCAACCAATTTCCGCCTGTCGTGGTCCGTGCGAACGGGCTTCAGGGCGGGAACTGTACGATTGCCGGCGATCGGAGCAGTCAGTTTCTCAGCTCTTTGTTAATGGCCGCTCCGGCAGCACAAAAGAAGGTGGAGATTTCGGTTGAAGGGGAATTGGTATCGAAACCGTTCATTAAACTAACGCTAACGGTGATGAAAGCATTTGGCGCCACCGTGGATTCGAATACGCAATTGACGAGATTCCTTGTTGCCCCCCAAACTTATCAGGCGACCGAGTACTTCATTGAACCTGACGCGACGGCAGCAAGCTATTTCTGGGGCGCGGCGGCCGTCTGCGGCGGCAGTGTCAGCGTCGCCGGACTCGGCCGCAAATCGACCCAGGGCGACATGCGTTTTCTCGAAGTTCTCAAAAGCATGGGCTGCCAAACGGTCGAGTCAACCGATGCACTAACGGTTATCGGTCCCGCCAAGCACGGAGTTGATGTCGACATGAACGGGTTCAGCGATACCGTACAAACGGTCGCTGCGATTTCCCTGTTTGTGGATGGCCCGACAACGATTCGCGGCGTTGCCCATAATCGCCTTAAGGAATCGGATCGAATCGGGGACCTGGCCCGCTAGCTTCGCAAATGCGGCGCGGACGTCGACGAAAGGGAGGATGGATTGCGAATCGTTCCGCAGCCGACCAAGGCTTGCGAAATTGAAACTTATGACGATCACCGAATGGCCATGGCATTTTCTCTCGTCGGCTTAAAGCAACCGGGGATCAAAATCCTTGATCCAGGTTGTACCAGCAAGACCTTTCCCGACTATTTCGAACGCCTCGACTCAATGGCGTCCCAATTACAATAGTTTGCAGCGAACCAATTGCGCAAACACGCAAGCGACAAATCTCTCCGCAAGCGACAAATCTTTCCGAGTACATTTTGCTGTATTGACTTGCTGTGCAAATCAGGCCAATTCCTTAGAATAACGGCTGCTTATCCAGGGAGTTTGCGCCATGGCACAATCGTTGGCCAACGTAAAAATCGACTTTGATTCACTCGGTCTATTTGATTTCGTCGATTGCGGCGTATGGATCGACGACTTAACTGAACTTGAAGCTTGCTACGACAAGTTGCGAGCGGAAGGTGTTACAGATCTTCACGAATACCTGAAGTCGAGCCCCGAAAAAGCGCTC
>CAYSXI010000155.1:0-12438 GCA_964434955.1 uncultured Pirellulaceae bacterium
GGCAAAGGAAGGCATGCGTTTCCAGCAATGCTTTCAGGCCGCACCCATGTGCAGCCCAACCAGGCACAACATTTACACCGGCCTTTACCCGGTAAGGTCAGGGGCCTACCCCAATCACACGTTTGTCCGACCCGAGACCAAAAGCGTCTGTCAGTACCTGGGCGAGCTTGGCTACCGTGTTGCCCTGAGTGGTAAGAAGCACATCAACCCGAAGACGGTGTTCGAGTTTGAGTATTCGGGCAAGAAAAACAATCCGGATCGGGAAGCGATCGAGGCGCTCTTTGCCGATCGGAGCAAGGGCGGCAAGCCTTTTTGTCTTTTTGCTTGTTCCAACGAACCACACAGCCCATGGAACAAGGGAGACCGGTCTCGATACCCGGTCGACAAGATAAGTTTGCCCAGTTCCTATGTCGACACGCCGGAACAGCGCGATGCATTTTCGCGTTACCTTGCCGAAATCACGTATTTCGATTCTCAGGTTGGAATGATTCTGAGTCTGTTGAAGAAATACAAGCTAGAAAACGAGACGCTGGTCATGGTCACAAGCGAACAGGGAAATGCTTTTCCTTTCGCCAAGTGGACGCTTTACGATTCCGGCTTGCAGAGCGCGATGATTTGTCGTTGGCCCGAAAAAATCGAGGCGGGCACGAACAGCAAAGCAATGATCGAATATGTCGACATCCTTCCAACCATGATCGAAGCGGCCGGAGGGCGGCCGGCGGAGGGCCTGGATGGTCGGAGCTTCCTTGGTGTTCTTCGCGGCCAGACGGACACACACAAAAATCTTGTGTATGGGATCATGACGTCTCGTGGAATCATTAATGCTCCAGCCAGTTACGGGATTCGCAGTATTCGCAGTGAACAATTCAAATTGATCTGGAATCTGTCAGCCGATGTCCAGTTCACCAATGCGTGCACCAAAAGCAAAGAGTTTCAAAGCTGGATCGCCAAAGCGAAAAGCGGCGATGCCGACGCCGCGGACAAGGTCCGGCGGTATCAACAACGTCCCGAGATTGAACTTTATGATGTCAAAAAGGATCGGCACGAATGGACCAATCTCGCGGACGATCCTCGTTATTCAAAGACTCGCGCGGAGCTTCTGAAAAAACTGAAACAGTGGATGCAGGCGCAGGGCGACGAAGGCCAGTCGACGGAGATGAAAGCAACGGATCGGCTTTGGCGTAACCGGAAGAGGAATCGCAAAAAGAAGTAGCAGGGATTGCGAAATTCGTGATTGAACCACTCGCTTGCGCTTCGTGCTTGTATGGGCAGATGACCGCGCATAATCAAACGTCATATTCGAGTAGTTTCTAAGTCGGAGCGGCAAGTCGAAGGATTCACTCGCTTGCGCGGCGTGCTTGTATGGGCAGATGACCGCGCAAAATCAAACGTCATATTCGAGGAATTTCTAAGTCTGAGCGGCAAGTCGAAGGATTCACTCGCTTGCGCGGCGTGCTTGCATGGCGGATGACCGCGCAAAATCAAATTTCATATTCGAGGAAGTTCAAAGGCTGAACACACCCGACGAAAGGCTTACTCGCTTGCGCTTCGTGCTTGTATGGGCGGATGACCGTGCAAAATCAAATTTCATATTCGAGGAAGTTCAAAGGCTGAACACACCCGACGAAAGGCTTACTCGCTTGCGCGGCGTGCTTGTAGGGGCGAATGATCCACTCGCTTGCTTTCGTTTTCGTCTAGCCGAATGATTTTCTGGTTGCGCGGCGTGCTTGTCCGGTTGAACGGTTGTGCCGGATTGGTCGCCCGGTTATTTCCCGT
The DNA here is from genome assembly GCA_964434955.1 of uncultured Pirellulaceae bacterium. Lineage (GTDB taxonomy): Bacteria > Planctomycetota > Planctomycetia > Pirellulales > Pirellulaceae > JANQLU01. The sequence continues at coordinate 1,777 of CAYSXI010000155.1, forward strand.
CTGACTCGCGAATCAAAGATTTTCGACCTTGAATTCTTCCCGATAGTTTCGCTTGACCAAAGCCGTCGCGTCGGAGTTGTTGGTGAACTCCATGTTCTTCCAATCCCATTCCAGTTTTTCATTCGGGAACCGGTTGGCAATCACACCGAGCAATAGAGCCTCGGTTAAGGGTCCACCAAAGGAGAAAGGCGCCGTGGTATTTCCGCTTCCAAGACAAGCGGTAACCCATTGGTGATAGTGGTCGCGATCAACGACTCGCGGTCGATTTTTTTCCTTTCGACCACCAATCAGATACACCTGTGCTTCGCCGATATGGGGAATGACCATCGTTCCGATTTCCCCTTTGAGCAACGCACCTTGTCCTGGCAAGGTCGTCCCCAAAGGCAAGCCGAACTCGGTCACCTTCGGTACGGCGCTTCGGCCATCCCGCCAAACCCATTTCAACGATTCGGTTGTGTACTTGGTGCCGGAAAACTCAATCTCAACCCGATTGGCTTCCGGGTGCCCGAAGCCGTTTGGCTTTCGACACTTGGTCATGACCGTTTTGGGCTTGGAAGTTTTCAGGTTTAACGCATCAAAAGGCGTATCGAAAATGTGGACGCCCATGTCTCCCAGCGTCCCCGTTCCAAAATCGATGATCTTTCGCCAATTGCCCGGGTGATAGACTCGGGGAACATAACCACGTTCCGGTGCTGTTCCCAACCAGAGGTCCCAGTCAAGATTCTTTGGAGGTTCTTGCGAACCTTCATAAGCGGGCCCGTCGTAACCCCAGTTCTTGTTACTCCAGGCATGGACTTCCGAAACTTTACCGATCCAACCGGCACGAATCATTCGAAACGCGCGTCGATAAACGGCCTTGGAATGAATCTGAATGCCCATTTGGGTGACGACTTTTTTCTTCCGCGCGATCTCGACCAACTTTCGCGCTTCGTAGATTTCGTGGGTCAGCGGTTTCTGGCAATAGACATGCTTGTCCAGGTTCATCGCGGTCATCGCTGCGGGAGCGTGCGTATGATCCGGCGTCGAAACGACCACTCCATCGATGGAGTCTTTCATTTCACTGAACATCTCGCGAAAATCTGCGAACGTCTTGGCATTCTTGAAGCGCGCTGCCTGTGCTTTCAGTGGATTGCTGTCGACATCGCAGAGCGCGGCAACTTCAACCGACTTATGGGACGCGATCGAATTCAAATCCGACTTGCCCATCCCTCCAACACCGATATGAGCCGTTCGCAACTTGCTGTTCAGCATGTTCAACCGCGTTCCCGAAGGAAGAATCGCCAAAGCAGCGAAGGCGGATCCCGTCTTCAGAAACTGGCGACGGCTATTGGAATTGGACTGGGTGGATTCTGAAGGGTTCGAAGTTGGCTTTTGATCTGCCATGTTGGATTCTCTGCTTAGGGTCTAGCAAGTTTACTTCTTGGGCTGATTCGGCTGTCCGGCGCCACCTGTCAGTTTAGTTAGAAGTGCATCGGCTTGCGCGCGGTAGAGAAAAACTCCCTGGTTCACGTCAATTGCTCGCAGCACTTTGATCGCGTCGGCTGTCCGGTTTTGATCCGCGAGAAACTTGGCAACAAAGTAAGCTGACTCGGGAGGGATTCGGTTCGCCTGCGTGACTTTTCCCAGATGCGCGGCGGCTTGCTGCGCATTGCCGGTCTTCAAAAAGATCCAGCCGAGGACCGAGATGGACGAAATGTTTTGTGGGTTCATTCGAACGCTGACGGTGGCAAGCTCGAGTGCCTTCCGTTGCTTGTCCAGGTTTCCGCTTTCGACCAGCGACAGCGCCAATAGATTGGCCGCGTCGACATTGGCGGGCTGGGCGTTGTGAATTCGCGAGAAGTGCAATTCTGCCAAGTCATACGACTGTTTCAAGAAAGCGATTTGGCCCTTCATGTAGGTCGTCGTGTATTCGTTCGCGCCGCCTTGAACCGCTTTGCTGATCCAGATATTCGCTTTCGAGAGCTTGCCTTTTTCAATGAGCCACCGTGCATATTCGACCTGGACGTTTTTGTCATCGGGATGGTCCGTCGAAGCTTTCGTGATCCATTCCTCAAGCTTGTCCAATTTATTGGCCGCACGATACCAGTTTGCAATCACCAGCGGTGAAGCCAGAACGTTGTCCTGTTTGGCTCGAGCCTGATCGAGAAATTTGATTGCATCAGCGACCTTTTCCTGCTTGAACGCCACTTCTGCCTGGCGGAGGGGAATCTTCCCGTTGTCGGGCAAGATCGTTTTGAGCTGGATCAAGTGGTTGTTCGCCTCATCGAGTTTTGAGCGAGCAATCGCGACATCGGTCATGATATCGAGCCACTCAATTTGAAACTGTTCCATTTGGTCTTTGGTCCAGCTCGCACCTTCAATTTTTGTTTTCATCAGGCGTAGAAGAGCGTCGGCATCGGTAACACGGCCAGTGTTAATGGCCATCCTCGCAAACCCCGCATAGGTTGCCGGATATTCCGGATAGTCCAAGGTCGTTTTCTCAAGCAGCGCTCGACCGCGGGTCGCATCGTTGACGGCAAAAAACAAGCCGGCCATCATCAGCGTTTTGGGCGGGAACGTTTTCTCTGTTTTGGAAATCTCCTCAAAGATTTTTTCGGCATCCAGCGGTTTGCGGGAGCGAAATTCGACAATCGCCTGCGTCAGTTTTTTGTAGCGCTCCGATTTGTCATCCAGGTCGCCAGGGATTAACTGATCGAGCGCGTCCATCAGCTGTTTGGCAGCGGCATCATCGGTCGGAATGGCGTTTGTTTTTGGGTCCTGCTGGTTTTCCTGGTTCGTCGGTGGCGCTGCGTTGCCATCCTGTGCCTTGGCGGCAGAAACAAGCGTCAACGCAAGTGCAATCGCCAGGGTGCCAAAAATCAGTCGCATTGTTATTCCTTTGTTCAAAGTATCAAGAGCCATTTCATGATGCGAAAACGGCTCTCAGGGAGCACAGATTTTACTTGAACCCCATCGCAAAATCATCCACTTTTCCCGATCGGATTGCCCGAAGTTCCGCTTGGGAGTGTCAATCTTCGGAAATTAGCGAAACGTTGCGGAGTGTTTCGATCGTAGCTTGAGATTTGTTAAGAACGTAAAAGTGAATTCCAGGAACCGAATTATTTAGAAGTTCGGCAATCTGTTGCGTCGCAAATTCAACGCCGACTTGAAATTGATGGTCCGGATCTTCGTTTCGAGAAAGATTGTCGACAAACGACTTTGGCAACTTGGACCCGCAAAGGCTTGTTATCCGCTGAATTTGTCCCAGGTTCGTAACGGGTAATATCCCAGGAACGACGGGTACCTGGATTCCCATTTTCTCGCATTCGTCACGGAATCGAAAAAAGTCTGCATTGTCGTAGAAAAGCTGCGTGACAATCACGTCCGCACCCGCATCAACTTTTCGTTTCAGGTTTTCAAGATCCACCGCCATGGACGGTGCCTCTTGATGCTTTTCCGGATAGCCGGCAACCGCGACCGAAAAATCATTTGGGAACTCGTCACGAATCAGCTCGACCAATTCGTTTGCGTACCGAAGCCCGCCTGGAACCTGATGAAACTCCGACTCTCCCTGCGGTGGATCGCCTCGCAGTGCGACGATGTAATCCGTCTTTTGTTCTTTGGCTTGCCGCAAGTAGTCTCGCAACTGATCAACCGTGGAACCCACCAGCGTCAGATGCGAGGCAACGGGAATGCCATACTGCTCTTTGATCCGCCCGATGATTTCGAGCGTCTTTCCGCGGGTCGAACCCCCTGCCCCGTAAGTGCAGGTGATGAAATCCGGTTTGTATTGACAAAGCGTTTCAACATGTCGGAACAAAGCCTGCTCGCCTTTTTCCGTTTTGGGCGGAAAAAGCTCGTAGGAAAATATGGTTCGATTCTGTTGAAAAAGTTCTTTGAGCTTCACGTTGCAAGTCGCTTGCATTGAATTCATTTGCGCTAAAAGTTGTCATCAAAAACCCGACATCCCGGGAATCCATTTTAGTGCGCGAAGAAAAAGAGTTAAGACGGCGTCAAAAGACAAGCGGTTCTTCAGCAAGTTGCCGCTCGTGACGCGTCAACTCATACATGTCGTGCAAGAGCTGTATGTCTGAGGGTCTTTGTTGAACATTTCGTCGTCGAAACATTCGCTGTTGTGTTGCCGCCATCACCGAGGGCGGTAATTCCGTTATCTGACCAAACAACCGGGCGTAGTTGACGAAACTTGGAACGGTGGTCGTAACGAACCCGTAAACCATGCTGCAAGTACCAATAATTTTCCCGGTAAAAATTCCCGTGTTGATGGCGCTCTTCGCGTAGTCGCCCATGATGCATCCGACAAACTGCATCCCACTACTGACTTTTGCACCGCGATACTCCATTTTGACATCGCCGTATGTATTCTTGAGATCGCTATTGCAAGTTCCGGCGCCCAGGTTGATCCAGCTTCCCAGATAACTGTGTCCCATGAAGCCATGATGCTGTTTATTCGTATAGGCTTCAATCACAGACGCCTCAACTTCTCCACCGATCTTTGTCGTGTGGGCAATTGAAACCGCGTCCTTGATTGCCGAATGTTCAATCACACGCGCGTTCGGTCCAATGTATGCCGGGCCCTCGAGAAAACTAAAAGGGCCAATCGAAGCATTCTCGTCGATGAGAATCGGACCGCTCCCGCTCTTGGAGACCACGCTCGGATCGATTTTCGCCGATTCATGCGCGAAGACGTCGTCCCGTATTTCCCGAAACTTGGAATCCCTCAAACGGAAGGCCAAGTTCTCTTCGAATGATTTCTGATTGAAGCGAATGACATCGTGCGGATACTCGAAGAGGGAAACCTCGTCGCTCCGGTCACCATTGGGGCTGCCCCCATTTCGATCGACTGACGTTTCCAACAACTCCGTCAAATCCGTTGCGGCGAAGTCTTGAATCGAAGCCGTTGAAACTTTGGCAGCCACGATTCGGCCACCTGCGGAAATCGATTTGGAATCAGGGCATGCCGCAAAGGCTTTCAGTTTTTCGTAGTTGGAATGAGAAGGAACAATCCGCGCGTTGATGACCAACGTCGTTTCGTTTGCGGTATCAAGACTCCTGGAAAGATCCGGGGCATTCTGCAATTGAAGCGTGCGCAAGTGCGGCCTGATTCGCGCCGTCAAATCACCCGGCAGTAACCGCAGCCAATCAATCAACCGAAAGCTTGCGCATGTGATTTCGAAAGCTGCTCGCCCGGTCGTAATCGGGTACAGCTGATCCACAAGACTGTCTTCGTAAACCAGGATGTTCGCATTCATAGCTGCACATCCTAACAAATCAATCCACGAATGGGACGGATCAATTTGAGCACCGAATGAATGCGAGCAGGTACTTAGAACTGAAGAACCGAAGCGCCCCAACTGAGCCCGGCACCAAAGCCAAACAGCATAACTTTGTTACCCGGCTTGATTTGCCCAGCTTCAAATGCTTCATCCAGAGCAACAGGAATGCTGGCTGCCGAAGTATTGCCGTACTTATCAAGATTCACAAAAAAGCGAGATGGGTCGATGCCGGTCTTCTCAATTGCTGCATCAAGTATTCGTCGATTGGCTTGATGCAAAATAAACAAGTCGATTTCGTTGATGTCGACGCCAGCTTCCGCGGCCATTTGATTGACGACCTCGGGAATCAGGTTAACGGCCCACTTGAAAACCGCCTTGCCTTCCATCTTCAAAAACTGATCGCGACAGGCGACGACTTGCTCACTACAAGGCTTTCGCGAACCACCGCCGGGTACGACCAGGGTGTGACTAAGCTCGCCAACCGAAGCCAATCGGTAAGCAAGAATACCCGGGACTTCGCCGTTGCCCGATTCGGACTGACTCTGATCGTCCAAAGTAATCAGCGCAGCTCCCGCACCATCACCAAACAGCGGAAACGTCTTGATGTCTCGCTCATCGACGACACAGGACATTTTGTCGGCGCCCACGACGAGGGCCATCTTACTGGCGCCGGATCGAACGAACTGACTCGCGCTAATAAAGGCATACATGAACCCACTACAAGCGGCGTTCATATCCACGGCGCTCGCATCACAACCCAAATGCCGCTGAACCAAACAGGCGGTTGAGGGGGTGTAGTGATCCGGCGTCATCGTCGCCACGAATATCATGTCGATTTTCGACGGGTCAACTCCGGCGTTCTCGATGCACTTGTCGGCAGCTGCAATCGCCAAATCACTGGTCGCCTGTTCCTCGGAGGCATGGCGCCGGGCCAAAATTCCCGTTCGCTGCTCAATCCAATCCGCGTCAAACCCCATTTGAGCCAGATCTTCGTTGAAGACCTCATTGTCCGGAGCATATGAGCCGGTACCGAGAATCCTGATCGCGGGAATCGACAACCTTGGAGTGGCTGGGATCGTCTCAGTGACGGTTTCGGGGATCGATGTAGCCATGATTTGGACTTTAAATTAAGGCAAATAGAACAATTGGGCAGTTTAATTTCGTTCCCTATTGGGAGATCTACCCGACGTCGACGGGACCAGTGTCGGATGATTGGCCATTTACGTCAAGTTTATTCGTGTCCACATTCAAAGGCGATGTCAGCACTTTGGATATGGCGGCAAACCCAGGTTTCCTCGTTTGCCCAAATATCGAATTGGCCTGTTAATTTGGCCAAGCCTGAGGCTGCCGAACCGAACTACGGAAGCCGTTGAATGAGAATTATGCCGCCAAAATGAACGTTCAAACGGCCGCGAGTTTTTCATAAGTCCTTTCATGGAAACGCTTTGTGGCCCACACTGCCAAAAGTTTTTACGACACCCCCATGTTGGGGTGTTAGTCGGTATCTTTTCCGCTAAATTGGGTTCTTTGGTTTCGGAAGGCCTCGTTTTTAAAACACTTTAGATGGAAAGAGAGCAATATGAGCCTAGTGGCTGTGGTTTACCATTTGGTCCCAGAGGCTCCGATTCTGGTTGCGGCCAATCGCGATGAGCGATATGACCGTTCAATCGCGACTCCTTCGATTCAGTCCGGCAAGCCTCGTATCCTTGCCAGCATTGATCAGGAAACCGGTGGCACTTACCTGGGTGTCAACCAGAACGGAATGTTTGTTGGAGCCATTCCAAGGAAGAAGTTTTCGGTTCCTTATTCTCCCAAAAGTCGTAGTTCGCTTTGCCGTGAATTATTGCGTACGGGATCTGCCCGCCAGGCAGTCGATTTGGCGCTCGAAGAACTTGAAACCGGTCAGTACGACGGAGTCAATTATGTCGTCGCAGACGGCGAATGTGGCTGGGTCGTCCATGCTGGAAACGATATTAGCGTTGTCGAATTGGAGCAAGGATTAAGCATTGTTGGATCCATGGATGTCAACGATCCGCGAGACGAGCGAGCCAACATGGCCAAACGGCTATTAACGCTTCAAATGCTCGACTCCCCGGTCAAGTTTTTGGCGGTCGCGAGCAAAGTCTTTGCCCGTTCCCCCAATACACCAGGTCGACCAAGCATGGTTGAGCGGGGCGACAAGAATGGCACCGTCAGCTCGACATTGATTTCTCTTGGCAAGAAGCCTCGAGACGCGATTTATCAATACGCCAACGGCGCTCCGGATCGAACCAAGTTCGAGGACTATTCGCCGATGCTTCGCGACATCCTTAGTCGTGGACTTCGCGAATCACGTTCGAAAGCGAACGCCTGATCGCTGATCTGCGAAAAATTGAGAATATCACAACCCGGCATCCGCCGGGTTTTTTATGCGCGAACCAGGCTCAATCCTTGAATCGAATATCCCTGTGTGACCCGTTGATCCGCCCAAGCCGTACCGGCTTATGGCATCGCCGTATCGCTTAGTTCCGGGGCAACGACAGTTCGATACTGTCGCGGGATTTCTCGCGAATTTTTTCTTCGCGGAAACGTTTTGTTTCCTGGACCAGTTTTTTGAAGTCCTCGCGATCCCAAAGCGGTTCCATGCAACTCATCAACGTCAGTTTGTCGACCATGCTCGAAAGTCGTTTTTCCGGTTTGGCAAAGAACTTGTTCCAACGCTTCATCGACTCTTCGACATACTTTTGGATCTTCTCTTTTTCATCGGGTCGATTTTTAAGATCGTATTTCGCAATCGCCGAATAGGCCATTGCCGATTCGTGAAGGCATCGGTCAAGAACGGGCGGTGGAAGCTGTTGCAGTTCTGCGAAAACTTTTTCGGCTTCCTCGATCTCGTCGGCCTCCGCCAACGCGACCACCAATCGAAATTGAAACTGGGCAACGAATGGCCCGCCGAGCTGAACAGCGGTTCTAACCACCGGAACCACTTCCTGCTTGCGACCCAACCATTGAAGTGAATCTGCCTTTTGCATGTAGGCCATCGGAAGGTTAAATCGAACCTGCGGATTCTTTGGCTGCTTCTGCAAAATCGACTCCAGTGCCTGGATACTCTCATCCGCGTTCTCAATGGCGAGCTCGTATTGCTTGAGTTCATTGTTCAGTCCGGCCAAATTCTGTAGGACAAATCCTCTTAGCATTTCGGCCTGAAAGTTTTGCGGCGTTTCTTTCAAAACGACATCCAGATGATTCATCGCGCTGGTCATCAGTTCTCGCGCTGTCTCAAATTCAATCGTGTTTTGGGCGAGTGTTCCCCCATAGTTCATTTGACTCGCCGCCAGGCCAAACCGCAGCTTGAGGTCATCGGGCGAAGCTGCCAGCTTTTTTTCCAGCAAGTCGATCGAGTAGTCGAGGACGCTTGCCAACGCTTCCTGTTGCCGCATTTGAGCGAAACAGAAACCGAGTGACTCCAGGATTCCGAGCAAGAGATCCTGGTATTGATTTTCATTGGGAAACATCATCTGCAGTTGACGCCCCCAATCCAGTGACTCCTTGAGCAAAGGCAATGCTTCATCAATTTTTCGATTGAGCAGGTACCTGCCAGCGCGATTTCTCAAACCGATGGACAAGCCGAAAATATCCTGGGGGTTTCGTTGTTCATTGAGCAGGCTACGGAAAATCTCAATCGACTCCTCGTCCATCTCCGCCGCGCGTTCCAGGTCCCCTTTCTTGGCAACCGCGTTTGCCTGATCCAAGTTGATGCCGGCCAACCTTCGCCGCAAAGACTCGGTGTCCTCTTTTGAAAGATCCAGAATCTCTTTCAGCAGATTCCGCGATTCCTCGGCCATGGCGATCGCTTCATCAAACTCACCTGTTTCTCGAGACGCGACCGAACGAGCCCGGAGTGAACGACTCAATGGCTCTTTGAGTTCAACGGAATCGGCGTCCGATTCCAACAATTGTCGCTGGCCCTTGATCGCCTCGTCGAGCTTTGGGATTCCCGCGTTATAGTCACCCAGGTCATTCAGCACTTTTCCGATCTGAAAAACCGTCTTGAATTTGCGCGCCCGCAACTCGACGGAGCTCTGATTCTCCGCAAGCTGCGCATCTTGCAACTCGAGCGCTTGTTCAAATGCCGTTTTGGCCTCGCTGAAACGGCCGAGCTTTACATGAATCAATCCGACTCGGAAATGCGCCCGTTCAACGTCTTCCACGAGCTCGGGATCATCCAAGTTCGACTCAAGAAATCGTTGATAGTATTTCAGCGCATCCTGCAATAGTTTTTCCCGCAGCGGCAGTAATCCTGGAACGTCCAGCAGATCGTTTTCGGCGACGTTGGTGAAGTAACCGTTGACCGCGCTCCTGGCTTGTTTCTTGGCGAGGCTCTCCCGCTGCAACGCCCGGTTTGTTGACATCCACCCCCAAATCGATGCAACCAGGGCAACGATCACCGCTGCGGCAGCAATCGCGCCGCCAATCGATGGAAGTGGATTCCGCTTGATCCAACGTAACAGTTTCTCAGGCTCGGTGATCCGCCTTGCAACGACCGGCTTGCCGTCAATGAAACGCTGCAAATCGGCTTGCAGCTCCAGCGCGGATGCGTATCTCTGAGCCGGCTCTTTCTCCAGACACTTCAAACAAATCGACTCGAGGTCCCGGGGAACGGCAGAGTTCAGGCTGCGGGGAGAGTCGGGCTCCTTTCGAATGACGGCATCCAACATTTCAACCATTTTCAAGCCGGCAAATGGCGATCGCCCGGAAAGAAGCTCATAGAGAATGGTTCCAAGTCCATAAACATCCGTTGTCGGACCAAACTTCTCCTGGCTGCTGCTCGCCTGCTCCGGAGACATATAGGCGGGAGTCCCGAGGACCGCACCGGTTTGCGTGAAATCCTTTTGCTCGCTCATCGCGGCCAAACCGAAGTCGGCAATCATCGGCCGTCGTCGTCCCTCGGTTTCATCAAGCAAAATGTTGCTCGGTTTCATGTCGCGATGAAGCACGCCACGCTGGTGGGCATGCTCAAGCGCCCCGGCGATTTCGGCAACCCAGACCGCCGCGTCTTCGGGGTTCAGCTTGTTTCCTTGGGCCAGATACGCGGCCAAGTTCTCGCCCGCGATATATTCGCTGGCAATAAAGTCGATGCCCTGTTCGTTTCCCGTCTCGTAGACGGCGACCAGATTCGGATGACTCAGGGCTGCCGCGGCTTTCGCCTCTCGTTCAAATCTCAAACGGGCCTGATCCGAAAGCGCCGCTTCCAGACGCGGGATCTTCAGCGCAACATCCCGATCCAAACGCGTATCACGCGCACGTAGGACAACGCCAAACCCGCCGCGACCAATGGGCTCGATGATTTCGAACCTTCCCAGTCTTTCCATATCCGGCAAATGCTTGGCAGATGATCGATCGCCGGGGG
>CAYSXI010000156.1:0-12406 GCA_964434955.1 uncultured Pirellulaceae bacterium
GTTTACACGCCGGTCTGCTACGACGACGAATTTGAATCAGCGGTCGCGTACCTCGTGCGACGCTTGGATGAAAATACGGCGCCTGGAAGCTTCCTTGGCGATCTGTTCGCACTGCGAGAAGGCACGGAACAATGGAACGACCAGAAAAAGCGGTTTATGGAAGCCTTCGACCGCGCCTTCGAAAGCGACTTGGGAGCAACACCCAATCGGCAGCAGGATCGTAACGCGGAATCGCATACGCCGATGACCGATTTCAGGAATGTGGCCGACACGGACTTTTCGCTACCTGCCAACCGCGCTTGGGCTGAATCCATCATTGCGAATTGGAAAGACAAAAAGGTCGAGCCGATTCCGATTCAGGTGGCCGGCCAGTTTCGGGACCAAAAAATGACGGGGCAAGGTGCGGATCCATCCCGTCCGAATTTCGACGCTTACCGATTTGCTCAAGGTGACAAGGACGACGTTGAAGACGCCTTGAAATGTGCCTCCGAAAATTTGGAAGCCTGGAATGGCTTAGGGATCGACAAGCGGGCAAGTATCTTGCGAAACATCGGCGTCGTATTTGCGGAGGAGCGGGCCGAGACGATCGGGGCCATGTTGTTGGACGGCGGCAAAACAATCATGGAAGCCGATGTCGAAATCAGCGAAGCGGTTGACTTTGCGAACTATTACGCGCGGACGCTGCGTGACTCGGGATGGGATGATGGAACCAGCAATCAACCTCGCGGCGTGGTGGTGGTCACTCCACCTTGGAACTTCCCCTATGCGATTCCTGCCGGTGGCGTTCTGGCAGCGCTGATGGCCGGGAACACCGTGATTCTCAAACCGGCCCGAGAATCGGTACTTACGGCTTGGAAACTTGCCGAGCAATGTTGGAAAGCGGGTGTCCCCAAAGAGGTCTTACAGTTCATGCCGCTCGTCGACGGGGCCACGGGAAAAATCCTGATCAGCGACGAACGGGTCAAGTCAGTCATTTTGACCGGCAGTATTTTTACCGCTCAGCTGTTCCAGAGTTGGCGACCGAATCTAAATCTTTACGCGGAAACCAGCGGCAAAAACTGCATGATCATCACCGCCGCGGCCGACCCGGATCTGGCGATCAAGGATTTGGTGAAAGGCGCGTTTGGTCATGCGGGCCAGAAGTGTTCGGCGACCAGTATTGCGCTCGTCCAGCGAGAGGTTTACGAGAGTGAGAAATTTCGCAACCAGCTTAAGGATGCGGTTGAAAGTTTGCATGTCGGAAGCTCCTGGGACGGTCATACTTGGATGACTCCGGTGATTCGCCTTCCGGACGAATACCTCGATCGCGGGCTCAAGCAGCTCGAGCCCGGGGAGAGCTGGCTGGTGGAACCGAAAATGCTCGATAACAATCCCTGCCTTTGGTCGCCAGGCGTTCGTCTGGATGTGAAGCCAGGGAGCTGGTATCACCAGACGGAATGTTTCGGCCCCGTAACCGGATTGATCCCGTTTGATACTTTGGAAGAAGCGGTCGAGATTCAGAATAGTAGCGAGTTTGGGCTTACGGGCGGGCTGCATTCACTGGATCCAAAGGAAATTGCTTACTGGCGCGAACGCGTCGAGGTCGGGAACGCCTACATCAACCGTTCGACTACGGGTGCAATCGTTCAACGACAACCATTTGGCGGTTGGAAGGACAGTTGTGTTGGGCCGGGCCCCAAAGCGGGCGGACCGAATTACGTTTCAACTTTTTGCGAATGGGAAGAAATCGCGCTGCCAAAGTTGCGCGCCAATCTTGATTCGGATTTGGCCGCCTGGGTAAAAGGCTTTCAGTCCCTGGCTGGGTCCACGGAAAGGGTTCAAGCGGCTGCAGAGAATTACCAGTACTGGTGGGATAAAGAATTTTCGATCGAGCATGATCCTTCACAGGTTCACGGCGAAACGAACCACTTTCGTTACAAAACTCGCCCTTGGCACGTTTTACGTGTCAACGACTCTGATTCGAGCGCTCATCGTGAGGCAATTGCCCTGACCGCGATTGCTTGCCGAATGACGGGATGCCAGCTGGAATTAAGTTTTGCCACGGACAAGGGAATGAATGAACTTCCTCAATCGCTTCGCGAATCTGTGACCGTGGAAACAGCCGCGGAACTGGTGGCGAGACTAAAATTGAAAAAATCGGGCACACTTCGAATGTTGGGCGCCTACGATATTCATCAATTTTCGCCGGCGGAAATTGGAAACATCCCAATTGTTCGCAGCCAGGTTTTTGCCAATGGCCGAATCGAATTGCTCAACTATTTGAAAGAGCAATCGGTTACGGAAATTGTTCACCGCTACGGAAACATCATTTGACCATGTCGAATCCCTTTTTTGACTCGGAGCTTTATTCGTTTGCCTTTGAGCGAGCCTGCGAACACCTGGACAATTTACCCAGCCGTAAAGTTGCTCCCGAAGCGGCCGCAATCGAACGGCTTGATGAGTTGCATGTTCCACTTTCCGATGAAGGAACGGAGCCACTTCAAGTTATCGAGGAACTCAATCGATACATGGCACCAGCAACCGTGGCGATGAGCGGCCCGCGATATTTTGGATTTGTGATTGGCGGGACCTATCCGGTTTCACTCGCGGCGAACTGGTTGGCTGGTGCGTGGGATCAAGCGACCGGGATTTATCGGGTCACGCCAGGCACGGCGACGATCGAACAGGTCGCCCTCGATTGGCTCGTTGATCTTTTTGACTTTCCTGCCGGGACATCGGGCGGGATAGTAACCGGGGCAACCGTCGCGAACTTTACGGCGTTGGCGGCAGCTCGAAACGCAACCATGAATTCAGTCGGCTGGGACGTGGAAGCCAAGGGCCTGATCGGTGCTCCAGACGTGGATGTGATTGTCGGTGATGAATTTCATCCTTCGGTGATGAAATCCTTGGGAATGGTTGGGCTTGGGCGGAACCGTGTCAAGAAACTTCCAGTTGATGATCAGGGGCGAATTGTTGCGCGCGATTTGCCTGCCGTTGATAAGCCAACGATTGTTTGCCTGCAGGCAGGAAACGTAAACACCGGTTCTTTTGATCCCTTCGCGGCGATCATTCAGCACTTCCGGAGTCAATCGCATGGCCATCGTGTCTGGGTGCACGTGGATGGTGCTTTCGGACTTTGGGCCGCAGCCAATCCTGAATTCGATGAACTGACCGAGGGCCTGAATCTTGCCGATTCGTGGGCCACGGACGCGCACAAGTGGCTGAATGTTCCCTACGACAGCGGCTGTGTATTTGTACGAGACTTTCGCCATGTGGAAGCAGCGATGGCGATAACGGCCGAGTACCTCCCAACCCAAACCACCTTTCGCAATCCATCCGATTATACTCCGGAGTTGTCGAGACGCGCACGCGGCCTGGAAATTTGGGCGACTCTCAAGCACTTGGGAAGGCAGGGCGTTGCCGAGCTTGTCGGCCGCTGTTGCCGGCACGCCAGAATGTTTGCAGCTCTTCTGCAGGACGCTGGATTCGAGATTCTTAACGATGTGGTGCTCAATCAAGCCCTCGTGTCGTTTGGCAGTCCGCAGGAAACGCACCGTGTGATCGAGGAAATACAGCAGGACGGAACTTGCTGGTGCGGAGGAACCGTCTGGCAAGACAGAACGGCCATGAGGATCAGCACGAGCAATTGGGCCACCAGCGATGATGACGTCGTAAAAAGTGCGGAAGCAATGATTCGTATTGCGAAAATGCAGTCGGCCAATGCCTAGGGACATCGCGGTCGAGACATCAACAAAAAAAGGCAGGAGTAATCTCCTGCCTGTGTATCAAATGCCTGGCTTGGTTTAGCGTTGCTTGACTCGGTATCGATCCCGCAGCAGTTTTTCCTGGCGATCCGCTCGGCGAATCATTTCAAGGTTGCCGGAAGCCATCGCTTTGTCTCGCATCGTATTGATTCGAGCTTGCTCATTCATGAATCCGAATCGACGGATGTCGATAAGCGGTCCTTTGCCAATCTTAACCGATGTTGGCTGCGCCGATCTTGGAGTCAGGTTGGTATCGGTATTGAGCGAGTTTGGTTTTCCCTCAAACTTCGGGCGCGGAATAGCCCGTGCTCGTTGCAATTGATCCTGGCCGATCACCTGGCGAATCATCAGTCGAAGCTGTCTTTGCTCAATCACAACGCCTGATTCAACGGGCGGAATGATTCGATTGGTGGTCTGTGGAGTAACCTGACGAGGCGGAACTCGCAAAGGTGTCGACCTTCGAGGCGGTGCCGTTGGGATGCCTGCCGGATTAGCAGAAACGATGTCTTGCCCGTTAGAGGCGCCCGCAAGAACGGTCGCCATCAATAAGCCTGCAAAAGCAACTCTCAACATTTTACTCTCCGTCATCCATGACCTGAGCGAATTGGAATATCCCTGTTCAAAAGAATCGGAAAACTTTACCAGGATTCTTTAACCAATCAACGTTGAAATGAATACAAAAAAACGCTAATTAGCATTCATGTTCAATCCGAGATCGAACTTGTTAACTGTATGGCAGCGTTTTTCGCGGTCCGTCGTTCTTCCTGTGGCCTGCACGTTTTTGGCACTTGGGTTTGCTAGCGAATCTTTCTCCCAGCAGCAAGAAATGGGTGCCTATCTAAAAGAGCGGGTATCCAATGAGCCTAAAAACTCTAACAACTGGCGAATGTTGGGTCACTGGAAGTTGGAGCAAGGGGACATTAAAGGCGCCATTGCGGACTGCGAGAAAGCGGTTGAGTTGGATCCGGAAAACGCGAGCGCTCATTTCGATTTGGCGCGCGCCAGCTTTGAGAAAAAGAAATTCCAGGTCGCGAAAACCCATTTTGAGAAAGTAATCGAGCTATCACCGGCTTCGAAATACGGACGTGAGGCCGACGGCTTCCTGGAAAAAATTGGAGCTCAACTACCCAACCCAGGCAGGGTCGGTCCCGGGTCGGATCTTTCGCCGAATCGATTTGGCGGAGTCGCGGGCCAAACGGAAATTCGATTGAATAGCCGCAAAGTGTTCAATTTGCAAATCGATTTTGGAATGGCCCACAACAGTAATGTCGAATTGGCACCCATCAGTCGTGATATTTCGCAGGGGCAAAGCGACAGTCTGCAGCTTTTTATTGCACCGCAAATGGATTACCGCGCCTGGGAGTCGGACTCCGAAGACTTTGGATTTACCCTCAATGGCTACTTCACGTTGAACGAAGGAAATAAAGACGATTTCAACCTTCAGGATTATCGACCTGGTGTCTATTTTCAAAAAGTGTTTCAGGAAGACGTGAACAAGAAGGTTCTGCGCTTTCAATACAACTATGCGTTGAACCAGTTCTCTGGTGAGAACTTTGCTCGTCGCCACAGTTTTACAACCACGTGGTTTGTTTCACGGCTGGAATCGGACTCGGCGATTTATTGGACGATCGACTATTCAGATTTTGCCGCGGATGGTGTCGATCCGTCGATAACGTCGGCGGACGGCTGGACCAATACGATCGGTGCCAGTCACAGTTTTTACGTTCGTCGAAGGTGGCTGCAGGCGATTCGCGGAGGCGTGGATGTCCAATTGGCGGATCTTACCGGGAGTGATTTTGCTTATGACGGTGTCTTCTTATACGTTGCGGGGGAAACGCCCCTGCCCTGGTTCTGGGAAATGAACACGCAGTTGGGCTGGGGGCACCGAAACTACCACAACTTCACTCAGACGCCTTCCCGCAATGAAGATTTGATTCACGCCAGTGTCGAAATCTACCGAGACATGACTCCCAATTGGAGGGTTTCCGCGTTTGCCACTTACGATCGATTTGCCTCCGATCACCCGTCCTTTGATTCCGAGAGAACGTTGATTGGCATCGTAAACACGTTTTATCGTTAGCGAGCACGGCCGCATGGACGAGCGAATTGGCAAACCTGAGCTTGCCAGCATTCCGGGTTGTGCGTTTGAAGTCAGGATGACAACAGCGTTTCGAAAGCGCGTTCAAATTGATTTGCCCCATGCCAATTGCGGAAAGGCAAATTCTGATTTTTGCAAAAAAAGAAATTGCTGCAAAAGTGGCGAAAGCGAATTTCGCCAAATGGAAACGCGGGTTGGTTCGTTAAAATAGTCGAGCCCTAGCAACACAACAATTCGTTACAGGTGAAAAGTAATGACGCAGAAAAAATCGCTTCCGTTTGTTGGTGTCTCTTTTGTGCTCGCAATTGCGATCGTCGGGACTTGGCTCTTCAATTCCCCATCGAATGGGCAGATTTCACGGAACATCGATTCCCGTAGCGCAAACCAGGAAAACGAAGCGCGTACCGAGTTCGAATATGCTCGACTGGTAGTATCCGGCGAAAATGTGACTTGGGCGGTTGGCGGGACGAACCTAGTACCGCGCCAACAGACAATCGCCTTTACCATTCGACAACTGGGAGGAAATCGAACATCGCGGGCTAACTTGGCCAACCTGTTGGATGTAATTGGCGACAACGGCTGGGAACTGGTTCAGGTTCAGGAGTCCGTTTGGATTTTCAAACGAAGCGGCTAGACAAAGGTGTTTTGCATCGCAAAGAGGGGCCGACAACTGGCCCCTTTTTTTGTTGCCAAGCTCACCGCTGTGAATCAAGTCCGTTATTATTCGCCAGGGTTTTGCTGGAGCAGTTTAACCGTTTCAATGAATCGGTCGGCATCGTCGATCGTCAAATAAATCTCGTCGCATGCCCTCTCCAGCCCGTAAAGACCGCTTGCCGAAACCTGTTCCGAAAGTTGTATCAAGATGGTCGGTTGATCGAACAGCGTGGCATTCAAAGTCGTTTTCGCAATCGGCCTCTTGACTTCATTGGCCTTGATTGCGGAGGCGATAAATTGAAGCGGGATCGTGCAATCGATACGTGTTCCCAACCGGATCCGCAATTGGTGGTCCGCGAAATCCGTGTGGCGAATTCGCATTGCCTGAAAATCGCCGGCAAGCCAGAGAAAGGAGTAGATCGAAATGCCCGTCAGAATCCAGGCGGCCAATGAACTTACGTACATTTCAAGCAGAATGTGCACGGCCGCAGTTTCGATTAATACCACCATCATTAAGCCAGCGAACAATGGTGTGTAGGCATTCTCGCGGTGGCTCGTAAAAGTGAAACGTTTACGTTGCGATTCGATTTCCTGGCTTTTTGAAAACCAGGAACCAATTGCAAAATAAAGCATGGAAATCTCGAAAGCGAACAATCGGCTGACGAAACGTGTTGGAATGATTTCCGCACAAACCTGTCGAATCAATTCCAGAGCATCGTGGTTTTGCCCGACTTTTCCTCGCGACATTGCGATTTTTTTCGCCTTGCGGGCCGTTATGACACATTTCGCAACCACCACAGCGATCAAAACGAACTCAAAAGCGACCAGCAGGATTCTGCCCAGCGGCCATTGCAGATCAACCAGAAGGTGCAACACGATCAAGCCGAATGTGACGACCGGAACTGCGTAAAGCGTCGAGAGCTTTTTGGGGCGAAGAATCAAAAAGTAAAACATGCCCGGCAAGATGATGACCAGGTCCACGCCAAGTCCAACGCCCACGATTTCCGAGTTGACGATCTGCGACTCGAAGGCGACGAAAAACCCAAGGACTACAAGCAGGGTCGCAAAAAAAGCAATAAAGACTCGTGTTGGCCAGTCGAAACGCAAGCTGATCATGGCGGCCTCTTATTCGTCAAGTTCAAACGCTAGTCCTTAATCTATTCGAAGTGCTAGTTTTTGTAAGGCCTCCGCGCGCTCAAATTCTGGTGATGACGCGTACTCGGACAGGCTGACTGCGGTTGAATCGTCGTGTGCTTCTGCTAAGGTGTAAATATGTTCACGTGATTGCCGTGGCATTCCATCGTTCAACCAAGAGTTTAGGCTGATTGTCCGGGCGCGAAACCAATGGCGAAAAAAAAGAAGTCGCTTCCGTCAACCGCGAAGAAAACCCGCCCTTTGAAAAATCAAAAGCGGTCGGCTGGCTCATCGCGTTCCGCCCGCGGCGCCAAAAACGTTGCAACAAAAACCAAGAATGCTCTCAGCAGCTCTGGAACCTCAAGCCGTACAAAGCCTGCGAGTCCTGCGATAACGGGTGCTTTGCCGGTCATTGATCGTGACAAAGTTGTCAACCTTTGGTTTCAGTGTCAGGGGTTGGCGAACGTCGCCTGTCATTCGGATTCTCGTTCCACTTTGAATAAAACCCGATTCCGCGACTTGCTTCTCAATGTCGGCGGGCTGCAAGTGGACGCGGTGAATGTCGTTGATCGTGCCCACTATTTGACTCTCTGGAGCCGCTTCGGTTCGTTCCCACGACAACGCGTGGACAACTGGATTTACCAGGACAAAATCGCCTATGAATACTGGGCACACGAAGCGTCGATTTTACCAGCTGAGCACATGCCGCTTAGTCGACGTCGAATGAAGAATTTTCCGCCGGACGCATGGAGCAACGCGTCTTACTGGAAACGATACGAAACTTCGGAGGAAAGTAAAAAGCGGGTCCTTGCGCGGCTTCGCAAATCGGGGCCGCTGGAAAGTGGCGATTTCGAAAAAACCGAAATGGACAGGAAACAGCAGGAAATTCTTGGTTGGGGAGCGCCATTGGTCAAAGAGGACAAACGGTCACTGCAACTTCTTTGGCATGCCGGAAGGATCGGTATTCATGATCGTCGGCATTTCAGGAAAATTTACGATCTTGGAACCCGGGTTTACTCAAAATCGCCAACCGCGACGCAAAATGAATTTGACTCCAGTTGGCTGCTGCAGGCGCTCCGCGGTTGCGGGGTGACTCCGGAATCCCACATGGTCAACTACCTTACGGCACAGAATCTGAAGGCAGCTGATCGGCGGAAGTTGATTGAAAAGCACGTCAAGCAAAAGAAAATCGTTCCAGTCCGGATCCAGGGCTCAGATGAAACCGCCTACGCATTACCCGAGCACTTAGACAAATTGTCGAAATGCCCTTCCCCAGTTGGAACCACGCTTGTTTGTCCTTTCGACTCATTTCTCTGGCAGCGGCAGCGTGCCGAGGAACTGTTGGGTTTCCGTTATCGAATTGAGATTTACGTCCCCGAGAAAAAACGAGAGTTCGGGTATTATGTTTTGCCGATTTTGCATGATGGAAAGTTGGTGGGTCGAGTGGATCCCAAATTGCATCGATCGTCGAAAAATGGCGAAGCTAACCGGCTCGAAATCAAGAAAGTCTTCCTCGAACCAGGTTTCAAAAGAACCAAACGATTCGAAATCGCTTTTCGCCAAGTGATTCAAAGTCTGGCGAAATTCCTGGATGCCGAAAGTATCAAGGCACCCCGTGATTGGTCCATTCTGACTTAGGGCGTTAGTCGTTTTCCGGGGACTTGGTCCTGCCAATGCAAACCAGTCGTTTCGTCGTTCGAATCAACAAGCGGTCGCCGACAATCGCTGGAGTGGCCATGATGGGTTCTTCCAAATCGTTCTCGGCGAGCAATTCATAGTCGTCACCAGTCTTGACGACTTTGACTTTACCTTTTTCGTCGGAAAAATAGATTTGCTTTTTGGTTGCAACCGCGGACGCGGAGAAGGTCCCACTCGATTTTCCGACGCGCGTCTTGTAGACCTTTTCTCCGGTTTTGAGATTTCGAACCGTCAAGACACCGTTGTCATTACAGGTGTAAAGTTGATCGCCGACGATGATTGGGGTTGGCATATATGAACCATCGCGTGGTTGAAACCAGACGAGTCCCTCTGGCAGGCTTTCCGCATCCTTTTTTGGAGTGAGGTCGCCCTTGGCATTCGGAGTGATCGCGTAGGTAGGGCTTCGGCCATGCCCGTTGGTGATCACGATCAGCCCGTTTGCAAACAAAGGTGTCGGCACGGGAACATCGCCGCCACCGCTGAGGGTCCAAAGTTGGTCGCCGGTCTTGAAATCATATCCGGCCATTTGTTTGTAACCATTGCAGACCAATTGTGGGCCATTCTCGGTTTCAATGACGGCTGGCGTGGACCAGGTCGCAACGTCATTCCGCTCGATACGGCGCACCTCTTTTCCATCTTTGACGTCGAGGATGGACACGAAGCCCGTATTCAAGCAATCGCACTGCACGATGACTTTGCCGTCGTAAATGATGGGTGAGCTGGCAAATCCCCATTCGAGTTTCTTTGCGTTGTATGGTCCCGAGTGAAGGTCCCCCAAGTCCTTCTTCCAGACTTGATTGCCATCCATATCCAAACAGAAAAGACCTTCCGAAGCGAAAAAAGCCACGATGTGTTTTCCGTCGGATGCCGGCGTGCAGTTGGCGTGCGAGGCTTTCAGGTGCCGTTTCCGTTTCGGCTCTCCTTCCACCAGATTTTTGGCCCAGAGTTTTTTGCCGGTATCCAGGTCGAGACACCACATCTGCCATTGCCAATTGCCTTCGTCATCGGCTGACTTGCCGGTTCCCCCGAGCCAACCCGTATCAAGCGAAGGCTCGTCGGTCTTTTCGCTGATCGCCGTAGTCAAATAGATCCGCTTTCCAACCACGATGGGTGAGGAATGAGCCAGGCCCTCAATCGCTGTTCTCCATTGAACATTTTTTCCGGATTCCAGGTCCCACTCGATCGGCGGATTGCCATCACCGACCCCTGCCGCATTCTTCCCGCGAAACTGTGGCCAGGTCTCTTGTGAAAATGAACGGTCGGTTAATAGAAACTGCGTGATGGCCAAGCCAAGGACCAGGCAGATTGGAAGTCGCATGTTTAACTCTTAACTAGTCTCGGGCGATTGTGTTCAAATCGTTTTCGTTTCGGAAGCTATTTTATGAGCCGAATGAATCGCCAAACAAGATCCGGTCGACGTCAGAGATGTGGAAAAAGATTCTTCGGCCAGAAAATTTTTCCGCCGCGCAAGCATGATGTTCGCTTGTCGTGAATTGTCAAACACTCGGCGAGCTTTGGAAGACGGCAAACAAAACTGACTCGCCCGGTCAATTCGTAGTCCGTTTCTACCGTTTCTAACCAATAGCGGACAAGCTTTGGAGCAATACGAGACCGTATTCTTTTTTCGCCCATATTATGCAGACTTTGTGCCCCAAAATTGAGTGTTAGTTTTTGCAAGTTAGCCGCAATCGGCAAACGTGGGCAGCGCGAGTGTCTGAACAGCCAGACGAATATCAAAAAAAGATCGAAATCTTGACGCGGAAGGTTGAGCGGGAACGGGCTGCGCGCAAGCAGGCGGAATCTCTTCTGGAGCAGAAAAGCCTGGAGCTGTACGAATCCAATCAAGCGCTAGTCAAATCGCACGACGAACTTGAGAACCGAGTCCACGATCGAACAGAACAGCTGTCAGATGCGAACCGGCAGTTGCTTCGCGAGATGGCACATCGTGAAGAACTTAACCGGAGAATGCTCGACCTTTCCCACCAGGCCGGCAAAGCGGAAATCGCAACGGGTGTACTTCACAATGTTGGAAATGTTCTCAACAGCGTCAATGTTTCTGCGACGATGCTCGACCAGCTGCTGAGCCGATTTCCGATCGAAATGTTGGCAAAATCGGCAAACATTCTGAACGAACAGAGTGACCTGGGGGACTTTTTCGCAAATGATACGCGTGGCAAGATCTTTCCGCAGTTCTTGGAGCGGATTACCAAATCCTTTCGGCAGGAAGCCGATGCAGCTCACGACGAAGTTGCATCCCTGATCGAGAACATTGAACATATCAAATCGATCGTTGCCGTTCAGCAGCTTAATGCCGGCGTCTCGGGCCTGGTGGAATCCGTCGCCATCAGTGAAGTCATCGAAGATTCACTTTTGCTGGCCCACTCAAATATCGAAAAGTTCGGAATCGTCGTGAGTCGCGATTTCGAAAAGCTCCCACATGTCATGCTGGAGAAACAGAAGCTGATTCAGATTCTTGTGAACCTCTTCAAGAATGCGTCGGAGGCCATTCTTCAGGGTGGCGGCGATGATCGAAAACTTTCGATTCGACTCGTAGCCGTCGGTGAACAGGAGTTTGAGATCCAGGTCGCCGACAACGGAATCGGAATTGACAGCGAAAAGCAGAACGACATCTTCACCCACGGGTTTACGACCAAGAAAGATGGCCGGGGGTTTGGGCTTCACACCAGCGCCAATGCCGCGAGAGAAATGGGCGGAAATCTTGCCGTCGAAAGTGATGGTCCCGGAAAGGGAGCGACCTTCCGATTGTCGCTCCCAGCAAAAAAGGCATCGGATGTTCCCGATGCCGGTGAATAAGCGGCCCGAGCGCATTACTTCGTCAAGCCATTCGACGTGCTAAGAGAAAACGCATTGGGTTCGCGCGTTTGATTTCTTGCCAGGTAACTTATTTTAGTTGGCCAAGGTATTCTTTTTTCGGGTTTCGATACATCGTATGCAGGTGGTCGCGGGGGTTGCCGCCCAGCTGTTGGCAAGCGTATTCGATGATCACGGATGGCCCCTGAATCGCAAAAGAGATGTCGCCACCTTTTTCTTTGGGACCAGACCAGGCAAAGTGGACCTT
>CAYSXI010000157.1:0-12314 GCA_964434955.1 uncultured Pirellulaceae bacterium
GTGATGGCATCGTGCAGGGTGGGTGCTCGGCCGTCATGCATCCACGGACCGGAGTCGGCGACTCCCCAGAGGGGCGGCGTCTGCCAGCGGTTTTCCGCATTGCGAGAGTTTTCGGCGACGAGTCGTCTCATGGAGCCAAGGTAACCACGATTGACGCTTTCTTCGCGCGACGACGACGCAGGAATTGGATCTTCAAACTTGTCGCCCATGTCATGGAGCAGAAAGTCGGTGAAAATGCCATCGACCTGGTCAACGTTTTTGACATGGCAAACGCTGCACCCGATTGTGTTAAAAACTCTCTCACCGGCGACGACCGCGTTTCGGTGCTTGGTGTTAAAAGGCATGACCTGTTCAGGCCGCGGCAACGAACGAACGAACGAAATCAATTCGGCCGCCTGTTGTTCGGTCATGTCAAGTTTGTCTTCCCTGGAAAGCGAACGCTGTTGGCCCTTTGGGAAAAGTCGCAAAAGTGAAACGGGGTTTTGAGTTTGTGGGACCGGCTCAACATTGAGGCCCAGTTCGACGGAGCAAGCCGCCATCACGAATTCTTGGACGGAAGGCTGTTGCCCCCGCCAACCGAACTTGCCAACCGAGTCAAAGCCAGCGAAAGCGACCTTGCCTTCGATTCCATCGCGTTTTGCTCGCTGGTTTTCTGCGATTTTTTGAATGGCTTGCGAGGAAATATTGTCGATGAGTCCGACACCAAATAGCGGGGGCGTATTACGTTGTGTGACGACCAGACTGATGCCTTTCTTTTTGGGAAGGCGAACCATCCCATGGGAGCGTGCGATCGCTTTCTCAATGCCATGGCGATACTTCTTTTTTCTTTCCTCGGTCCAGGTTGGTTTTGGATAATTAAAACCGAGAATATCAGCGCGGAACGCTTCGTAGCGCTGGTCCGTACTGAACCGATGAAAAATCAGTGCTTGGTTGATCTCATCCGACTGAAGGAAACCCGGATGAATCTGGGTTGCGTTGGTAACGAACCTGCCTCGTTGAATTGCCGATAGGTCCCGAGGCAATTTGGCAGCAAGGATCAACACGTTTTCTTTGTTGGATCCAGCTCCCCCAACTCCGCCCTGAAAATGGCAAGCAACACAGCTTTTGGCATTGAACATAGGCCCCAAGCCATCACCGCCGCCCGACAAGGGATCGTCCGGCTTCCACTCGTGATTGAAAAGGACTTTCCCTGCTTGAACGGCTTCCTTGGAATTTAGAACAAACTCCGGGTACTTTTTCTTGACCGGCGGTTGGGGAATTGTCAGGCACTGGCCACCGGGCATGGCGCCAAACTGAGCGAATATTGATTGGCTGGCAAGAGTCGCGAACACGAACCAGACAGAAAATGTGACGATGGCGCAACGAATACGAGGCATCGTGAATCCCTTAACGAAAGTTGCCCCAATTGTCTTAACTGGCCGCCTGAAGATTACTGCTGGGAATCGTTGGATGTCAATTTTTTGAAGCGGTTTTTTTGCTTTTGCGCAAGATACTTTTGTACAATTTAGGAGCTGTCTTAAAATCGAACGCTATGCCTCGTAATTTGTTTCGACTCAATACAGCGTGTGACGACCGCTAATCATCGGAAACAAAACGGACCAGCCGATCAACTTTCGTTTGCTGTCATGATTTGGCAGTTGCGATTGGCTGGAAGCGAGCAGGGAAAATGGCTGAAGGGCATAGTAATCGCGAAGGACGTCGCTATCCCGATGGGAACAGTAGTTCCGAGTCGAATAGCAACTCTGACTCGAACGGCAAATTCGAGTCGCTCTATCTTTCGCGCGAGAATCGGCAATCGATCGCGGCATACCTTTATGCCTTTGTTGCGCAATTGACGATTGTTCTTGTGACGGTGCTGATCTACTTTCCGGAAATCGGCAAAGGCGTGGTAAGTTTTGATTCGGAGACGGCATCGGTTGACGAGGATTCGTTGACATTCGCCGAAATCCAGGCTGAGCCGGAAGTCGAACAAGACGCTTTGGAGACCGAAATCCCCGAATCGGACGAAATCGATTTTCAGGATCAAAGTTTGGAAATGGTGTCCGATTCTGTATTGTCGATGGATTCAACGGGAAGCTCCAGCGCCCGCATCGATTCTTCAACCGAATTGTTGGCCCGCAAAGCGGAGGAGAAGACGGGTTTTTTTGGAATCCAACCCGTTGGCAATCGAATTGTCTACGTCATTGATATGTCCATTAGTATGGACATGGATCGCCGGCGTTCGAGGTCCAAACAGAGCCGATGGGACCGGGCGAAAGAAGAACTTCTGAGCTCCATCCATCAACTGCGAGACGATCAGGAGTTTTACGTGTATCTGTTCTGCTTTGAAAAAACGGAACTCAATCTGGGTGCAAAGGGCGTATTCAGTCGTCCGACTCCAGAAAACATTCGTCGTCTTGAGAGAAAGCTGAACCAGGTTCGGCTTGGTTCCGGTACGGATCCCCGTGAAAGCGTCGCCTCGGGACTGAATCAACGTCCCAGTTGCATGTTTTTGCTATCGGACGGTGAGTTCAACGGTCATCTTTATGCTCGCGCAAAGCACAAAGAAGATATTTTGAAGATCATCGAGAAACGCAACAAAACGAAATGTCCGATTCACACGATCGGCCTTGAAGATCAGGCCAACCAGGACAAGATGATTTCGATCTCGGAAGAAACCGGCGGGCGCTATCGCTTTATCCAGCGCTAGCGCGTCTCCTTCATTCAGCCAGGTTGACTGACTGACCAACTATCAACTGAGAATGGCCTTGACGGGTTTCGCTGGTTCGACACCGGTCAGTTTCATATCCAGTCCTTGGTATTTCACCGACAGTTTTTGGTGATCTAAACCGAGCATGTGAAGAATCGTAGCGTGTAGGTCGCGAACGTGAACGATGTTCTCGACCGCGTTGTAACCCAGTTCGTCTGTTGCGCCATAGCTGGTACCGCCTTTGATTCCGCCACCGGCCAGCCACATTGAAAAACCCTTGATATGGTGATCACGACCGGCGCCGCCTTTTCCCTGGAACATGGGGGTCCGTCCGAATTCTCCGCCCCAAACGATCAGCGTGTCGTCCAACATCCCGCGTTGCTTTAAATCTGTAAGCAGTGCCCAAGTCGGACGGTCGGTCAAATTGCAGCAGACGTTCATGAATTTGACGAGGCCACCATGATGATCCCACCCGCGATGATAAAGCTGGATGAAGCGGACGCCTCGTTCGGCCAGCCGCCGGGCCAACAAACAATTGGAGGCGTAAGATCCATCCCCTGGCTTGGCACCGTACATATCGAGAACATGTTGAGGTTCGTCGGAAATGTCTACCAAGTCCGGGACTGACGTTTGCATTTTGAAAGCCATCTCGTAGGCGGCGATGCGAGCGGCGACATCGGCGTTTCCATTTTGGCGACTTCTCATTGCGTTCAAGGCATTGATTGTGTCGACCATTTTCCGTTGGTCTTTTTGGGACACACCGGTTGGATTTTTGACGTAATGGACTGGCTGGCCGACGGAGCTGAATTCGACGCCCTGGTATTCACTTGGCAAGAACCCGGCGGCCCATTGCCGCGCCGCAATCGGTTGCGGGTTTCGACCGCCAACCGATGTCATGACGACAAATCCGGGAAGATCATCTGCCTCACTCCCGAGTCCATAATTGATCCAGGATCCCATCGACGGCCGGCCACTAATCGCCGTCCCTGTATTCATGAAGGTATGCGCGGGGTCGTGGTTTATCTGCTCGGTCACCATCGATTTGATAACGCAGATGTCATCCGCCATTTTTCGGTGCCAAGGCAAAAAGTCGCTGATCCATTGCCGGCCTTTTCCATACTGC
Organism: uncultured Pirellulaceae bacterium; assembly: GCA_964434955.1. Classification (GTDB taxonomy): domain Bacteria; phylum Planctomycetota; class Planctomycetia; order Pirellulales; family Pirellulaceae; genus JANQLU01. The sequence continues at coordinate 3,813 of CAYSXI010000157.1, forward strand.
TTGAAACGCGTGAGATGGCCTTGGACTTTTAATTTCTGGCCCTGGAGCTGAGCAATCGGTTGTCCCTTGGTAAACGATTCCGGCATCGGTTTGCCGTCAAGTTCCTGGAGCTTGGGTTTGTAGTCGAACGTTTCCAGGTGAGACGGTCCGCCCGCCATGCAAAGAAAGATGACACGCTTGATGCGAGGTTGGAAATGCGGTTTGCCCAGTCCATGAGCGTTGCCGGATTCCGTGTTCGCAGCCGAAACGTTACCGGCCATAAGATCCTTGGCGAGTAGCTGGCCCAGCGCCGTGGCACCCAAACCAACCCCTCCGGCACGAAGAAATGTTCGGCGGTTGATCCAATCTTGCAAAGTTGATTCGTTGGACGGCATCCCTTCATTCCCCGTTAGTTTCTCGTGATTGTTTCGTCTAGGTTGAGCAGCACGCGACAGAGTGCGGTCCAAGCTGCAAGCTCTTCAACGGCCAGGCGTTCGTCCGGTTTGGAAAGTCCAATCGAGATCAGTTTTTGCGCATCGGCCTTCTGTTGACGATAGCGAGCTCGCGAGTCGTTTAGGTATTGGTTCAAAATTGCGGATTCTTTTTCGGACGGCTTTCGACTGGTGCACCAAAAAAATGCGTACTGGATTCTAAGTCTGTCCTGTTTGCTGAGGCGCTCCGCTTTCGAATCCTCACTGCCGATGTTGGGCAATCGTTCGAGCAGCGTTTTTTCCGCGAAGGCCCGTGCTGCTTCGACGAATGTTGGATCATTCATCAAGCTCAGGGCGGCGAGCGGTGTGTTCGAACGCGGTCGTTCCGCGGTGCATTCTTCTCTCGTCGGCGCATCCAGGGCCTTGAAGGTAGGGTGCAAGAACTGGCGCTGCCAATGGACATAGACGCCTCGTCGCCATTGTTGGCGATCATTGTGTTGTTGATATTTACGAGGTGGAAAATTTAAATGGCGGTAATAGCCGGAGGGTTGATAGGGTTTCGCGCTGGGCCCCCCCAATTCATCAACCAGGAGTCCGCTTACAAGAAGTGCATTGTCGCGAACCATTTCGGCAGGCAAGCGAAACTGGGATTGCCGCGCAAAATATTCGTTGGCCGGATCGCGCTCACGCGCTGCTGCCGATTCCGCGGACGATTGCCGATAGGCTTGGGAGAGTAAGATTTCTTTGATGAGCGCCTTGGTGTCCCACTTGAGTTCGATATACCGTTCCGCCAGGTAGTCAAGCAACTCCGGATTCGCCGGTGGTTTTCCCTGTCCACCAAAATCGCCAAGGTCTTGCGAAATGCCTTTGCCAAAAAGAAGGTACCAAATTCGATTAACCATGACTCGGCTGGTGTAAAACGAATTGTCGGAGTCTTTTTCAAAAAGCCAATTCGCCAGGTCCAACCGGGTCGGCCGCTTCGATGTTGAAATCTTCCCCATGAATTCCGGAATCGCGGGTTCAAGAACCACGCCGGTTTCGTCGAGCCAGTTTCCTCGAGGCAAAAGTCGGACTTCGCGAGGCTGTTGAAGTGCTGCCGTGACCATCGTTGTGATTTTGGTTTTCTGGAGTTTCTCACTCGCGGCGTTCAATGCTTTGATTTCATTTTGCAAAACTTGTTTGCGAGTTTCATTTTTCTCCTGAGACACCTTTTCGCTTAGATCGGCAACCTTTTTGGCCAGTTGTTTGATTCGGAGTTTTTGTAGTTCAGTCATGACTGCAATTTCGGGGGGCCGTGCCGTTGGGTTCCGATTGGTGCCTTTCCTGAAATGTTGCTCGTCATCGACATCCGCGAAGAACGCACTGAGCGCATAAAAATCCTTGGCAGTGTAGGGGTCGTATTTGTGATCGTGGCATTGGGCGCATCCGACGGTTGCCCCCATCCAGACTGCCGAGAAATTTCGGACGCGGTCAGCCGCGTAAATGGCCCGATACTCTTTGGGTTGCAAGCCGCCTTCGTGGGTGGTTTGAAGCATCCGGTTGTAACCGGTGGCGATCAGTTGCGATTCCGTTCGATTGGGTATCAAGTCGCCCGCCAGTTGTTCTCGCGTAAACTGGTCGTAAGGGAGGTTGCGGTTAAAGGCATGAATGACCCAGTCGCGATAAGGGGAGATGTTTTGTACTTGATCGCCGTGATATCCAACGGTGTCAGCGTAGCGAACCAGGTCGAGCCAATAGATGGCCATTCGTTCGCCGAAATGCGGTGACGCCAGAAACTCGTCGATTAGCGACTTGTAAGCTTTTTCGCTTGGGCGAGTCGTGAAATTTTTGACTTGGGAAGGCGTGGGAGGTAATCCAGTCAAGTCAAAACTCAATCGTCGAATCAAGGTGGTGGGCGAAGCTGGTTGATTGGGTTTCAACCCATTTTGCAACGCTCGATGGAGGACCAGCCGGTCGATGTTATTTTTTGACCACTTGGGAAACTGCTCGTTGCGAATGACGGGAACAATGACCTGGTTACGCTCGTAGGCCCAGTGCTTGGCCCAAGGGGCTCCTTGATTGATCCAATCTTTGAGCAGTTTTATTTCGTTTGCTGAAAGCTTTTTCTCCGTGTGGGGCGGTGGCATGATTTCGTCGTCATCGTCGGACGTAATTCTTAGCACCAATTCGCTATTTTTTGCGTCACCCGGTTTGATGGCATAGTAACCATCCAAATCCGCTTTGGCCTCTTTTTCGATATCCAGACGAAGTCCCGCAGCAACCGTTTGTTTGTCAGGACCGTGGCAAGCGAAACACTTGTCCGAAAGGATTGGCCGAATGTCTCGCTGGAAGCTGATTTTTTTGTTGTTTTTCGACTTGTCGGGAGAATCGGCAACTTGGGCCGAACTTGGTCCGGAAATCGACGTCAAAATTGCGAAAGCGATCAAACAGAATTGAAAACGCATGGTTTGGTAAGCGAGAAATACGAGCGATAGATCAAAAAGGCGACGACTCCATTGTACAACAGAGCCATTGAAAACTTAACCGAATGGCTCGCGCGACATAAACTCGTGACCGAATCGTTAAGTTAAGCGATGAAGCGTTTGAATCGCCATTCCAATCGTTTAAAATCAAGGCTGGAAGCCGAAGTTGAAAGAATTCGCTCAACTGCAAATGACACTTTAAGGATCAGAGCATGGTCAGTAGCACGCCCCAACGTAAAACGCCCCAAGGATCGGCTTTCGCGAATCGAACATTGAACATGCTCATGGTTCTTGGCGTTGTTTCCGTTTTGGTGGTTCCTTGTCGCTTTGTGTCGGCACAGATTTTACAAACGGAACGCGTTCAGCGACTTACGCCGATTGTGCGCGGCTCGACTTCTTCAAAAAGTGCTTTCGCCAAATCAAACCAAGACGAAGTCGCGATCAAGACACTTGAAAAACGCATCGATGCGTTGAAGAAAAACGCAGCTGCGGAAAAGGATGAAGAAAAGAAACAGAAAATTGAAAAGCAAATCGTCGAATTAACGAAAGCCGTCACCAAAATCCAGTCCGATCTCGCCAAGAAAAAAGTTGAGCAGAAAAAGAAACTGGATGAGCAGCGAAAGAAAGCAGCGGAAGCGGCCAAGAAACGTCGCGAAGAAATGCGACGCAAGGAAATTGCCAACCTGAAGATTTACTTGAAGCAGCGTGATATTGCCCCCTCGGCCGAAGGCGTCAAAAAATTCCTGCTTCAAATTACCAACAAGGAACGCGACTGGAGCATCGCCCGTCAGTTGATTGAAAAACTCGGCTCGGCCTCCTACACCGACCGAACGGCCGCGCAGCATGAATTGTTGAAACTTCCTGAGGTTCCAATTGAACTGCTTCGGGAAGCCAGCAAAAGTCCGGATCGGGAAAAAGCATTTCGTGCTCGGATGATTTTGAAAAACGCGATTCCCTTGCGACGGGAAACGGTGGTCAAAACCCTGAGAGCGATTGAGCTTTTGAAATTGGGAGGGATGGTCCCGGAAGTTTTCAAAACGGTCCAATTATTTCAAGACGAGAAAAATGTCGTTCGTGCCGCGAAGCGAGCACTCGGTGAAGTTACCACCACGGACGACATTAATTTCCTCGTATCGCAAATGGGCACCGAGACCATTCCACAGCTAACGGACATCGCCATCTATTCGCTGCGGCTGATGGAGGAAAAGTCGCTGGCCGAAAAATTTGATGCCTGGCAAAAGGACGCGGAGATCACGGAAACGATTCGATTGGAGGCCGCGCTGGGTCTCGCGGATTTGGGTGATCGCCGTGCACTTGGGGCGCTTTTGAACCTGATGAAGTCGAGTGAGTCGACGTCCATTCGCTCACGGAGTAACATCGCGCTCCGAAAGTTCACCAATCAAAAATTCAAATTTTCGGCATTTGACAAACCCAAGGTTCGCGATGAAAAAATCAAACAATGGGAAGATTGGATCGCCAAGTCAGGCTCCGATGCAAAAATTTTCTTCCCGTTGCATTCCGTTCGTCTGACGAATTCACACCTGAACGGGCACACGCTTTTGGCTTTTGGATATCGAAACAAGGTTGTTGAATATGATGAATCGATGACCGAAATCTGGAGTTATGATTGCCAAGGGCCGTGGAGTGCCGAGAAGATGGAAAACGGCAATGTGTTGATTGCCGAATATCGGAAAAATCGAGTGATTGAAGTCAGCCCGGAAAAAGAAATTGTTCGCGAGTTTGCCGCGACGGGTCCCCTCAATGCACGACCACTGGAGAACGGCAACTACCTGATTTCTTCCTATTCCAGTCGGAAAATACTGGAAGTGGACACCGAGGGGAAAACGGTCTGGGAGTTCACCGGGAAATCCATGGTTCCCGACGCGGTGCGACTGGAAGATGGAACGACCCTGGTTTCAGAATATCAGAGTGTTTGTATCGTTGATGCCGACGGCAAACGAATTTGGGAGGTCACCAACGCGGACATCAAGGGTTTGAATCAAGTCATGGGTATTCAGGCACTGGAAAACGGTAATGTCCTGATCACTTCGATGGCCGGTTATGTCGTTGAAGTTGATAAAGAAACCAAAAAGGAAATTTGGCGTCACAACTGCAATCGTCCAAGCGACGCGTTTCGTTTGGAGAACGGAAACACCCTGATTACCGAAGCCGACAAGTTCATAGAAGTGGACCGCGAAGGAAAGGTCCTTTGGAAACAAACGGGCGCCAACTACGGCACAGCACGCCGATAGCGAATTCTTTCGCTATTTTCGGGAACTTCTGAACTTGCGATCGCATCCAACGCAATAGACGAAAAGGATGCCAAACGTGGAACTTCCACCCTGCCCTCCAGCGTTTTGGCAGAATGATTGAAGCTTCCTGGTTTGTGAAAGGGAATGGATACTTCGATGATAAGATATGCAAGCGTCCACCGGTTCATCTTTGGTACGTTCACCTTTGGTGGTTTTCGGGCAGAAATCGACTTTGGTCCCTCACTTATTCGAAAAGTCGCGGTCATTGTCGGACTTTCCTTGTTTGCCCCGTTGGGGCTTCCATCGACCGGAAGTGGACAAGACAATTCCAACACGTTGCTGAAGGACGTTCCGCATCAGATCAAGCGTCCGGATTTTGGCGGTGAAGCCTGTTTGGAAATGGCGCTGCGAGCCGGCGGTCACGACTACACGCAGGACATGGTTTTCAATCTGTCCGGCGTGGATCCCATTCATGGACGTGGAGCCATGGCAACCGAAATCGTTGCCGTCGCAAAAACGATCGGATTCGACACGGGCGAACCCTGGATTCAAATTGGGACGGGTGATCGTGCGGAGAAGGTCAATGAGGCGATGGCCCGAACGAAGGCCAGTCTCGCCAAGAAACACCCGGTCTTGTTTCTGATGCGCCAGCAGGCTGAAAACAATGTCGTCGAACAGTTTGTTTTGGCTGTTGGTGTCGACGAGAAAAAGGAAACGGTGACCCTGCATGATCCGAATTCGCGACATGGCAAATTTCGTGTCCTGCCGAAATCGCAATTCGAGAAAGCGGTCGTTTTGAGTTCCAACACTGGGCCCTATGTTTTTTGCATGCCACTGGTTGAGAAATCGATCCGCAAACCCCCCAAGGCTTCCAAGGGATTCGACAACGCTGACTACGCGCAGCATATTCGAAAACTGAGGAAGCGGTTGCCGGACGACAGTTTTCATTTTGTCATTCAGAAACCGTTTGTGGTTGTCGGGAATGATTCTCCCGAACGCATTCAAGCCTACGCATCCAAAACGGTGAATTGGTGCGTCCAGCTGCTCAAGAAGGATTATTTCAAGAAGGACCCCAAATACATTCTTGATGTTTGGCTTTTCAAGGAAAAAACAACCTACGAGAAGTATGCGAAGCAGCTTTGGGGTTCGAAACCGAGTACTCCTTTTGGCTATTACTCGTCTTCGGATCGGGCCCTGGTCATGAATATCGGATTGGGTTCGGGGACATTGGTTCACGAAATTGTTCACCCATTCATCGAGTCCAATTTTCCGGGGTGCCCGTCATGGTTCAACGAGGGCCTTGCATCACTGTATGAGCAGTGTGGTTCCAAGGACGGGAAGATCGTTGGCTACACGAATTGGAGGCTTCGGGGCCTGCAGGTCGCGATTGATAGTGAGCGCGTGCCGAGTTTCAAGCAACTTTGTGGGACAAGCCGACGCGAGTTTTACCAGGAAGATCCCGGAACCAACTACGCTCAGGCTCGATATCTTTGCTATTACTTGCAAGAAAAAGGTCTTCTGCGAACCTACTATCATGCCTTTGTCAAAAACGCGGAAGAGGATCCGACCGGTTACAAAACGTTACAGAAAGTCCTGAAGCGTGAGGATTTGGATGCGTTCAAGGCCGATTGGGAAAAGTACGTGATGAGATTGCGATATCGTTAGTCATTTAAAGACGAACACGAAACAAAAGCAACAACGAAAAAACCCCGGCAAGTCGCCGGGGTTTTTTTGTTATTCCAAACCAAACGATCGGTGGCCGTTTATCGATCTTTGTCGATCTTGTCGGCGATTTTCTGGAGCAGTTTTTCAACTCGATTCATGCGGGCCGATAGTTCATCGATTCGCCTCTCGACGGAATTCGATTTCGCCTTGGTCGAATCGGCCAGGTTGGTTGCTTTTTTTGCCTGATCGGCCGTTCGCTTCTGAAGTTGAGCCAGGTAGTTTTGTGTCGACTTCAGTTTGGCATTCATCGCATCCAATTCCGCATTCTTGCGGGCGATAAGCGCCTGCTGAAGGTCACGCTGGCTCATGGCGTCTTTCAACGCTTTCTCTGCTTCCTGGCGATAACGCTTGGAACTATCAAGCTGTTGTTGTTGGTTCGCCAGGCTATTTTGAATCAGCTTTTCGTTTTTGAGCAAACGTTCCATGACGTTTTTGGCTTCGGCCGCTTTTTGCATGCTGCGAAGTTTTTCGACTTGAGCCTGGATGGCTTTTTCGTCCGCAGAAAGCTGGTCCTGCCGTGAGTTAAGTTGTCTTTGAATGTTTGCCAGGTTTTTCGTCAAATCGATGACGTCATTCTTTTCCTGGGTCGTCAAGTCGATGGCGGCTCGACTTTGCTTCAGTTTGTCGATCATGGCCCGGTAATGAACAATGCTGCTATCGATTTGCCGCGTTTTTGGGTGCAGTTTGCCGTAGCGCGAGAGCAAATCAGCTCTTTGAGCATTCAAGGTTGCCATCTCGGCTTGCATATCGGCAAGTTTGGCAGCCAATTTATCGACTTCGATTTTCTTCTTTTCGACTTTCATTTTGTCGTCAGCAATTAAACCCTGCAGGAAAGCAATCTTAGAATTGAGTTCTGCAATTTTCGGATGCTTGTCTCCGTATTTGCTCTTTGCCTGTTTCTGTTCGACTGTCAGTTCATAAAGCTTGGCCCGTATTTTGTTGAGCGTTGCTTTGTCGTCTTGAGCATTTGCCGAGCTCAGGGAGAGCGCTGACAATCCGATCGCAAATGCAAGCAAAATCTTGATGTTATTGAACATCGCTATTCCTTTCCGTAATCATGGTTCTCAACAGTTGGTTCTTGTTAATTTCAACCACGTGAATGGGGTAACTGATTGTTTCGCGTTTTGGGTTTTTGATATCAATCGTCTTTCGGTCAATTTTTACTTTGTGACCTGAGATCACGAGGGCTTCGAGAAGGAAATCGGGAATCCGCTGAGCCGAATAGTACACGGCTCGGTCGGAGTTGTTTTCGATTTCCAACAGGAAGTTGTTTCGGTATGCGCCCAATTGAATCGCAGTCAAATCTCGTTTGAATTTTCTTTCCTCAAATTGGCGTTTGGTTTCCGCTTCAATCTCATAAACTTCTTTGTAGCGATCGACGATCAAAGTCATTTGTTCTTCGTAATCGTCGGCTGCTTGCTGAATCACATATTCCGTGTGAGAACGGTTCCCGATCCAATGGGCCAAACCGCCGAGGGCAAAAATAAGGATGGCTGCTGCAAGCGCGCCAATGATCCGCAGATTCCCGAGCTTGCCGAACAAATTCTGTGAGTCGTGCGGTCGGGGTTTCGGGTGTTGCTTTTGCGCAGGCGGCGTCGCCGAATCGAGTTTTCCGGGCGCCAAGTCCAGCAGGCGGCAAAAACTGTACGTGAC
>CAYSXI010000158.1:0-12282 GCA_964434955.1 uncultured Pirellulaceae bacterium
GCTCGGCAAGCTTCCAGTTCTCGATCGCGCCGGTCAACGACGAGCAGTCGCTCGACACGAACTTGACTCAAGCCGTCAATGAAGGCGGTTCGGCCACGATCGGCAGCGGGGTGCTTTCGGTCTCCGATCCAGACAATACTCCCGTTCAAATCGTATACTCGGTCAATTCCCTTCCGGCAAACGGAACGGTTTTGCGAAACGGAATCGCCCTCGGACTAAGTGATACGTTTACCCAGGAAGACATCAACAACGGTCTGATCACCTATTCGCACGACGGAAGCGAAACATTGTCAGACAGTTTTGACTTCACGGTGGATGATGGGGCGGGCGTTTCAACCGTTTCGACTTTCAACCTGACGATCAATCCAGTCAACGATGAAGAACAATTGTTGGTGAACGCAGGATTGAACCTGGACGAAGGTGCGACAGCGACCATCAACAGTAGCTTGCTCCAAGCGACCGATGCGGAAAATGGACCGTCTGGATTGCGTTACACGTTGATTAGTCCCGTTTCCAACGGCACACTTCGGCTGAGCGGAGTTGCCTTGAACGTGAATGATCAGTTTACGCAGGCCGACATTGAAAATGGCTTGATCGAATATGTGCACGATTCAAGCGAGACGACCAGCGATCAATTTCAGTTTCAGTTGGACGACGGCTCCGGAAGTGTCACCGCGGGGACTTTCGGAATTTCCGTGAACGCTGTCAATGACGAGGAAGTTCTGGCAACCAACAGTATTTTGAATTTGAACGAAGGCGGGCTTGGCACGATTTCCGCCACGGTATTGCAGGCAACAGACGCCGACAATCTGGAATCGGAATTGGAATATCGACTCGACTCCCTTCCCTTTAATGGCTCCGTGCGGCTTAACGGTTCTGTGTTGGGCGTCGGTGATGTTTTTACCCAGGAAGACGTCAATAACAACTTGGTCCAATATCAACATAATGGATCCGAAACGACTGGCGATGCTTTCGGTTTCACGGTGAACGATGGTCAGGGCTCCACCGTTTCATCGACATTCCAATTTTCGATTACGCCGGTGAATGACGAGCAAAGCCTCGATGTCAACTCGACGTTAACTTTGAGCGAAGGTGCGGCGTCGACGATCACCGATGCTTTCTTGTCGACCAGTGACATTGAAAGTGGGCCATCTCAAGTTAGCTATACGCTGACAAGTGCGCCAGGCAATGGCACGTTGTTGCGCAGCGGGGTCGCGCTTTCGGTCAGCGATACGTTTACCCAGGCCGATATCGACAACAATTTGATCAGCTACCAGCATGATGGTAGTGAATCGACATTGGATTCATTTGATTTTTCAGTCAACGATTCCGAGGGCGCGGCAAGCCTTGGGACATTCAATTTTGTCATAACTCCCGTCAATGACGAGCAGAACCTTTCAGTGAACCTGCCGTTGAGTATTTCCGAATCGGCAGCGGGGACGATCACCAACAGTCTGTTGCGCGTCACTGATCCGGACAACGCGCCCAACACACTGGTCTTTTCCGTTGACGTTGCACCACAGAACGGAACCCTTTTATTGAACGGCGTTGCATTAAGTGGCAGCGATACATTCACGCAATCCGATATCGATTCGGGAATGCTTACCTACCAGCACGATGGCGGCGAGACGACTTCTGATCAGTTTGGTTTCACGGTTGATGACGGTCAGGGAATCTCCACTTCCGCACAGTTCAATATCTTGGTTGCGCCGGTTAACGATGAAGAGGTTCTGGTTACCAACTCGTTGCTCGCGTTGGCCGAGGGGGCAAGCACAACGATCACGGGGACCAACTTGCAGGCCGTTGACGTGGAACAAGGACCGTCGCAACTTACCTATCAGGTTAGCGCCTCAACGACAAATGGTACGCTGTTTCGAAATGGTGTTGCTCTCGGTGCAAACGACACGTTTACCCAGGCTGACGTCGACAACGGCCTGGTTACTTACACGCACAACGGAAGCGAAACCAGTACCGATTTGTTTGCCTTCACCGTCGACGATGGTGCGGGGACTTCGACCAGCGGAACGTTCAATTTTTCAATTAGCCCCGTCAATGATGAGCAGGTGCTCGCAACGAATCAGCCGGTGATCGTTGTGGAAGCTCAAACGGTCACCATTTCCCAGGCGTCACTTGAGACGACGGATGTCGACAATACGCCTGCCGAGATTGTCTACCAGGTTGATTCGCTTCCAGCCAATGGGACCCTGATGTTGAATGGTTCCGCTTTGGGGCTGGGAGATTCTTTCACGCAGCAGGACGTTAACAATCATCTCGTCACCTATCAGCATGACGGTTCCGAAACCGTAAGCGATCAATTCCAATTTACCGTGGACGACGGCGCCGGAGTCTCTCAAACGGCCAACGTCAATATTGTCGTGTCACCGGTTCAGGATGCGCCTGTGACGGCGAACAGTTCGATTACCGCCGTTGAAGAAGTCCCTTACGCATTCACACTGGGGGATTTTAGTTATGCCGATGCCGAAGGCGATCCGATCGATCACATCCAGGTAATGTCTCTTCCCGCGAATGGACAACTACAGCTATCCGGAACCAATGTTGTCATTGGACAGGCCATTTCGCAAACGGATATCGTCAGCGGCAACCTCGTATATACGCCAGCGGCCGACGGCGAGGGCAATTCGTTCGATGGATTCCAATTTCGCGTCAATGACGGAGGGCTCTACAGTATCGCCACTTCGACACAGTCTTTGATCAACGCTGATTTCGAAAGCGGAGCCGACGGATTTGTCTATTCGGACGGGATCTTCGGAACGTCGGTGCCGAACCGAGAGGACGGCTATGTCGACAGCAATGACGGGTTCGCGGGCGGTGGTCTGCGAATTGATTTGGGTGAACGGGCGAGTGGCCAAGCGACTTCGGGCGGATTTACTCAGAACATTTATTTGGCAGAAGAAAGTCTTGTTACTTTGACGTTTCGATACCGTTTGACCGTTGCAAATCCTTTGGAACCCTGGGAATACGGGGAAGCCATCGCCGAGTTGAATGGGGTTCGTTTGGGATCGGATGCAAACGGTTCGCTGGTGCACATCGCAAGCGGAGGCGACTCTGGATGGCAACAGTTTTCTACGGAAGTGTTTCTCAATGCCGGAACGCACAGTCTCGTTCTGGGCGGGTTTGTCAATCAGTCAAATTCGAACAACGAGGATGTCAGCATCTTTTACGATGACGTCATCATGGATTCCTCGGTTTTCAATTCGATGAATATTGATGTTACGCCGGTAAACGATGCTCCAAATCTCGACAACTCAAACGATTTGAATTTGAGTGCGATCACAGAGGACAACAGCAACTCGGCAGGAACAACCGTCGCCAACGTATTGGCAAGTGGCACAAGCGACGTAATAACGGACCAAGACGCAGGTGCTTTGGAAGGTATTGCGATAACCGCGGTGGACGATACCCATGGACAATGGCAATTCTCGGTCAATTCCGGATTGAGTTGGCAGTCATTTGCTGGGCAAGGTGTTTCAACCGGAGTTGAGGATGCGCAGAACGCGGTTGTTCTCGACGAAAGTGCTTTGATTCGATTCGTGCCAGCCCCTGATTTTAACGGCGATCCAGGCGATATTACTTTCCGTGCCTGGGACCAATCCGATTTGCTTACAAGTGGGTCATCGGGAGTTGACGCCAGTGCCCAGGGAGGCGTGACCTCGTTTAGTCTGGATGCAGAGACGGCTTCAATCCATGTTCAGTCCATTAACGACGAACAAGTCCTCGATGTGAACAACGGCTTGACCCTGGATGAGAATACAGCGACGACTCTCGACACGTCGATGCTGTCCGCGAGCGACGTCGATCATACAAATACCGACCTGGCTTTCACCCTGACTTCGCCACCCTCCAATGGCACCCTGTTACGGAACGGGACGGCATTGGGTGTTGGCGATCAGTTTACGCAGCAGGACATCGTCGACGGCGTTGTGGTCTACCGGCATGATGGAAGCGAAACTTTGGCGGACGGTTTCAGCTTTGATTTGGATGACGGAGTCGGCACGGTTACGTCCGGGGATTTTAGCATTACCGTCAACCCAACCAATGACGCACCGATTCTCGACAACCTCGGCGATCTTCAGTTAACACCCACGATCGAAGACGATTTCGACCCGGTCGGAGACAGGGTTGGCGATATCCTTGCCAGCGATGGTGATCCGATAACGGATAGCGATTTGATTGCAGTCGAGGGCATCGCCGTGATTGGAATCGACAATTCCCATGGTCGCTGGGAATACTCGTTGGACTCCGGAGTCAATTGGTTAAGCATGAGTGCTTCGGGTGTTAGCACGACCGGGGCGAACGACGCAAACGCTTTGCTGCTGGACACGACGGCAATGATCCGATTTGTTCCAGCGGCTGATTTTCAAGGCGTTCCTGGCGACGTAACGTTTCGCGCGTGGGATCAGACCGACGGGCAGGCGAGCGGTGCATCCGGCGTCGACGTGAGCAGCAACGGAGGAACTTCCGCCTACAGTTCCGGGACCGAAACGGCGACGGTCAACGTCATCAACGTCAACGACGACGAAGCAATCGTCAACAACCAGACAGCCGTGGTCGCAGAAGGAGGAACGATTACCCTTGAACAGCTGTTGTTGTTGACTTCCGATATTGACAATCAACCCAACGAAATCATCTACAGTCTTACGAGCGTACCCACTTTTGGGCAATTGGAGCATGTCTCCAATCCCGGCGTTCCCATCCTGAGTTTCACTCAAGAAGACATCAACCAAAACGAAATCGTGTACGTACACAATGGTGTTGAATCAACCAGTGACAGCTTTGATTTTGACGTAGACGACGGTCTGGACTTGGCCAGCAGCGGAACATTCAACCTGACCGTCGATGCCCTCAACGATAGCCCGATTGTTTCGGTCAACTTGCCAGGTGCCGTGATTGAGGGTGCGAGCCTGATAATCGATTCGTCGTTGCTCAACGCATCCGATCCAGATGATAGTGGGCTCGGGCTGCACTTTACGATTGATCAACAACCGCTTCATGGTCAACTGGAATTCGCAAATGCACCCGGGGTGGCGATTTCAAGTTTCCATCAAAGCGATCTGTTGATGGGCAATCTGATTTACGTCCATGACGGTAGCGAAACGCTTGCCGATCAATTTGACTTTACCGTGGCAGACGGCGGTGAAAATGGATCGGTCGCGGACAGCGGGACTTTCATGATTAACGTGACGCCCTCAAATGATCAGCCCGTGATTTTCAACCAGCTTTTTGGCGTCAATGAAAATTCGGCGAATGGAACGTTTGTTGGAACGGTGACGGCCACCGATGTCGACCCAGGTGACGTGTTATCCTACCGGATTCTCGGTGGCACAGGTGGTACTGCGTTTTCGATTGACTCCAGCAGCGGCAATCTTTTCGTTGCCGATTCCGGGCAGTTGGACTTTGAAAGCGATCCAATGTTGACCGTGACGGTTGAAGTCGAGGACATCGCCGGGGCCACACATTCGGCCACCATGACGGTTGCTTTGAGTGACGTGAACGATGCGCCGGTCGTCGTTAATAATCTGGTCAAAGATGCCGTCGAAGGCCAAACGACCGTATTGACGTCGGCAGATCTTCGTTCGATTGACCAGGACCATAATGCTTCGGATGTGCGGTTTTGGGTCGTCTCGCCTCCGGTCAACGGATTCCTTGCCTTAAGCTCGGACTTGAGCACACCCGTTACCGATTTTTCCCAAGCCGACATCAACAGTGGAAATGTCGTTTACATTCACGACGGCACAGAGACGACATCCGATTCATTCGACTTCGTCTCTTACGATCCGATTCTTGATTTTGATGGGCCTCATACTTTCAACTTCAACATCACCCCGTTCAATGACGCGCCGTTTGCCAACGCGGACAATTTGGGAGCCCTGGAAGACACGACGCTCACGGGCGATGTTCTGTCCAATGATACAGACGACGAGGGAAGCCCTCTCAATGCGCGGCTGGTAAGAGGGCCGGCCCACGCGGAGACGTTCACCCTGAACTCGGACGGGACGTTCGAATATCGCGGGGCTGATAACTTTGCCGGCGTCGATTCCTTTACGTATATGGCCAACGATGGTGAGAAGAACTCAACGCCGGTCACGGTTCAAATTAACGTGGCTCCGGTCAACGATGCACCCGTCACACAAATCGACCAGTTTTCTGTTTTGCAGGGGGACTTGTTGATTCCGGTTGCGAGCGTTCTTGCCAACGACTTCGATATCGAAGGAAGTCCATTGACGGCAATCCTGATCAACGGGCCGGCAAATGGCACGCTCATCTTCAATGCCGATGGCACGTTTATTTATCAAAGCGATTTTGAGTTCAGCGGGATTGATACATTTTCCTACGTCGCGTCAGACGGAGCAGGAAATAGCGTGGTAACCACCATTCAGGTCGAAGTGATTCTTCCCGGGTTCGAGCCAAGCTTCGTGACCGGCGGAGCGGGGGTTCCCGACGATACATCCGAGAGCAACGCCAGTGAATCCAACGAAGACAAAAAAGAAAAAACGACTTCGTTTTTGGACTTCTTATCCCAAAACAACCGAAATCAGCTTGCCCAAACCCAAGCTCGTTCCGCAAGTTTTGTTGGAAGTCAAACCAATGCGAGCGTTGATGACTTCGTGGTAGGCAGCTTGGAAAGCTTTCAAGTGAATGTGCGCGAGGAAGCCGGGGATGTCTTGCGTTGGGTCGCCGCCAATCCGGCGCTCGCGGAAGAAATGTCCGTGGAAGCAGAATTGCAAAAACAGCTGATGCAAAACGCCGTGACGTTTGTTTACGACAAGCAGGAACTTTGGGATGAGTTTGATAAACTGGCGGAGGAAACGGCACCTACGACATTCGAAGCGAAGATGCAACTGACGATCGCGACTTCGTCGGTGTTCGCGACGGCCGGCTTCATCCTTTGGACCCTTCGAGGTGGAATGCTTATGGCTTCGATGGTAACGTCCATGCCTGCATGGAGATTCGTCGATCCGCTGTCGGTTCTCGAATCGCAAGCCGGTTTCTCCGGTGCCGAGGTTGCGAATGACGTCGCCGAAGAAATCTTTGCGAGCGCCTCGGAAAACGGTTGATCCCGTTAGCGAATTGTAGACAACTCCGTGGTTACCCCATTCGAGTCGCAGCCGAATTGGCAACTGGAGCAACGCGGGCAGTCTTCCTGGCGGCGAGGAAAAATGGTTTGCGCGATATCGTCGAATACGCCTAAACTGGGAACGTAAATTCGATCACCTGGTTGAATCTGGTAATTGGTCGACGTATCACCAAGCTGCACGATATGGCGATAACAAACGGGAAGGACGATCCGGCATTCATCTGGCAAAGTCGGCCGAGCGAGGATAATCTTCTGTTTGTTGGCATTTCGCGAGAGGTCACCGGCGGCGACGATGGCATCCAAAACCGTTTCGTTTCCCTGGATTGGATAGGCGCCTGGCGAGTTAACTTCACCGATTACGTAGAAGACCTTACTTTCCCAGTTGATTAGACGCACGGTGACCGTTCCGTTTTGCTCAGATTCAGATTCCATGGCTTTGGAAACGGCTGCTTTGATTTCCTCGATGGTCATACCAGCGACTTTGAGATCGCCCTTGGATCCAATCGAAATTTTGCCATCGGGACGGACGACTTGATCGCCTGGCAAGCGGACAGAATCTTCAAGACTGTCGACTTCTACCAACAGCGTATCACCGGGCTCGACGCGATATTCATCCAAGACCCCCTTGCTCAGTTCTTTGGGAATCGGCGCCGCCTCGGTTTGAGAGTTGGTAATCAATCGGGTTTGACGCAGCATGCGATGCTGCGGCGACGAAAATGGAAGTCCCAATGATTGCAGCGACGAACAGCCACTGACTGAAATGGCAAGAATGAGCAGGCTCAAACACGTGGCGATTCGGAAAGAATGGGTCTGGTTCAAGGTTCGGTATCGCGGCAAAGTTCAAGAAGGACTTTTCGTAATACCTTTATCGAAGCCGAATCGTCGATCGGTTTAAAAGTGAGTTGGGTCGTCCGCCTAAATTGTATGTCTTCTCTAAAATAAACTTGAGCGATTCCTGGCGAAGAATCTTTGTTGTCTCGATTTGGACTCTTGGACGCTCAAATGTCCCGGAAATCTTGAAGAATAGTAATCGATCCGAGATGAGACGGTCGAATTGTGCTATCAGTGCGATCGGGGGCGATGACGACGCTAGCAAAGGCGACTTCAAGATGGTTCGGATTGGATCATTATTGTTTTGACCAACATGAACAATCGCAGCCAAATCCAGACGGCCGTTCAGTCGCATGTTTCCATCCATAAGAACCTGGACCAGGTCATCGGCGAAGGCGACTTGGTGGACCTTGATATTTGAATTCCTCAGATCGAGCTTGATCAGGCCATCGTTAAACTTTCGATTGGCGAATTGGGAGCGATTGACGAAGGGGCTGACCGAATTCAGGACGGGTAGTTGCAGCGCGCGAGCTTGATTCATGGTTCCAAGGAACGAGCCCTTGAGATCCTTGGGGCCGCGAAAATTGGTCGCGCTCAAATCAAGTTTTCCACTGAGAGTGCCCTGCTTGCCGATGACTTGTCGGGCCAAAGAGCCGTTGGCCATTTCTCGTGGATCAATGTTCTTCACGTTTCCACGAACTTCAAACCTCGTTCGCTCGCCCCAGGAGAAAACCGTTTTGGAGTCAACGGATCCTTTGAGCAATTTCAACTTGGCTGATTGGGCGCGAACCTGTCCCTGCTGGTAGATCGGATTGAATGACCACGAGATTCGGGAGCGATCGATATTCCAGTCAACGTCGTGCCAGTTTCCCTCTTGTACGTCGACGGTGCCTTCCCCGGCCATACGGATCATCGAACCTTTTCGATAAATGGTGCCCCCGATCCGGCCAGAGATTTTGCCGTCAATTTCCGAGGGAAGCTTCGAAAGGAATGATGAAACGCGTTGCAAATCAACTTTGGAGGCGTTCAAGTCGAGGCTACCCCGATTGGAAGCGGCGAAGGGCCAATCGATTCGTCCACTGATTTTCCCAGAACCGAGTTTTGCATTGAGCTCTCGAATCGTCATCTTGGAATTGTTGACACGAAAGTCCGCTTTGATGGACTCCGAGATTTCATGTTGGCGAGTCCGGAAATTTCGGATTTCGAATTGTCCATCTGCTTTGGTTTCTGAAAGCGCGTTGGGAAGCAGGATCACATTGGTATCAACCTGAAAGCGACCTGTCGGATTTTGCCTCGAGAATGATTTCCCAAAGACGCGTGCGAGGTCGCCAAGCTTTCCATTTTGTATTCGCAATCTGGCGGGAATCTCAAAGGTGGTTTGGTTCCATTGATCGAGCGGAACGATGGCATCAAAAAGGACCTCACCTCCAAAAAGTTTGGAGGACAGGTGAGCGGCCGCCTGTTTTCCTTCGACTTCGCAATCCCCAATGACGTTCTCGGCTTTCCATTGATTCGTTTCGATGGTCAAGCCCGAAAGATTCACTTTGGTATGGAAGTCTTCGAGACTCGAGAGATTGTCGAATTCAAACTGGACATTGCCGGTGCCCGAGAATCGGATGGGTCCCTGTTCATTCCAACTCAGTTTGGTTGCCAGCTTGGCATAGTCGACTCCGACAAGCTTCCCTTTTCCGTTTGCCTCCGCCGGCTTTGATACAGGGTAAACCAACTCAAAAGAGATGGGTGAGTTTTGCAAGCTACGAGATTTGGCCGTCACCACGGAATCTGCAAAGGACAACTCGAATTCTGTTGGCCGGGCTTGCGCTGACGTTTCACCGATGGGGACGGCGACTAAAAAGGACTGCAGTTTTCCTGCCGTAAAATCCCCATAGCATGATCCGGCGAAGTCGAGCTTCGGTAATTTGATGTCCTGGCCAATTTGAAAAGCAGCCGTCGTCTGGATCTTCGAGACAACGATTTCATTTTCATGGATCGAGAATTGGGCCGTCGTTTTTCCAAGTGACCCGTTCGGCGAGGCTTCGTGAGTCGCTTCCGTGATGCCCTCGACCAGGAAACGGCTGGTGTTCTTGAGGTCCAGGTCGAGGGCGATTGCCGTATCAAATGATGCTTGGCCAATTTCCCGCCTCATCTGTTCGTTGGCGATTTGTTCGGAAGGCAGGCGAAAGTCGTGTTGATTCAATTGCAATTCGGCGCGAAGCACTCTGGCGTCGATGTCCAACTCCGCGACGGCGGCGCCATTTCCACCGCGGTAGCGGCCCGAAAAGGCAGAAAAATAGAGACGGTTGTCGACGTACCTGAAAGGCGAGCAAAGGTTTTTCGCGGTTTCGCCGTTGATATCCAGTGAGTCCGAGCAGGTCCATCCTTCCGCGCTCGTTTGAATCGTCCCATTCACGGGTTTGGCCAATAACTCACCGCTTGCTTTGATCTTACCCTGAACGGCCGTGTTGGGCGAATTGAAATAGTTCGTCAACAACGAGGCGTCGAAACTGGAGTCGTGCAGTTCGAACCGAACAAGTTCCGGTTCAGAAAAGTGAATGGTGCCTGCAAACGTTGCGTCTTCTCGCTTGGTCGAGTTCAAGTTGGCAAATTCAATCTCGTATCGATTTGGGAAGAGAGTCATGTCCGCATCGAACTTGTCGAACTGAATCTCCGCAATGTTGATGTCACTGGAATCAACTTCGATTTGAGCCCAGTAAGCTTCTTTGCGGTTGCGAGGGTCCATCGGAACGGTGACTTGAACATCGACGGTACCCTGTCCACGAACCGTTGGTACCGGAATCTGGAAATACTTGCCAAGGGCCGCAATTGTGTTTCCGATGTTCTGCGTTTTATTCTGGCAATTGACGTAAAGATTGCCTGTTGTGGCCGGATGTTCTACGTCGGGTTCAAAATGGCTGGTGAACTGGTCGAAAATCAACTCCGCCTTAACGTTCTTGGACGGAAGTGTGATGATTGAAAAATCGTTTGCTTGACCTTTGACGCTTCCGTCGATGACAAATTTGCGACGATTGGCAAGCAGCTTTATTTTGCCACCGAAACTCGTTGGCCCACGCATGTCGAAGCCCAGGTCAAGTACTTCGACCAGTCTTTCCAAGGCGATTTCCCTGGCTTGAACTTCCAGTTCCCCCGACCATTCCTCGTTTTGGTTTCGCAACTTCCCCGAGTAGGTCGTAACGCCTTCCATGCATTCGACTTTGAGGTGCTTGAGTTCGAGAGTATCTGGCGAAAGCACGAGCGAGCCGGAGTCAATGTTTTTGAAGGTGTCGCCAAACTGGTCGATTTTGAAGCTTTGGATATTCGGTTCAATCTCCGAGCGGAAATCGATCATCTCTCCCTGTTCAAATGTCAATTCAAGTTTGCCATCCAGTCGTCCCAAGCATTCAAATCCGGCGAACCTTGCTGAGTCCAACAATGGGAGCTGTTCGAGTTCCTTGGAATCGGCAGAGAAGTTCTGAAACTCGAAATGGGTCGTTGTTCGTCCTTGCTGAGTTGACGCGGAGAATTGAATTTTGGAGTCGAGGACGTGGTCGATTGTCCCATCGACTTCGGTTTGCGAGGGACCACTTCGAATCGTCAAATTGATTCCCGAGGAGGCCAATGTCTTTCGCCCCGGTTGCCGGATCAAGCAGGAGCCATCCTCTATCCTCAGTATGACGTGGCTTGGTTCTCGATCGGAAGCGACAAAGTCATTGAGAACATTCCCCTGCTCATCCAAGCTGATTTCAATCTGTGGTTGCTGAATGACAACCAACTCGATTTCGGGGTCCGATGAAAAAATCGCCGAGAGAAGATTCAGATGAACTTCAAGTTCCCTGGCCTGACACCACTTTCCGATTTTCGGGTCATCGGACTCAAAGCTGATGCTTTCGGCGCGAAGGCGATTCCAGCCGAGGCTTGTGGAGCCAACCTCAATCTTGTCGCGGTGGATTCGAGCAATTTCCTCGATCAGTTTTTGCCGCGCAATTTGGCAGGCGTAGTGGTACGCAATCGGGGTCGCGGCGGCAACCAGTAACAAAAGAACGGCAAGAAGCCGCCATTTGTAGCGAAATAGGAATCGAAAGGCTTTGCCGACCATGCTCTATGATTGCTGAACCAGTGGATAAGTCCATTATCGGCCACGAAACGGATTCAGCGATAGGTGAGTTTGTCGAGGGACGGGTGAATCGCAAAACCGGCAACTGATAGCAAAAAAAAGACACCGTTTGAACGGTGTCTTTGTTGCCAGTCCTACTGCCCCCAGAAAGACTGGCGGGGTGAAAAGTTTTTGCTTGCTTCTATTTTTCAGCGACGGCAGGAGCCGCGTAAGGATTGAGCATCCAGGCACTTTTATCCCAAGG
>CAYSXI010000159.1:0-12151 GCA_964434955.1 uncultured Pirellulaceae bacterium
CACCCGATTTGTTTCGTGCGGCGAAGACGCCCGAGCTGATGGCCAAACTAACGGTTTCCAGGATACGTTCGATTATCAAGCCTTGTGGGTTGTCGCCACAGAAATCAAAAGCGATTTCCCAGCTTTCGAAGATCTTGATTCGGGAACATGACGGGCAAGTGCCCGACAACTTTGAAGATCTTGAAGCGTTGCCCGGCGTCGGCCACAAGACGGCAAGCGTGGTTATGGCTCAGGCGTTTGGGGTGCCGGCGTTTCCGGTTGATACGCATATCCACCGCCTGGCTCAACGTTGGGGATTAACGAACGGGAAAAATGTTCAGCAAACGGAAAAAGACCTGAAGCGTTTGTTTCCCGAAGATTGTTGGAATCGACTCCACTTGCAAATCATCTTTTACGGTCGGGAGTATTGTACGGCACGAGGTTGTGACGGAACGGTTTGCGAAATCTGCACGACTTGCTATCCGAACCGGCGAAAGCCGAAATTGACGCGTAAAGCATGAGCGGCCGAATATCCGATTCAGGATAGAGGCCTTTGAAATGCCCGATCCAAGATGAATTGGCTCACATGAAGATGAATTGGCTCAGGTTGGGTGTTGAAGATCGTCGATTTCAAGAAAAACGGCCTTGCCGGTCAAAAAATTGTGACGAACAATTTTTACTGGTACCATAGAAGGGACGCGTTTTTGCGGTTCCTCGACTCAATTTTCTGCGTTTATCTTTAAGTTCAAACCATCGCTTCCGTCGGCCCCTAACTTTGTAGGAATTCGCGATTGTGCCAATCACCGTAGAGTGCCCTGCCTGCGAGCAGATTTTTCGAATCTCGAGCAAGTACCGGAATCGGAAAGGTCGGTGCCCGCTTTGTGATAGCTCGTTTATCGCCGACGAAAATGTGATCACCGCTGTCAACGAATCGCTCACTTCGGCTCCCAAGAAGAGTAGCAAACCATCCATCCCGGTGCCTTCGGCGCTCAAAACGGGGAAGCCAACGCTGGCTCCTCCTTCGCCAAAAGCCCTTGCAGATTCGGAGCAGGAAATCGAGGTGGGTTCCGAACTCGAATCGGACATTTCTGCCAATGACAAGTCCTTTACCGGTGCCGCCGAGCAAAGTTTGGTGGCGCAGGAAATTGCCGTTCGAAAACCCGTTTCGAACCTGATGATTGTTCTTTTCGGTGCTTCTTTGTTGGTGATTAGTGCGGGAATCGCTTTTGGATTTGCCTATGCGACGAAACGACCGCCGGTTGCCGTCAATGAAGATTCTGACGATGAGGACAAGACAGACGTCTCCCAGAAGAAGGATCAAGTTGTCGTCGTCCCTGAGAAAAAAGACAAAGAAGAAATCAAGCCGGCGATTCACGAAGACGAAATGCCAAAGTCGTTGTCGCTCGACAAACTCCATGGCGTCTGGTCAAAAGCGAATCCGTTTATCGTTCGTCTCGATATTGCCACCACTTCCGGCAACATCACGACTTCTGGAGTCATCATTGATTCGCGGGGTTGGATTGCCACAAGTTATTCCGGAATCAAAAATGCAGTAACGGTTCGCACCACGATCGCGGCCGGGTCTTTGTCGGATGGTCCTGCCATCCGGTCGGACAAAACCGATGCCGCCAAAGGTATCATCGCTTCAGATCCCGCACACGACATTGCCATCATCGCCGCGAATCGATCGTTGGTTGCCAGTGTTTCGGACATCGAAACGGAGGCAGAACGCTCAATCGTTGGAAGTCAGCAGTTGATTGTTTGTCGATCACCCGAAAAGGATCGACGGCTCTGGATTACGGACGCGCGGGTTGATCGTCGTGCCAACAAGTCCGAGCTCGGCGAAGTCAACTTGCCCGCCATCAAACGGTTCGGTTACGAAGTCGATGATGATTTCGAATGGATTGTTTATCGGAAACCGTTCCGGAATCAGCTTGCCGGGTCGGCGATCCTGAACAAGCAAGGCCAGCTCATCGCGATGGGCATCATGTGGAAAACCGGTAGCCAGGAAAGTTTTGCCGTGCCGATCGGAAAGGTTCTGGCGCTTCGCGACAAAATCAGTGCCGACCCCACGCTGCAGACGATCAAGGCTTTTCCCAAGCATGGAGCCGCCCTCGCAAGCGCGAAACCCTCGGAGGACAAGGTCGATCCGGCTGCAAAAGGTCGCCCGGCTTTGAATCCGAATGCAAATGACTTCGAGATGTTTCAAACGCTGAACAAAGCGTTGGATGACTGCAAGGAGTTTGGATGGGTGGCTTCGACCAAAGACGAAGCACAGAAACTTGTGGCAATGGCGGATTTGTTTGCGTCCTTTCCGCAGCGAATCAGCGAAATGGATGGTTCCGACGAAGAGAAGAAAGAAGCCAACTCTCGATTCATGGGAATTTTCGAATCAGTCCAGAAGGAATTGGATGGCATCGAGTCGCTTCCCGAAGACGATATCAAGAAGTCGAATGAACTCGTCCTTGAGTTGACCGACGGAAAGAAAGGCAAGCCGATTTGTATGATTTGCCAGGTGTTCAAGCCGTCGATTTTTAGTCCCGAGATCGGTGGTCAAAAAACAGTCATGTTCCAAGCCGAAGGAACGGAACAGATTTTGATCACGACCGCCTCCGAAAATCACTTTGAGTTTCGTCCGCGAACCCGCTGGATGGTTCTTGGGCACGTTAATGACCGGCCGAATCTTTCTGTGCGGCTGGCCAATCAAGACAAGATTTCCTGTCTACGCACCAATATCAAAATGGTGTTTGAGATCATCGACTGACCGAGTTCCGTTCTTGGAACCGGTTTCTCGTTTTTTGCATCCTGAAAAAGTGGGGAAAACAATTTCCGACTTTGCGGGCGACACGTTTGAAATCTCACCGGATCCGCACGTTTCAGCCGATCGCAAATTCGCGGATGCCACATTACCTGCAGAATCGGACTTTAAAACTGCAACTTGGGCATGGATTTTGACTGTGAAAACTTTTCGTTCCTTTAGCCAGATCTAGATTTCAGCGTGTAGAAAACCTGAAGGGACAGCCAACCATGAACCTGTTGCAAAAAGCAAGAATCCTGACGATCGATGACGAGCGGCTCGTTTGTCAATCGATCAAGGTTCGTTTGCGTATGGCTGGCTTCTTCAAAGTCGAGTCGCATACCGATCCGACCACCGCAATGGACAAGGTTTCGACGTACATGCCAGACGTGATTCTCCTGGACATCATGATGCCGGAAGTCAGTGGTCTGGAACTTCTTCCTAAACTTGTGGGTCTCGAGTCAGCTCCTGCGGTGATTATGCTGAGTGCTGCGGATATGGAGACCAAGTATCAATCACTCGAATTGGGTGCGGCTGACTTCATCAACAAGCCAATCGACTCGAAAGAACTGGTTGTTCGTGTCAAGAATGTTTTGAGACAACATCTAGGTGACGTTGAAAACGTCAATTCTCAACCTGAGTTGACGTAGTTCAACAGGACCAAGGCTAACGATGCGAGGCCAATTCCCAGATACGATTTGCGCGACAGCTTTTCTTTAAATACAAACGTCGCACAAAGGGTCACGAAGACCAATCCCCCGGCACTGACGACGGGAAAGACGATGAATCCTTCGAATTGATCGAGTGCCATCAGCAGAAACTGGCTTTGCAATAGATTGCTGAGACCCAAGGCAACGCCAATCGCAAGTTCGGCCAGCGTGATTCGCTTGCGGCGGACGATCAAGGTAACGATCGACGGAATCGAAGCGACCACGAATGCGGATAAAAGAAAGGTGGGTTTTTGGTTGGGCTCAGCCACGTATTTAAACGCTTCTTGAGACAACCGACTGCATCCCGCCAGAAGAAAAAATGAAATCAATAGAAACGGTGTAAACCAGCGTCGCGTTTCCTTCTTTCCCTCTTCGGTTTTGGTTCCACCAATCAGCAGGAGTGAGAACAACGCCAGTACGATTCCGATGATTTGTTGCGGTACCGGATTCTCGCCCCACAGAAAAATTCCAAACACGATCGGCATCAAAATCGAAAGGACGCCGATCACGGTGGACGCAGCCACCCCCACATAACGAATCGCATAGATGACGAAGAAGTAGGCGACGAAATAGCAAAACCCCATTGCGGATCCGGAAAGCATCGCCGGCAACTCGGCGATCGGCTCCTTGGTCATGAGGAAGCCCGGGATTACATAGCAGGCCGCAAATATGTAGTTGATGCAGCCAATGGTAATGATGTCTTCACGCTGACGATTTTGCAGCCATTTGAGGATCAAAACGAACGCCGACCCAAAGACGATATTCAAGCCAAGAAAAATCATATCGTCCCTTATTGGCCGTTGGCCAAATCGAATATCACACCAAGCAATGGAAGCAAGTCGCCGTTAATCTTCCGGTTTGGATTCCGGCTCAGTTTCCTTGATGGTTTCCGCCGCGACAGGTTCGTCACTTTCATCATCGGGAGGATAATTATCGTCCCATTCTTTCGGGTTTGGTTCACCCAGTTTGCCGACGCTCTTGGCAACCAACAGGGAAACCGTCGCGTCGCCCGTGACGTTAACCGTGGTTCGGCACATGTCGAGAATTCGGTCGACCGCAAAGATGAGCACCAACCCCTCTTCGGGGACCTTGATTGCTCCGAGGACGATCACCAGCATCACCATGCCCGCTCCGGGAACAGCGGCCGAGCCAATTGAAGCGAGGGTTGCGGTGAGAACGATCGTAAGTTGTTGACCCAGGTCGAGCTCGATCCCGTAAGCCTGGGCAATGAAAACCGCGGCTACAGCCTGGTAGAGACTGGTTCCATCCATATTGACCGTGGCGCCGATGGGAAGCACGAAGCTGGAAACTTCCTTTTCAACTCCCAGGTGTTCCTCCACGCGTTCCATGGTCACTGGCAAAGTTGCGGCGCTTGAGCTGGTTGAGAATGCCAGGAGCTGTGCGGGGCCGATGCCTTTGAAGAACGCAACCGGATTCATCCGGGTAAACAGAAATACGATGGTCGGATAAAAAACAACAATCATCAGGCCCAGTCCACCGATGACGCAACAGCCATACTTCAACAAGGCAATCGCCGCACTCCAAGTAGGCGTTTCCACCACTTGCCCGGCCAGCAAAGCGAATACGCCGAATGGAGCCGCAAGCATGATCAGGTCGATCAATTTGAGGACGACATCATTCAGGCCTTCGAAGAAATCCTTGAGCGGTTGAGCTTTCACGGGATCGACCAGGATCATCCCGATGCCAAACAGAATCACGAAGAAGATCACCTTCAACATGTTTCCATTGCTGGTTGCTGCACCAATGACATTTTGAGGTACCAGGTCAACCAAGGGCTGGAGCGGTCCTTTTTCTTTTTGGGCCGAAGCATCTTTGATTTTTGATTGCGCTTTTTCGTCGAACTCCGACGTGAGGTTTTGCTTGTTGTCGTCGGAAAAACCTTTGCCCGGATTGACCACGTTGACAATTAACAAACCTAGCGTCACGGCGCATACCGTTGTCATCAGATACAGAACGATGGTGCGGCCGCCCATGGCCGAAAGCCTTGAGATGTTTTTGAGATCTGAAACCCCTTTGATCAAAGAAGCGATAATCAGCGGGATCGCGATCATCTTGAGAAGGCTGACGAAGATCGTGCCGAAGGGCTTGATCCAATTTCTCACCAGGTCCCTGAGAATCGGCGAATGCCATTCCCTGGTTTCGTAAACCGGCTTACCCGTTTCCTTGTCTTTCCCGGTTTCCGTGACCTTGAAAAAACGCTTTTCGTCTTTGGCGTAGTAGATTCCCGCTTGCTGCTGGTTCATCCGAGCTTTGGAATCAAGATTCTCGTAATCTCCAACTTGAAGATAAACGGTATCGCCCATGGCGACCGCTACTGCCCCGATGCCAATCCCAAGCGCCATCCCAATCAGGATTTGCCAGTGGAGGGCCAAACGTGTCTTTTTCTTCTTGGACATTCGCAACTCAACTTAAAGACGATCAGAGTCAGTATTCTAGTAGCTGAGGCGAAAGCGTGCAGGGCCAAACGACAATTCCCAGGAAAGTCGCGTTGGCTCTTTAACGGAACTTATCCAACGCAAAGGTCGATCAAGAATTTTTACCCGGGCGAACGAGCTTGCCGGATTGCGGGTCAAAATAGGGAGCTTTTCCGGTGTAGCGGACCTCGGTTTTGTTCGCTTGTTCTTTGACGATCCACTCGAATACAAATTTCGTCGCGGCTTTCTCGACCTGTTTGCGAACTTGGGCCAATCTTTTCTCGCCGGCCTTGATCTCGAGAACTCTTACCAGGTGAACGCCAAATCGAGTTTGAATGGGTTCGCTAACATCGCCTACCGACATTTTGAAAACCGTTTTGGAAAACGCTTCCGGCATTGGTTTGAGCCGCTCGATCCAACCGACTTCCCCCTCGTTGCCCTTGGATGCACTATCGGAGTATTTTTCAACTGCCTGTTTCCAGGTGATTTCGGATGACTTGAGTTCGGCTTTGATTTGAGAGGCTTTTTTGCTGGCGGCATCCAGCTTCTGGATCCGCTCGTCATCATCGGGCGCAACCGCCAAAATAATATGGGCGATTCGAAATTGGGTTCCATCAAAGTCCTGCTTGTGCTTGTCGAAGAACTTGGACATGTTTTCCTTGGTCAGGTGATGCTTGAGGTAGGCTGCCCAGCCAAACTGCCAGCGAATCTGTTGCCGAAGCCCCTCGATGGTTTGATTGCGTTCCCGGAGGAACTCGTTGAGTGATTGTTCGGTTTTCGCCAACTCACCGGTCAAGCGTTCAATTTGCAGATTGACTTCGTCATCACTCAATCCATGTTTGGTGTCTTTCAGGTATTCCACCACCAGAAGTTGGTTGACCAGTTGTCGCGTGGACGCCGCCGCGAGAACCTCTTTGGCGTCCCCTTCAAGCTTTCGATCGCCCAACGAAACCCGCATCAGATTTTCAACCTGGGCCAGGCTGATTTGCTGGTTGCCAACCGTGGCGACGGTCACTTCCGAAGGCTTGTCCTGTCCCTGAGCAACCCGATTGTCGGTCAATAGTGCGACCAAACATACGAAAGCAACGAATTTCAAAATTGGAATGTGCATCATCGAATCGCCACCAACCCCTCAATGCCCCGGATAGACTGTTACGGCAGAATAATATTTCGCAGTTTGTATTTTACCGGTATTTTGATTAGCTGAGCCGGCGTTTTGTAAATCAACTGATGCTCTTTCGGATCGCCCTCGAACAGGTATGTCAAAACCATCTGGTTTTGTTTCATCATTGCTTGTTCGACACCTAACGCCTGGATTTTTGTACCGTCGGCTTTCTTGAGGAAGATTTCGTTTTCCAGGATCCAGCCTTGATGAACTTCCAGCGGGTTTTTCTTCTCATCGAACTCAACCGAGAGCATTAGGGTGTAAAGGTCGTCATTCTTCTCGCTGCCAATGAACGAAACCTTGGCATGCGATCGCTGGATCGTTTGATTCTTCTTGATTTTGCCGACCGTGCCGAAATCAAACGTCTCGATGCGACCTGGCAGCAAGACCCGAATGGTGCCTTCCAGCGTATCAATCTTCCCGATCTTTCGATCAACCAATTCGAGCGGGATGTACATTTCCGAATTGGGAATGTCCGGTTGGACACTGTCGCCAATCACGGGTGACGCCGAACCTTCCGGCAGCTTGACGGCCAAATTGTCTTTGAACTCGTCGCGAACCTTGAGTTCCGTCAAAGATTGTTCGATCGCAATGGGTTTCACGTGAGATTCCCAATTGATATCCAACTTGATGGTGGTGCCTTCGTTTCGAGGATTGTTGTAGTCCTTGGAAGAATCAATACGCGAGACGATGACCCGAAAGGCCCCACTGTAGGCAGTTCGCCCGACAAAGTCGTCGACCTCTTCCGAGCGAGGTACGAGGCCGATCGAACCCCCTTCCCCACCGTAGGGGCTAATCTGCATCAGCGATTGATCCAGAATTTCATCCATGGCTTCCCAGAGCGTTACATCTTTGAGCGATAACTCCAATCGCTCTCGATCAATCGGTTCGTACGCGAATCGCGTTTTGGTTTGTTTTTGAATTTGAGCAATCGCTTCATCAAAAGTCATATCGCCTTCCAGGGTTACCTTGCTGGCTTTGACTTTTTGTTCCGCAATCGACTGTTCAATTTTGGAGCGGGCCAAGAGAATTCTAGCCTGAACAACCGGCTTGGCCTTTCCGAAAGCTTCCTCGAGTGGGTCCAGACAATCTTCGCCAAGTGCAACAAGTTTCCGAATGGCCTTGTCGATCTCGTCGCGATCGTCTGTGTTCAATTCGGAAACCAGTGACTGAACTTTCTTGCCGATATCGTCCTGCGCGTGTATCGAATCGACCGAACCTAGCCAAATCGATATCAGCAAAATGAAACTGAATCCAAAAAGTCGCATGTTGTTCTCCTGAGTGGGACCGCGATTCGATTTTAGCCTGTTTGGCCATTCGAATTCAAATAATCGTTTTGTTCTGCAGAACCGGAATCGCGGAAAGCCGAATTGAATCGGGCGGGTTTGTCACAAATTCTCCGTAGACAAGGTTCTGGCCTACATTTGGAAGATGACTTCCGACCATCCAGTTTCTGATCGGTGTTCGCCATGAACCATGATTCAACAAGTCACGCAGGGCCGCGATTCGGTGTGGCTGTGTCTTTCGCAATTGCCGCCGCCATCTCCCTGGCGGCTTCGGCCGAAGGGCAGGTGCGTAAAACGATTCAGGTAACGATCGACGGGCGGGTTCACACCGGTTGGCCCCTGGTGTCCGACGGCAACCAGTTTGTCCTGTTGAGAAGAGATGGAAGTATCAAAAAACTGGAAGTCGCGAAGGCCAAAAACTATCAAACAATCGCCAACGATTTTCAGCCATACTCCTTCGACAAATGCGTGGAGCGGCTCAGCCAGATTTACGGCAGCCAATACAGCGTGACCAAGACAAGTCACTTTGTGATTGTTCACCCGCGCGGAAAGCAGAGCCAATGGGCTCAAATGTTCGAAGGCGTCTACACGCAGTTTTACTATTACTTCACGGCAATGGGATTCAAGGTTCAGCAGCCGGAGTTCCCGATGATTGCAATCGTGTTCAATACACGAGAGGAATACGATCAATACACCGTACGAAGGGGGATGGCGCCGAGGAAAAATGTTGTCGGATTCTATATGCCCGCCAACAATCGAATGGTGACTTACAACCAGCAATTTTCCGGTCAATCCTATTCGACGATTGTTCACGAAATCACGCACCAGGTCGCATTCAACACGGGCGTCCAAAGCCGTTATGCGCAGCCACCCATCTGGGTTTGCGAAGGCTTGGCCGTCATGTTTGAAGCACCGGGCGTTCGCGATCGGCAACGTTATCCGAAGTTGGAGCAACGGCTTCACGCCGCGCACTTTCAAAACTTCAAAGTCATCGCTGAAAATGGCGTTTTGAAGAAGACGCTACGTTCAATCGCCATCGGAGATGACGCGTTCAATTCGGATCCCAAGAATGCCTATACAACGAGTTGGGCGTTGATGTATTACCTGTCCAATACAAAACCCACGGAGATGTCGACCTACCTGCGAACTTTGGCGCAGCGAAAGAACTTCTCGGGGTATCCGGCGAAAAAAAGATGGGCCGACTTCGTCGCTCACTTCGGCTCCGATATCGACTTGATCGAAGCACGAATGAAGCAGTACTTTGCCAATCTGAAATAGCAAGTGACCGTTTGAGGCATGAAGACTCGAAGGCCGCTCGAGCGCCATTCGGGGCCCCGTCCGATTCAAAACCGTCAAACCATCTGTCGTTTTACAGCCCAGACGGCCGCTTGGGTCCGATCATTGACATCCAGTTTCCGCAGAATGTTTTGAACGTGTTCCTTGACCGTTTCAACACTGATGTTCAATGATTTACCAATTTCGCGATTGCTGAGCCCCAGCGAAACATGTCGCAAAACCTGAACTTCGCGATTGGTCAAAGGAATGTTTTCGTCGGATTGATCCCGACGTCGACGCATGGAGGTCTTCACCCGCTGGAACAAACTTTCTTCCGAAGGTTCTTTCCCTTCACAACGATCCAGGATTGCCTGAACCAACTCTTGACCTCGAACGGACTTCAGCAAGTAGTCGTCGGCACCCAAAGCGATCGCACGCGCAATGTAGGTCGGATTATCATGCGTTGAAAACATGATGATTTTTTGATTCAGAAATTCAGCCCGGATTTCCTCGAGCGTTTGCAAGCCGTTTCGCTCCGGCATCCGAACGTCCATCAAGACCACGTCCGGCTGCAATGCTTTGAATTGGTCAATCGCTTCCCGGCCATCGTAGGCGTGGCCAACAATCTCGATTTCGGTGTCCTTGAGCAGTTCCGTGAGTCCCGTATGGACTACCGGATGATCGTCAACGATCAGTAACTTGATCCGCATTTCATCTCCCCGATATTGCTTGCGGGGGGGAAGCAATATCGTTTGTTCACACTTTCGCTTCTAATTAGGCCGTCGTTGTGAACGAAGCAGGCGTGAACTATGAAAAGATTATCCCCGAAAAGGAGGACCTAAAGGGACTCGATAGCATAGCTTGCGCCTGATCGACCCTCGTCCACCCCCTGTTTGGACGGGCGAAAAAATTTCATTTCGCCGAAACGAATTTTCACATCGTATCGGTTAGGTTAGCCGCCGCCGTTCACGAGTGTAGTAATCGTATAGACGTCGTAAAAAATCAACACATTTCGTTGCTAATACGAAACTTGTGACCTAAATATTCTCTAAGCGGCACATCTTACGCGCAAAAAACACGTTTTTGCTTCGCTAATGCGCAAAAAATTTCGCAAAAGCGCAAGAAGCCATGACGTTCAAAAAAAGTAACAAACCAGCTCAAAACGGTGGTTCCTCATGTCAGATCCGAACAAAAACCCCGCATCGATTTTGATTGTTGATGACGATCAGCACCTACTTCAATCGATGGGTTCATGGCTGAATTCCGAAGGGTTTCAAGTGGCGTTGGCCGACGGTTGTTCGGCCGCTTCCAACCGGATCAAACAGCAACGTTTTGATCTCGCGCTGGTTGATTTGCGTTTGCAGGATGGCGATGGCTTTGACGTCCTCAAACAAATTCGTGAGACCAGTCCGATGACGTCGGTGATTCTGCTGACCGGGTATGGCACCGTGGAAACCGGTGTTGAGGCTTTGCGTGCAGGTGCGTTCGACCTTCTGACCAAGCCTTTGATTGACCAAGAACTGAACATGGCCATCGAGCGCGCCTTGTCGCAGCGCGAAGTCATTCAGGAAAACAAAACGTTGAAGGCGCAACTCGATGAACGATTTGGTCTGGACAATATCGTGGGCAGTGACCCTCGAATGCAGCGGACCTTCGAGATCATCGATTCCGTGGCGGACACCAAGGCGACCGTGTTGATCACGGGTCAAAGCGGTACCGGCAAGTCCTTGATCGCGAGAGCCATTCATCGTCGCAGTGATCGACGCGACGGTCCATTCATTGAAATCGCTTGCGGGGCCCTTCCGGAAAACTTGCTTGAGAGCGAATTGTTTGGGCACGTCGCCGGAGCATTCACCGGCGCTTCTGCCAACAAGGAAGGGAAGTTCAAACAAGCCGACGGCGGCACGATCTTCCTTGACGAAATCGGCACTGCCTCACCGAGCCTTCAAGTCAAACTACTTCGCGTTCTCCAGGAATTTCAATTTGAGCAGGTCGGTGGTGACAAAACGTTCCAGGTCAACACGCGAGTTATCCTGGCCACCAACGATGATCTGAGCCAGGCGGTTTCCGAAGGCAAGTTCCGTCAGGATCTGTACTATCGGATCAATGTGATTAATCTCGAGTTGCCTTCGCTGTCCCAAAGAAGTTCAGACATCCCAGCGCTGGCCGACCATTTCTTGCAGAACGTTTGCCGCGAAACAGGCAAAGTCGTCAACGGGTTTGAAGCATCCGCCCTGAACGCACTTCAATCGTACAATTGGCCCGGCAATGTTCGCGAGCTCCAAAACGTCATCGAGCGTGCCGTCCTTCTGGGCAAAGGAGATCGGATTTCAACGGAAGATTTGCCCGAGTCGATCGTCGGAGGCGTCACGCAGATCCCTTCTTCCACGCGAAGTGGTCCGATGACTCTTAAGGAAGCATTGGAAACTCCGGAGCGTCAGATCATTCTCCAGTCACTTCGTCGAAATAGCTGGAATCGAAACGCAACGGCCGATGAATTGGGA
>CAYSXI010000160.1:0-12129 GCA_964434955.1 uncultured Pirellulaceae bacterium
AAGCCATTACGGCATTCGAACAAGTCGACGAAGAATGCGCTCAGGTCATCAAGTTGCGTTTCTTTGCAGGATTGAAAAGGGACCAGGTCGCCGAGCAACTCGGGATCTCCGCCCGTACCGTCACCTCGCGATGGAACTATGCTCGCGCCTGGCTTCGGCGTTATATCTCCAAGAAAAACCAGGGCGATTAGTTGAGTTGTCGGCCGATTCAAGTGAAACTTGTTTCGGCGAAGGTACTTCTCATCGTGTCAGTAGCGGAAGTTTGAAAGGCAGTTTCGGATGAAAAACGAGCGCGAAATCTTCGAACGAGCGATCGACATCGAAAGTGAGTCCGAGCGAAACCAGTTTCTTGAAGAAGCCTGCGCGGAGGATTTAAACCTGCGTTCCGCGGTTGATCGTCTTTTGAGCCAACACTTCACCTCACAGGATTTCATCCTTCGTCAGGACGCTTTTGAAGAAGAAACTCGGGACGAAGTTTTAAGTGACGAGACAGAGATCGGCAAAATGGTCGGTCCTTATCGACTGATGGAACAGATTGGCCGCGGCGGGATGGGCGTGGTCTATGTTGCCGAGCAAGGAGAGCCCGTTCGACGTCGCGTTGCCCTGAAGATCATCAAGCCGGGAATGGACACCCGGGAAATCATCAATCGATTCAACGCCGAGCGACAAGCCCTCGCGCTAATGGATCACCCGAATATTGCAACGGTTTATGACGCGGGACAGACCGAAAAGGGCCGCCCATATTTCGTGATGGAATTGGTGCGTGGGGTTCCCATCACCACTTTTTGTAACAAGAAAAAACTTAGCAACCGCGAAAGGCTCGAACTTTTTGTCGATGTCTGCCAAGCCATTCAGCACGCGCATCACAAGGGCATCATCCACCGTGACATCAAGCCCGGCAATGTGCTGGTTACCATGCACGATGACAAGGCCGTCGTGAAGGTGATTGACTTTGGTGTCGCCAAGGCCATCCACCAGCCCCTCGTGGATGGAACGATCTATACCAAGTTTTCTCAAATGGTCGGGACGCCGCTTTATATGAGCCCCGAACAGGCTGAAATGAGCGGTCTCGACATCGACACGCGAACCGACATCTATTCACTCGGGGTTTTGCTTTACGAACTTTTGACCGGAAGCACGCCTTTTGACAAAAAGCGATTGAAACAGGCCGCATTTGATGAAATGCGAAGAATCATTCGTGAAGAGGATCCGATTTCGCCAAGTAGCCGCGTCAGCTCGCTCGGCGACACCGCCGATTCGATCAGCCAACAGCGGGGGACGGATCAACGCCAATTGTCACAGCAACTTCGTGGCGATCTCGATTGCATCGTGATGAAGTCCCTGGAAAAGGACCGCAAGCGGCGTTACGAAACTGCGAATGCATTTGCGCTGGACGTTCAGCGCCATTTGGCAGATCAACCGGTTATGGCCAGCCCACCGAGTCGAAGTTATCAGGTCAGCAAGTTCGTTCGACGAAACCGGGCCGCCGTGATTTCAGCCGGCCTCGTCCTGGTTTCCCTGTTGATTGGCCTGATCGCGTCAACCGCCGCGACGATCTGGGCTCTGAAACAAAAACAGATTGCCGCCAACGCGCTAATCGTTGCCGGAGACGAGAGAAAGAAGGCGCTGGATGAAGCCGATAAGGCTTTGAATGCAAAAAAGGCAGCGGACGACTCGGCAGCCCAGGCAACCAAAGAAAAACAAGAAGCCGAAAATGAGACCGTCCGTAGAAAAGCGATGGGCGAGTTTCTCCTCGAAGACCTTTTGTGGCAAGCCGACCCGAATCTCAATCATTTCGAAAACCAAGTGACCGTTCTCGAACTGCTTGATAAAGCGGCCGCGAAAATTGAATCATCCGAGCGATTGAAGAAAAGCCCTGCCGCTGAAATGGATGTCCGTTTCGCAATCGGGAAAACCTATTTTGTCCTGGGCCAATTTTCCAAGGCTCGAACTCACCTCGAAGTTTCCTTGCGAATTGCAGAGAAAGAATTCGGACAAGCCCATCGCGCGACGGTTAGTTCGATGAACCTGCTTTCAAAAATTCTCGTCCGCCTTAACTTTCTCGACGAAGCCGAAAAGCTGATCAACCGTGAAATCAAGGGAAGGGAAGGCCTGAACGAAGAAAAACCGGACTGGATCGGAATCCTCGACGCGAGAACGACGATGGCGCAGTTGCTGCTGCAACGTGGCATGGACGACGAAGCAGAAAAGCTGTTCCGTGAAATCCTGGCAGAAAGAATCAGACACTTTGGCGAAGACCATCAAGTGACTCTCGAGTCCTATCACGATATCGGAAGCTTCCTCATCTGGAATCAACGATACGAAGAAGCAAAGGAATACGTCGAGAAGGCGTTTTACGGACGCAGCAAGCATCCGGAAATGGGGCCGACCAACCCATATACAAATTCTTCACGCCATTCCATGGCCATCATTTTGTATCGACAAGGAAAATATGACGAGTCCATTCGGCTTTTTCAAAACGTTCTGGAACTAACAATCACCGCGGAGGGGCCCAATCATCCCAACACCTTTACGACGATGAACGTTCTCGGAAACGTATATATGGCGAAAGAAGATTACAAGAATGCGGAAAAATACTTTCTGAAATGTTTCGAAGGCCGAAAAACCATCTTCGCCGCCGATTCCCCCGACATCGCTTCCTCGCATCTTGCGCTGGGGCAGGTTTATCGCAACCTGAAACAGTTTGAAAAAAGCCACGATCATTTTAAGACGGTTTATGATTTTCGCCGTAAAAACTTTGGCCCCCACCATCGATTCACGACCGGAAACGGAGGTTGGTACATGCAAAGCCTGGTGGATCTAAAAAAGTATGACGAGGCGAGAAAACTGGGCGAACAATTGATCGAAGAAGCGTTTGAGTATGACCCGAATCCTGGCAATTACATGTACCTTTACAGACACATGGCCCGCTCCTACCGGGAACAAGAAAACGAGGAGAAAGCAAAGGAATGGGAGAATAAATGTCTGGACGGGATCAAAGTATTCAAGGAGCGCCAACTGAAATCACTTGAAGGAGATACCTCCAAAAGTAAGGGGCCTGACAAAAAGGAGACAGGCAAAAAGGAGCCTGAAACCAAGAAGTCCGATAACAAGGGCAAGTCAGAAACCAGCAAACAGCCCGAGAAGAAATCGTCCGACGAAAAGTCGCAAGACGAAGAAACAAAGATCGACCAATCAACTGAGCCAAAGAAACAATCCGCGTCAGAAAACCCGGCGCCAGAAAACCCCGCGCCAGAAAACCCCGCGCCAGAAAACCCGGCGGCAAGAAACGAAGACCAATAGGTCAATCACAAGTCTCGCGGAACTCTGATTATTATCCCGTGCCGCTTCCCTCCCAGAAACGACAAACCAAACGGTTACCGCTTCGTTTTGAATTTCCAGATATCGGAAGGCACGTGGGCTTCGGAAAAAATCTTTTCGGCCTTTGCAACCAGGTCCGGATGTTGAGCAGCGACATTCTTTGTTTCGCCAATATCTTTTGCCAAATTGTATAGCTCGACCTTCGCGTCCTTGTTTCTTCCAAAATTTTTGTATACCGCTTTCCAGTTGCCAAAACGGGCCGCCTTGGCACCGCCTCGCGAATAGAACTCCCAATACAAATAGTCGTGCTGCTTTTGATCCTTGGCCTTGCCAAGCAATGTCGGCGCGAATGATATGCCGTCCAGTGATTTGGGAATCTCTGCCTTCGCCAATTCGCAAAACGTCGGAAACAAATCCCAGTGCGCCGAAATATGGTCGGAATCCGTACCCGCTTTTATTTTGGACGGCCAATGGACAATCAGCGGCACGCGGACGCCACCTTCGTAAAGATCCCGCTTGTGTCCCTTCAACGGACCATTGCTATCGAAGAATCGTGGATCATGCCCGCCTTCAAGATGCGGACCATTGTCCGAACTGATCATGACGATCGTGTTGTCGGCAATTTCCAGTTTCTCGAGAAGCGCCATCAGCCGCCCGACATCCTCATCCATTTTGGTCATCATGCCGGCAAAGGCAGCTATGGGATTTTTCACGTCTGGACCACGATACTTCCCGATCTTTTCTTCATATTTGGCGAACTTTTTGCGGAATGGTTCCGAATACTTCGATGGCACGTGCATGGCTGCGTGCGGAATCGTGACCGGCATGAAGCAAAAGAACTTTTTGTCCTGATTCGATTCGACGAACTTGAGCGCCTGATCCATGATCAGGTCATGTGAATAGGTCTTGCCGTCGAGTTTTACTTTTTCGCGATTGCTCCAAAGGTGATCCGGGTAATAGGTATGCGCCTGACGTTGGCAGTTGTATCCATAGAAAGTATCAAAGCCCTGTCGATTTGGTTCTCCGACAGAACCAGGAGGTCCCATTCCCCATTTTCCAAATGCACCGCAAACATACCCGGCCTTCTGCAGGCGTTTGGAAAACGTGTCGGTGTTTCCTGGAATTGGGTGCTGTCCTTCCGGTTGAATTTCCCGATTGCCTCGAACAATGGTATGTCCCGTATGCATCCCGGTCATCAAGGAGCAACGGGAAGGCGCACAGACTGTGGAACCCGAATAGTGTTGTGTGAACCGCATCCCGTTGGCTGCAAGCTTGTCGATGTTCGGCGTTTCAAACTTCTTCTGGCCATAACAGCCAAAGTCCCCGTAGCCCGCATCGTCCAGCAAAATGTAAATGATATTCGGACGTTCATCGGCAACTGCCTGGGCCAAAAACGCGACCAGCATCACCAGAACCATTAAACTCTGAGTCATTCGGTTGAATAGCGAAAAGTAATTCACAAATTTGCCCTTCGGTTGGCATCTTGGACGTTGAGGAACAGTTCGCTCAAGCTCGACGAGATGCATGATTGTTGCACGAAGTCAATGATTGCCTCGAATCATTGTAATTCGGGAGGTTTTCTTTTGTTCGCGATTTATCACCAACGCCACAACGACTATATTTTCATAAGTTCATTTTTTTAAGTTTTGCACGCCTCCAACTTCTTTTCAATCTGACCACCATCATGGAATCAACTGCCGAAATTGAGCCATCACCTCAAAAAGTCGATACACCGATCAATTCGCCGAATGGCTCAAGCAAAAAAGTTCTCTACATTGTTGGCTGTTCGGTCGGCCTCATCGTCCTGCTTGGACTTTGCTGCGTCCTCGTTCCCGCACTAACGCTTCCAGCTGTCCAACAAATGCGCGCTGCTGCACAGCGTACGGTTGCAGCCGGGAATGGCCGACAGCTGGGTTTGGCGATCCAGGATTATTATGAAACGCACGGCAAATTCCCGTCAGCATCCGGCGCCGAAGGGGGCTCGGAAATGCAAAGTTGGCGAGTTCGAATTTTGCCTTACATCATGCAAGATGCCGTGTACCAGGAATACGATATGGGTCAAAGTTATGACCATTCGTCGAACAGTATCGTTAAGGGATTGTACATTCCTACTTTCCAAAGTCCGCGCGGAGAATCGACCCTCGATGACACGACGCATTTTGTGGCGGTCGTTGGCCCCAACACGGTTTTGACGACAGATGGAAAGAAGATTCAGCGATCGGATATCAAGGATGGTTTGACGAAGACAATCATGCTGATCGAATATCGCGAGTCGACATTGCCCTGGTACCAACCGGGTGACGTGTCTGTGGACGAGGCGATCGACATCATCCAAAACGCAGATTCAAGTGGAACCGTGGCCATTTTTGCCGACGGTTCCTATTCCATGATTCCGCCTTCCATTTCCGAAAAGGACCTCCGCGCCTTGTTTACTCGAAACGGTGGCGAAACAATTTCAGAAGAGTACTTACCCAGCTATGACGAATAACATGATCCAGTTTTTCTCAAAAGCACTCGCGTGCTTCACGATTCTTTGCGCGACGCCAATGGGAGTTTTCGGCCAGGAGGCGTCCGACTCAAAATGGACCCGCTTGTTTGACGGCAAGACCCTAAACGGTTGGGTTCAGCGAGGCGGGAAAGCCGAATATAAGGTGAAAGACGGCACCATTCTGGGTTCCACCGTTCCCAACACACCTAACTCATTTCTCTGCACGGAAAAGTCTTACGGCGATTTCGTCCTCGAGCTTGAATTTCGTGTGCACCCCGAACTGAACTCGGGTGTCCAAATTCGTTCCGAAAGTCTTCCAGACTATCGCAAGGGAAGAGTCCACGGATATCAAGTGGAGATCGATCCTTCGCAACGCGGTTGGAGTGGCGGCATTTATGACGAAAGCCGAAGGGGTTGGCTCAACGACCTGACGCAGAATCGCGCCGCCCGCTATGCGTTCAAACAGAACCAATGGAACCATTTTCGAATTGAGGCGGTAGGCAATCGAATCCGTACTTGGATCAACCAAGTCCCTGCCGCCGATCTCGAAGACTCGAAAACCTCCAAGGGCTTTATCGCCCTTCAAGTTCACGGAGTGGGCAAGCGCAAGGACCCGATCACGGTCCAGTGGCGAAACATCCGAATCCAGGAGAATCCCGGCCCCTCAGCCGAACTGGCAGCCGCAGCCATCGAACAACCGAAAAAGATTTTCCCCGAAGGCGCCGAGTTTGAGAAACTTGCTGGCAATTTCAAATTCACCGAAGGCCCCGCGCTGGGACCCGACGGCAAAATCTATTTCAATGACATCCCTAACAATCGAACCCACGTTTTCGACCCCAAGTCGGGAACGACGAAGGTCTTTCGCGAGCAAACCGGTCGGGCCAACGGAATGTATTTCACGCCGAACGACGCGTTGATTTGTTGTGAGGGTGGCAACCGCCGCCTCACCATGCTGCAGGAAGGTATCACGAAAGTGCTGGCTGATTCCTTTGAAGGCAAAAAACTCAACAGCCCCAACGACGTGGTTCCTGATGCGCACGGCGGTTTCTACTTTACCGACCCCCGTTATGGCAATCGTGACAACATGGAATTGGCAAAGGAGTCGTTGTATTACGTTGCGAGGAACGGAAAGCTCTCACGTGTCGACGACCAACTTAAACAACCCAACGGGGTCATCCTCTCGCCGGACAACAAAACGCTTTACGTCGCCGACCTTGGGCAGCGAACCCTGATTGCCTATGACGTCAAAGGGGTCGGGAAACTCGCGAACCGGCGAAAAATTGCCGATGTCAGCAGCGACGGAATGTCGATCGATGTATTTGGAAACATTTACCTGACATTCGATGGACAAGTGATCGTTTTGAACTCGGAAGGCAAACAGATTGACGCGATCCGGCCCCCGGAAGGTCCTGCCAATTGCTTGCTTGTCGGTGCCACCCTTTATGTCACCGCCAAAACCGGGTTTTATCGAATCAAAACCAACTCCAGAGGCCTCGACTAAATGGCTGACAAAATCTCTGTCAAAATTGTGGGCGGGCCGGAACTCGGTCGAAATTTCGAGATTACCTGTGGCGAATCGCTGTTGGTCGGACGCGGCGAAGCAAGCGATACGCGCATTAACGATCCGTCCATGTCTCGGACTCACTTTCGAATCTTTTTCAAAGAGGGCGAGGTCGCCGTCAATGATGAAGGCTCCTCGTCAGGAACGTTCCAAAATGGTCACCGTATTTCATCGGCGATCGCCAAGCTGGGCGATGTCATCCAGGCTGGTGACACCATGTTCAAAGTCAATCAGGCTGAGGATGAAAGCGAGAAAACCGTCGCGCCCGACACGATCAACGAAAACTCAAAAGCCAACATTGGAAACCTGGTTGGCAAAATCATGGGTGGCTACAAGATTGAATCGGTCATCCGAAAAGGCACCAACAGTGTCATCTTCAAAGCCCATGACATGGAAAACGATCGTCCGGCCGCCGTCAAAGTCATGCTTCCGCAGTTTATCAAGGATGAACAGCATCGCGATCGATTCATCCGGGCCATGAAAACAATGCTGACCGTCAAGCACCTCCATATCATTGAGCTTTTTTCTGCGGGAAAGGCCGGGGGACTTTGTTATGCCGGCATGGAATACATCGAGGGTGAAGATCTCGCCACCTTGATCGATCGAATGGGCGTGGATGGAATTCTTGATTGGCAAGAGGTCTGGCGCTGTGCTGTCCATATCACCCGCGCGTTGCACATCGGTTACGACCGGCAGATCATCCATCGAAATGTGATTCCCACCAATATCATTCGACGCACCCACGACAAGCTGTTCAAACTCGGCGATTTCATGTTGGCCAAGGCGCTCGAGGGCTCGCTCGCCAAACAAATCACCCAACCGGGGCAGTTGCTTGGTGACGTTCATTACATGCCTCCCGAACGGACCCAGGATGATGCCGAAGTCGATACCCGGAGTGACATCTACGGCCTGGGGGCGACTTGTTATGCCCTGTTGACGGGCCGCCCACCCGCTGAAGGACAAAACCTGATCGAAGTCCTGACCAACGTCCGCAATCAAAAGCCCGAACCCGTCTCCAAATACCAGCTTTATGTCAATCCGGTGTTCGAATCGATCGTCATGAAGATGATTGAAAAGGATCCGGCCGACCGATACGCGACACCCCGCGATCTACTCCTGGATCTTGAACAGGTCGGAAAATCGGAGCGATTGGAAACCGATACCAGTGACTGGTGGGTCGGTTGATCTCGAAGCAGCGCATAAAAAAAGCGGCGAATCATCACCGCTTCGATATTTCACTGAAGCCAAAACAAGCGGACGAGTTCTAGCTGAAAAGTGATTTGATCGCCTTGCCTTTGTCCGCCACCGTGAAGGGTCGCAACGAAGGCGACATCACTTTCTGCTCCAGCGGAATGCCAAGTGCGTACGCGATGGTTGCATTGAAATCGGGGACCTCAACCAGGTCATCTTCGACCTCGCGACCTTCGTCGTCCGTCTTGCCGAATCGCACGCCACCTTTGACGCCGCCGCCCGCCAATAAACAAGTGAACGCTTGCGGGTAGTGATTTCGGCCGTTGTTTCGTTCCGCGAAAATGGTTGGCGTTCGGCCAAACTCGGTCGCCAGGACAACCAGCGTGTCGTCCAACATTCCACGCGAATTCAAATCTTCCAACAACGCCGCCATCGCCTGGTCCAGTTCGGCACTCTTGTCGCGAACACGTCCGAAGTTGTCATCGTGGGTGTCCCATCCACCACTATCGACTTCGATAAATCGAACGCCGTTTTCAACAAGCCTACGAGCGAGCAGGCAGCCTTGCCCAAACGAATTGTCACCATACTTTGCGCGAGTGGACTGCTTTTCTTCGGAAAGATCAAACGCCTTCAAGTCCTCGCTCTTCATGAGACGAACCGCTTCGTCATACATTTGAGCGTAGGCCCTTGCCGTTTTCGTATCGAACTTTTGCGTGAACTGGCGGTTCATTTTTTTGACCCGAGCCATTCGTTTCGCAAAGCGTTTCTCCGTGATTCCCTTGGGCAATCGACTATGTTGCAATCCGGCTTCCGGATCACCAATCGGCAATGCCGCGTATTTCGACTCCAAAAACCCGCCGCCAAGCCCGTCGCTGTTACCACCGATCTTGACATTAGCCGGAAGGCTTTTGTTCATCTTACCTAGGTGGTACGCCGACCAGGCTCCCATATCAGGATGCGTGATCGTTCCCCGCTTGGAGTAACTTGTGTGCATGAAATAGCGACCCTGCTCGTGGGCACCCTGGGTTGAGTTCATCGAGTTGATGACCTCTACATGTTTCATTTGCTTGGCCATGTTTGGCAAGTATTCGGTGACCCGGATTCCGTCGGCACTGGTCTTGATCGATTCCACGGGCCCCTGGGTTTCGGACCCGGGCTTGGGATCGAATGTGTCGATGTGACTCATGCCCCCATTCATATACAGGTAAATCACCGATTTTGCCTTGGCCTTGCTATCGAGTCCCAAGCCGCGAGACTCAGCAGCGCCGGCCAATTGCGACATCAAGGACATCGCACCGAGACCTAGAAATGACTTGGCGGCTCCGGTGACGAAACTCCGGCGTGTAAACGGATCAGTGACTTTTTTAATTTCGTTCATATCTTTTCCCTTTCGGGGTGCATTCCTGAAAATCATCGTTGGTGATCGCAACCATCTCGTGTCGCGAACGCCAATTACTTGAGGAAGATGAATTCGTTGGTGTTGACCAAAGTCCAGATCATGTCGGCGACGCCTTCACGATAGTTCTTGCGAATATCGGTTTCCCAGATCCGCCGCTCGCCCGACGAAGGTTTGCGATTGAGCAGTGTCAAGAAAACCACGTCGACCACCTCTTTCGCCGACTTCTTGCCTTGGACGTTCAGCATCAAAACCGTGTTGGGATTCTGAGCAATCTGCGATTCCAGGAATCCGTTCATGAGTGTCAAAACCTGGGTGACCGCCGGTTCGGTGTTCCCATTTTCGATCGCCTCACGGTCAGATTGACCGAACTCACGGAGCAAATGCCCCGGGCGTGCCGGCGAGGCAATTTCCGAAGCACGATAAAGTTCCATCTGGTTGCGTCGTTGATTTCTGTAACGCGATCGCATTTCCGAAGCATCTTGCATCAGTGATTTCAGCTTCTTTTGATCGCCGGAATTTTGAGCGGCTCGAATCTGACGCGCCAGCGCTTTTCGTTCCTGATCCAGCTTGGCTCGCTGCTTGGAAAACTTTTTCCGTTGTTCGGCCATCATCTGCTGGCGCATCTGTCGCCCACCCTCAGACATTTGCTTGGCCCGGTCCAGAATTTCATCTGCCGACAGTTTTCGTAGCTCTTCATAGGAAGCGTAAATGTCGTCACCCGGTAGATATGGGTTGCGTCGACTGTTGCTATCCCGTCGCTTGTCAATGTTTTCCACCGTTAACGTCAACAGGGTGTCCCAGATCTGTTCGGCCGACATCCGACGAATGACCGGTCCATTAAAATTGTATTTTCCAGGATCCAAAACGTCCTTGCCGGTCGCTTCTGACTGATAGGTCCGCGTGTTGTAGACGACACGCAGGAACTGCTTCATGTCAAAATCCAACTGGATCATCATTTCCGACAAGTACTTCATCAAGGCCGGATTGGAAGCGACTGTTTGATCGTTAATGTCGTCGAGCGGCTCGATCAACGCCAAGCCAAAGGCCTGTTTCCATAGTCGATTCGCAATGACCGTCGAAAATCTCGGGTTGGACGAGTCGGTTAACCACTCGGCGTAATCTTCACGCGTATTGATCGGCCGCGCTCCAAGGATCAACTGCGGGTTGCGCCGCCGCTGACGCTCGCTCAGTTTACGATTGCCGGTCCGAGGAATTCGTGGATCAACATTTGGCTGTTCACCGAAGATCACGCTCGCCTTGACGATGTCTCCCTCTTTGCCTTCCTTGCCCAGGAAGTTTTCCGGCAATCGAGCAAGTCCGGTTCCGTTCCCCGAAACCCCGTAATTCATTGGAAGCACCAAACGCCGCAGGAATGGCCGAAGGCTGGCGTCGTAATCCCGATTCCGATAAAGCTGTGCAATGTCGCGAGGGTTTTCAGAATCGGGAAGCCGATTCCGGAATTGGATTCCGCCGGTGAAAGCGACCATCTCGAAATACTGCTTTTGCGTCCATTTGTCGAATGGATGATCGTGGCACTGGGCACATTCCAAACGGGTCCCCAGGAAGATACGGATGGTATTGGACATGTTATCTTCGGGCATGC
Organism: uncultured Pirellulaceae bacterium; assembly: GCA_964434955.1. GTDB lineage: Bacteria > Planctomycetota > Planctomycetia > Pirellulales > Pirellulaceae > JANQLU01. Next base: position 11,564 of record CAYSXI010000160.1, read on the forward strand.
CGGTGTCGCGCAAATAATACCCGACGGCGCCATTGCCCTTCTGCATGTACGGCCCTTCCGCGACCAGCATTTCCTTGACGAACTCGTCGTAAGGTTTGTTTTCGGTTAAGGAATCCTTGATGTAATCGAGATAGGGTTGTCCCGGCACAATTCGAACTCGTGATTTGGCTCGAAGCAAATCCGCCCAAAAATTGTATTGCCGACTCACGTAGCCATAGGAGTCAAGCAAATCATCAATCAAGATTTGCCGCTTGTTTTTGTTCTTGCTATCGAGGAACTTGCGCGTTTCGCCCAGCGTTGGAATTCGCCCGATGATGTCCAGGTAAGCTCGACGCACAAACGTTTCGTCGGAAACAACACCGTTCCACTTTTCCTGCTTTTGCTCCAACTGCTTTTGCACTAGGGCATCGATGTCTCGGCTCATCTTGAGAATCGTTGAACGCGGGACCGATTTGGTCGTTTTCCGCGAAGCGTTGGACTTGGTCCGATTGGACGAGGTGGAGATCTGAATCTGCCCGCTCAACGTCGCTGGACACAGAATCATAAGCGCCACAAGAACCGCTGAG
>CAYSXI010000161.1:0-12129 GCA_964434955.1 uncultured Pirellulaceae bacterium
AACCCAATTGCGACGAGTCACAAGCGAAATTCTACGAAATCTAATTGTACGAAATAGAAAGGAATGAAAATGAGATCGTCAGACAAAAAAACGATTTTGATCATGTGTATCGTTTCGTCGTTTCTTGGCGCTGGGCTGGCGATCCTGTTGATGTGGCCTTCCATTCAACACAAAGCAGTTGGCGACTCCCCGGCGGATCAAGTCGAAGCGCGAACAAATCCCGAAAGCGTGAGTGCCAATTCAACGTCGGGGAGTTCAACGCCGGAGGTTGGTTTGCCCGATAGTCCGCTGAATCTGGTTGAAGACCCAGCGAGGCATTCATCCGGTGGTGTGTCGTCCAATGCGCCCGTCACCAAAGCTTCGAATCCGAAAATGGTGAGTTCGGAACGGGTTTTCAGTGAAGAAGAGAAAATCAACATCTCAGTCTACGAAAAAGGGATCGCAAGCGTCGCCAACATACGCACCATCTCCCAAGTATCTGATGTATTTGCTTTTGGAAACCGGGAACGTGAAGGCGGTGGCAGTGGTTGGGTTTGGGATACCCAGGGGCATATCGTGACCAATCATCATGTCATCGAAAATGTTCAAATGATCGAGGTGACATTAAGCAATGGCTTGACCCGTGAAGCCCAGGTCGTTGGATCGGACCCGGCGAATGACATTGCATTGCTGAAAATCGACGCGCCGCAATCGATGCTGACCCCGGTTGAATTCAGCGACTCGTCAACCTTGAAAGTCGGACAGAAGATTTTTGCCATCGGCAACCCTTTTGGTTTGGAGCAAACGATGACTGTTGGAATCATTTCGAGCCTGGACCGGACCATGCGTTCAAACAGCGGGCGATTAATGAAGTCCATCATCCAGGTGGATGCGGCGTTGAACCATGGGAATTCAGGGGGCCCGCTTCTGGATAGCAGTGGGCATCTTGTCGGCATGAATACAGCCATTGCTTCCAGGGTGGGAGAAAATTCGGGTGTGGGCTTTGCGATTCCCGCCAACACGATCGCCAGAGTGGTTCCGCTTTTGCGTGACAATGGCCGAGTGGTCCGCTCAAGCATCGGCATTGCCAAGGTGTTTCGAACTCGCGCTGGGTTAGGCGTCTATTCGTTTACTCCCAACAGCCCCGCCGAGAATGCCGGGATTCGATCGGCACGCGTGATTGTTCGCCGGGAATACCGTGGCCGCGAGCTTCAGTGGCCCGAAGACGATCCCACGCGTGCAGATATTATCGTTGGCGTTAATGGAGTTGCCGTGAAATCAGTCGATGCCCTGTTGGCGGAAGTCGAAAAACATAAACCGGGTTCAAAAGTCAAGCTGAACATTCTTCGTGCTGGTCAACGCAAAGATGTTGCGGTAACGTTAGTCGAAGATCGATAGTCGTTCTTCGGATACCCTTCATGTTTGATTCCAAGTTGGCCGTCATTATCCCCGCCGCCGGCAAAAGCAGCCGTTTCGGTGACGCCTATTACAAGAAGCCTTTTATCAAGCTGATCGACAAGGCGGTTTGGCTTCACAGCGCCCAGCTTTTTCATCAGCGGGCCGACGTGGGGCAGTTGATTCTCGTGATCTCGCCGGAGGATCGCGCGCATTTTGAGCAGTTCTTCAGCTCCAATGTCGCGGTCATGGATTTGACCGTGGTGGAGGGGGGAGCCGAACGAAGCGATTCTGTCCGCAATGCGTTGGAGGCGGTCGGTGCAGAATTTGACCATGTCGCAATCCATGACGCCGCCCGCCCTTGTCTCCATAAGAAGTGGGTGGACAAGGTTTTTGCGGCGGGCAAGGAGACCGGAGCCGCGATTTTAGCGCATCCAATTGCTTCGACCATCAAGTATTCCGGTAACGGCAAGACCGTCGAAAAGACGGTAGATCGAAGCGGGATGTTTGAAGCTCAAACCCCACAGGTATTCAAGCGAAGCCTGTTGGAAGAAGCCTTCGCAAAGTTTGGAAACGAGCCGTTTACCGACGAAGCCCAGTTGGTCGAACGATCCGGCCATCCCGTTCAGCTTGTCGATTGCTCGGCGATGAACATCAAGTTGACAACAAAAGCCGACATGGATCTCGCCAAGGCGATCATGAAAGCTCTGCCCGGCGCGAAAGACGGCGGACCGAAAGCCAGCCTGGATGATCTGTTTGGTTAGATGGAATCGCGCAATCGATTTTCAAGCGCGCGATCCTGGCTGGAATCGCGAGCCAATGAATCCGTGCCCCAACAAACTCCCTGCACGAGCTATTGGGACTGATACAAGAAATGGCGTCAAAGAATCTTCGGCCCCGCAATTGAGCATAGCAGGAAAACTCGCTTGGCACCGTTAGTGCTTCTTGGCACCGTTAGTGCTTCTTGGCAGAGATATTGCTTGTCGAGTGTTGCCGCGATTCGCTCCGTGACTCTGCATTTTCTCGCGAAATGAAATGCTGACTTTTCGTTTTGCGGAATCCGTTTGTTTCGACACGACCCGCGCATAAAAAAACCTCTCCCGAAGGAGAGGTTTCTATTGGAATTGCTAACCTTAGTCCCAGTACCAATTCTTGAAATCCGAATTGTTGGGTGTATTGCTTTCCACAGGTTGCGAAAGCTCGGGTAGCATTTTGAACTTCTTGGTGTTGATCACTTCACTTGAAGCGTACTCGACTCCGCCGCTGACACCCACGATCGTGTGCTTGAGTCGCTTGGATCCGCGACGCGTTTCGATCTCACGGAAATTCATGACGGAATCGACTTTTCGAGGAAGGCGATCTTTGATGATCGAATAGCTCAACTGGTTTTCCGATTTTGGTGAGCCAAAATAAGTCAAATTCCAGTTGAGTTTTCCATTCAGGTTCTCGTGTCGAATCAACGCGGCAACCAAAGCCAAATCAAAAACGTTTTTCAGCTCGCCGTAAATCGGATACTTATCCGCCATTTTTTCAAAGTGGCGCGTAAAGTCGTCGGCATAGCCTTTGGTTTCCGTTCGTGATTTTCCCGTGTGAACCCGTTGGCCCTGGGCATTGAGCAACTCACTTTCGCTTTTCAGCTGAACCCCGTTGCCCTTGAACATGAATACGTCACGTTCCTTGCTGGTCATCACGGCGTCGTAGTTGACGGTAAACCACCAGCGAGCCATATCCATGGGTGGCGGGTTTCCGTTTTTGTCAAGTTTGACGCGATCCAGGTAACTGGGGACTTCGGCGATGCCTTCTTCCAGACCCATTCCGACAAGCTTCATTCGATAATCACTTTCGACAATCACACGGGCAGCATGGCTTTGTCGATCGATTCCGTGAACGGTGATCACCTGCTGGCCAACGGCTTTTCGCAAACCTTTTCGCCAGGCTTCTCCGGTGAGCCGTGAGGATTTCAAATACTGTTGAGTGGCCTGCAGGTTCTTTTCCGTTGGGTCGATCGAGCAGCCAAATTTTCCGTCGTCTTCAAATGCATTTCGAAGGCACACGACCAGGTCGTCCAGCATCAGGAGCGGTTTTCCGGTTTCGGTATTGACCGCGCGGCCTTCCTGGTCATAACGCCAGGGACCTGCAGGACCTGCAATCACGATGTCCTGGGTTTCAGGATAAAACATCAAGTAGCGAACTTCATAAAGCCCACCCAAAAAACGCATTTCTGCGTCGATGGACTCACCCATGGCCGCCTTCATTTGGAGCTGCCGTTCCAAACGCGTGATCGAAACTTTTCGAAGCGCCGACTGGTCGTTTGCATCGGTTCCCGTTTTCAAGCTGTCGCGGACTTTGTTCCAGTCGATGTTTTTGTTGGGCTTCAATTTCTTGAGCGTGCCCTGTGCATCCACAAAAACTGCCGATGGAGAAGCACGGATGGTTCCGAGACCTTCCGCGTCCTCCCAGGAATCGGGCTGGATCGTCGACTGAATCAAGTCAATTAGTTCGGTAAAGTCGGCTGCCGTGATTCCACCCCCGGCGCCACGGTTTCCATCACCGGCCTGCTGCTGCAAGTTGAACAGGGTCTGGTTTCGCATCCGGTCGTCCGTCATACCGGCGGCTGTTTCAAACGAACCGGTTCGTGCTCCTGACGAAGCTTGCTCGTGTGCGATTTGACGCATCCACATATTCGCCTGCATGGGATTGCCGTTTTGTCTGGCAGCACGCAAGGCAGATGGAAACTCGCCCGATCGAAGGTAATTATGAAAGCGCTTCTCGGCATCGTTCTGCGCTGGCAATGACGATGCCATTGCCATCACGATGGCGACAACGAGAACGCCAGCTGCTTTTGAAAAAGCGGCCGAAGTCAACAATTGCCTCATTCGTTTATCCCTCTTTGCTAAAGGCCCCTCAGCTTTAAAGGATCGCATAAATTGAACGCGAAAGTCAAGTAAATCCGACAATAAAGTACCAGTGTGCAAGGATTTACAGAAAACGCGCACGAAAAAAGCTCCGCCCAAAAAGGCGGAGCCTGAATTCACTTTTTGAGTTACAGATATTTCACCGAAAACAAGTTCGCTGAGTTGGAATTCGCGTGACGCCGCCTTTTTCAAGGCGACATAAACGGACTAGTTCCCGCCCGCTGCCTTCGGTTCGATCTTGGCGCCTTCACCGTCGTGCTTGTGACCGTGGTCGCCATCCTTATGATCGTGTGCGTGGTCGTGGCCTTCATGTTCGTGGCCTGCCTGGTTGCAGCCTGAATCGCAGCAGCCGTAACCGCTTCTTTGGAACATGCCTCGCAGATTCGACAAAAGACCACATGGGTTGTGGCATTTTGGCTTGCAAGAACCAATTCGACTCAGCAATTGAAGTCCGCCAGCTCCACAACCACATTGGTTGTCAGCCTGGCAATTTTGCCCCGGCCACGCAAAGCAGCGAACGCCGCATGCAGGCTTGGCATCGCAAGCTGGCTTGCATCCGGTATTGCAGCCAAAGTTGAAACTTGGAAGCGAAAGGCCCTTGAGTCCGCAGAACAGGTTTTGGGCACAACCGCTTCCGCAGCCGTGCTTGAAGAAACCGCCACCACGCAGGCTAAAGCCGCAGCCATCGTTGCACTCATTGCATCCGCGTCCGAAGCCGAAGCCGCGTCGCGATCCGCATTCGTTGCAACCGCGCGACAACAAACCTCGAAGGCGTCCTCCGAATTGGCAGCCGCAATCGTCTTCGCTGGAATTTCCCCAGCAGTTTTCACCGCAGTAGCCTGCCCATAGCGCTTCCGCGCGAGCTTGTGTGTAGCCCTGGCATCGGAAGTTGGTGTAGGAAAACGTGTTGTTTCCCGTTCCGCATCCGCCACAACCACTGCCACAGTCCTGCCCGTAGGCCGATTGCGCCATTCCCATCAGGGCGACGGCACAAATCGTCAACATCCATTTTGAATTCATCATTATCCCTTTCATTACCTCGCGAGTATGAATCGAATCGCAACCGACGCCGCGTCTTCAATCCATTTTCAGAATTCCTTAGATTTACAATTTGTCGTCTGTAGTGGAAAAAACGATTAACGCTTCGCTGATCCAGGAATCGCGTTCAATGAATCGTCACGTGGAATCGAAGAATCCAAAAAAACCGGTTAACATCGGACCGTTCGAGCAGAATCCGAGGCTCACGGTTCGGTTGGAACAGTCCAATCGCTTAGCCAAAACTGGCGGCACAAGTAAACTTCGCGGCTTCTGAGGTTGGCAACGAGTGACTTTGAGGGTTGCTCCCATTTCTCCGAGGATTCGGGGCTTGCTGTTTGACGAAAATCGTCAGGTGGAAGAACCACATTGGGAGTACGATTGGGCGACAACTGGAATTCGCGTCATGAATGTCCATCGCGTCAAATCAACGAATCGATTTCACTTAAAGCAAGAAACGCCAAGTTGCATAGCGGCGCCAACCGACAGCGAGCACCAACATGCAACGTGCGCCAACATGCAGATGGGACAATCTGAAAGTACTTCCGCGGAACGCACGCGGGAACTCGCAGGGTTACTTGATCGCAATATGTTCCTGCACGGGCTGCAGAACATTCTCAATCAAGAATTGATCGACAATCGCCTGGCAGTGCTGCTTGAGGTTTTCCAGAACGGATCGATAGGTCTGTTCACCTTCAAGGCTTCCGCAATGTCGCACGACAATCAGGACGCTCAGTTGATCGTCTGAAAACTCGCCGGTACGAAGTTGATAAGGAGTTGTGCGAGATTCGATTCCGATGCGGCATCTTGTCTGACAACTGTCATCCAGCGAAAAGATGATCGATGGTTCGTTGGAAAGCAATTTGGCTCCCGGCAAATCGGGAAGTCGATCGAAGACCGGATGGTTGCCGAGCGCCTCCGCAATCAGATCGTTGTGGTTGCCGCGATACGTGTAATCGAATCCCATGATGAATGAAAGGGATTCGCAATCCAGGGGCGTGACTGACAGCGCGTGCGGGACAAGATCCATGATGAATGCACCCTGATCGAGTGCGTCATCAATCGAGCCGGGATTGACGCAGGCCGAGTAAATACGTCGCGGTTCCACCGTGGCCCAGCGGTAGCTTCCACTTTCCTTGTCCTCTTCCAGAATGTATTCGTTCCGCTCGCGATTGTAGAAATTTTTCATCGAAGGGAATTTGCGGCGCAGCTGTTCAAAGAAAAACAAAACCGTTTCGCGCTCACTCGGAAGTTCCATTTCCGTGTTTAACTGGACGTTGACATAGAAGTCATCGCTGTAGGAACTATACGAATTCATTCAGCATTCCTGTATTTCAACGGCGCCGGGATTTCGTGCGTCGCCGATCGGGATTTGGTTTCAGGCAATTCACGAAAAGTTGCCGTTGGACTATTGTTGATGAGGGATAATATGCGTCAACTACTTGACAATCTGAATTCGCATTCTCGAATGGGCGTGAAAGAGTTTTTGAAGCAAATTCTGATCAGAACTGACGGTGGATACTTTGGGAAAGGCAGGGCGTATTTTTGGGCGATTGGTTGCAACCAAGCTCGGTTGGATCGGGTTCTTGAGAAGCATGGATCGCACTTTGGTACGTGTTCGAATTGGATTTCCGGATCGGGCAAACCTACATCAGGCTCTGCTGGAATCGTGCCACTACGAGCTTGAGTCTGATAGCGATTATGACAATCAAGTTTCCGAAATGTTCATTAGATACGCCGAGGGGAATCGGATCGACTTTGGGACGCTCGAGATCGACCAAAGTTGGATGACGGACTTTCAGAAGTCGGTGGTGGCAAGCTGTCGATCCATTCCCTACGGTGAAACCCTCAGCTATGCCGAACTGGCGACCCTCGCGGGGACTCCGGGAGCCAGTCGGGCGGTCGGAACGGTCATGGCAAGCAACCGTTTTCCCATCGTCGTGCCCTGCCATCGAGTCTTGGCTGCCGGCCGAAAAATGGGAGGGTTTTCGGCTCCCCGGGGTACCGAATTCAAACGTGAGATTTTGGAATTGGAGGGCGCGATTCGACAGAAGGGCCTTTCATTTGAACTTTGAGAACCATCCATTGAGCCGGTTGTTTGGTGTTGGGTCCCGTCGCCAAAGCCTGCCTTCTGCCAAGGGGGCAGGTTTCCGTTGTGGGAGCGCGTTGATTGCGAGTCCGAAACAGGAATGTGAAATAAAAAAGGCACTTCGGTGACCGAAGTGCCTTCTTGTTCCCTGGCACAGGAGCCGAAGCTCCTGTGCACAGTTTAAAGCTCAGTCGTGAGCGCTTGCCGAAACGGTCGACCCAGAAACCATTGTTTCGACAAGAAAAATGCTCTAACCCAGGAGGGAGGGTAAAACGTCAATTCCCGCATTACCGACGTTACGACTTTGCTTCAAAAGTGTTTTGTTGTTTTTCTTGGCTCAATCAAGTTGCCGTTGCGGCTTGCAATCTCGATTGCGGGCGTACGTTTACAAGAGTTTTGGAATTTGCCGCAATAGAAGTTTTTGCAAAAAACAAAAAGAATCGAAGTTTGGGCGGAGATTTGTTCAAAAGCTCAGAAATTCGCGATTTGCGGCTATTCAATGTTCGGCTTAGCACCGCAATGAATCAGTTTCGCGATCGCGGCAAAGCGGGTCGCTAGCGTGTATCGTGCCTGAAGGCGGGAACTTGGCCGTCGCGTCGCCGGTGTGTGGGCCGTTGTCGGGCGGGAATGTGACGAATGCGTCAAGGAACCCCGGCGAGTCAAGGAACCCGGCGAGTCGAGGGCACGCAACCGCGTCGAGGCACGTTTCGCCCAGATCGAGATAACTTTGTGGCGTTGAAGGTTGGGTTTGCCGGATGAAAATCGGGAAGGACTGAACGTTCACTACTTTTTTGTCGGGCGGGCGAACCAAATCGAGGTCAGCTACGTTCTATCCGCGTTAGAGAGTTTCAGGTTGTCTGTAGGGGGGACACGATGCTTTACCATGTCGCCGCGGGCATGTCTTGATCCAGCCTTAACTTGAAATGACTGATCTAACGGTCGTTTTCTTAACAACAGGTTAGTAGCATTGAAAACGAAGCTGGAATAAATTCCCAATTGGATTACCCCAAGGTCAGCTTGGTTGCCCGGAAGATCAAGTTTTCTTGACCGGAGGGGAAAGCAATGGTCCAATAGGAACAAGCGATCTCGTTGCCTCGTCAAGATCGGTTGGCCATCCGGCATTGCGCTTCAATGGATTTCCGACAGGAGGCAGTTCTTTGAACGTCAGTGATTTTCGGGCAAACGGCCCGCGGGCAAAAACAAGTGATTCTTCGTCATTCGAAGTCACTCAGCCATCAGAGATTCACGACACCGAATGTTATGACACAACCGTGTTTACACGGGGCGTCGAAGATGCGGATTCGAGGAAGCCCGATCAGGCGCCCTCGAGCGATACCGCAAGTGCATCCAACGAGTGGACGTTGTCCGTCGATTCGCCAGAGATGCTTGAAGTGGGTGAGCGGCTTATTCAGGCAATGAAAAAGCTGTTGCGGGCCCATCGTTTCGCAATTGATTGCAATCGTTCCCGCTGGGATTTTGCTGTCGAGATCGCCGAATTGCGTGCATTAAGCGTTTCCAATGAGGAACTTCGCTGGCTGATCGGTAAAGGTCTGATTGATCACGCCGAGGAAATCCCGGGCGACGAAAACCGGCGAAATTTCAATGCACCCAGTGGATTTACTTTGAGCAAGCAGACTTGTTTCGTCCTCACCGATATTGGGATTCAACAGGCCCAGGTTCAGATTCGCAGCGCCAAAATAAGCGCTCGGAGTCCCGAACAAAGTCAAAAGCCTTGTTGGGACCTGGTGAGGCATGAACTGCGCTTGGGTGAAACGCTGGTCAAGAAGTTTAAATGGCGAGCCGCCAACCAAGAAGCGATTCTTTGCGCCTTCGAAGAGGAAGGCTGGCCGCCCCATATCGATGATCCGCTTCCGCCGATACTGGATAAAGATCCCAAGCGAAGGCTGAGCGATGCCATCAAGTGTCTGAACCGAAAGCAACTCAATACCCTGGTCCGGTTTTCGGGTGACGGGACCGGCGAAGGCGTTTACTGGGAGTTGATATAGACCGCGGCAATCATTGTCGTCACCATTCAGGTAGTCACGGTCCAGAAGTCACTTGTTTGACGCGTGTCTTTTGAGGCATTCTGGTTTTAATGGCTTCAAAAGATCCAAGGAATTGATTCCTTGGATGTCCGATCAGCTACCATGCTCACAAAATGCGTGGGCATGGAAGACTGACCGGTGTGGAAGCTTGGTCGGTGTGGAAGCCTGGTCGCGCGGTCCATAGGCTGCCAGCAATTTCGCGAGGCGATTTCTGCTTCACCGATTCACGGTTCGAATGGACTTTTTGAAACCGGGCAGGTTCAGTGGTTTGGTGAGACTGGCAAATCCCGGGCGATTGGACTTGGCCCGGGAAAATCAGCTCGGCCGAGAAGCCGATTGGAGGACGGTAGAAGCTTTCGGAATCCTGAGAAGAAAAAAGGTTTGGCGGCTTCTGCCCCACACATATTAGATAACTACTATGTGCAAACCGCTCAAACCGTGGGAAATGGTACCGCCGCTTCTAAATCCCATCAACGTAAATCGCCCCATTTTGCGCTTAGTTGAATTTCAACACGTAATGACTTCATAAATAGCAAATGGAAACGTTCAAGCATCCATGCGAACTTCGCTTATGCGCAAAATTGTGAAGCCCTGTCGTGCATTGCATTGTTTTTGCGACGCCGTTTTGCCGCCATATTTGGGCCCTCTTTGGCGGAGCCGGGCGAACGCATTTCAGTCATTGCCCAGGAAAGGCGCCGATCGATACCGATCATTCGAAACAACCAGATCGATCTTTGCGGATGCGAATAAAAAAGGCGCGAATTCAATCGCGCCTTCTCGCTTTGGATGGAAGGAATCGTGCGCCCGATGATGCTAGCCAAACGATCTCGCTAACCGACTTGGCTGGTTTGCCCGCTGCTTTCGCGGTAGATGCCCATCGTACGCGCTTCGGAAATCAGCTGGAGCAATTCCGCGCTGGTCCCGACTCCCAATTTTTTCAAGATGCTCGAGCGTCGGAATTGCACGGTTCTCAAACTAACGTCCAGATCGCTGGCAATTCGGCGCTGGATTTTTCCTTCGACGATTCCATCAAGGACCAGTCGCTCATCGACAGAAAGGCTATTGATTTTCACAACGAGTTGCTGGCGGAATGAGTTTTCACTGCGGATTTTGATGTCCACCGCCATCGCCGCCTCAATCGCATCCAATAGCTTGCGACTGCGATAAGGTTTTTCGAGAAAGTCGACGGCTCCATGTTTCAATGCTTGAACGCAATCGGGAATTTCTGCATAGCCAGTCAGCATGATGGCTGGAATATCCACCGCCATTTCCCTCAAGCGTTCCAGTAGCTGCAGGCCACTGATTCCCGGCATGCGAACATCAAGCAAAATGCAGCCTCGAAGTTCCCGGTGTGCTGACTCGAGAAATTTCTCGGCGTTTTCAAAACACTCGACACGATAGCCGTGTGCCAAGATTACCTTTTCAACTGAACTGCGAACAAATGGATCGTCGTCGACGACGTAGACGGTTGGCTGAGTGGTTTCCGTGATCATAATCCTGACTTTAATCAACCCTGTTAATCGACTCACCGGAGTTGCCCAGTGGGATTCTGATTTGAATACACAAACCAGACAGTGGGCCCGCGACCTCTTCAATGGTTCCGCCGTGAGATTCGACAATCATCTTCGCGACATACAATCCGATTCCAAGTGAATTGGATTTCGTTGTCTCGAAAGGAAGGAATAAGTCGTCGCCACGGCGTCCACAAACTCCCTGCCCGGAATCGTTGACAGTGATAATCCAGTTATTCTGCTGGCAACGACAGCCGATGGCAATACACTTGCCTTTCAATTTTCCTGATTCAGATCGAAGATTTTCTGGGGGTTCGGCCAATTTGAGTTCGTCGATCGAATTGCGAATCAAGTTCATCAGGACATGTTGCAGCTGATTTCCGTTGACAAATGCGGTCGGAAGGCTCTTTTCAATTCGCACATCCAACTGAATGTCGTTTTTGCGACATTCGACTTCGACCAATGATATCAAGTCGCCCAGAATATCGACAAAATTAAGGTTTTGTCCGTAATTGTCACTGCGATTGGCCAGGTCCTTGATGTTTCTCAGTTCCGACCCGGCCCGTTCGACTTCGTCAGAAATATTTTCGAGCGACTGACGAATCGCGTCCAGGTCTGAATTCAAATCAAGGCAAGAAAGCTTGGCCAGGTAGGCGTGATTTTCAATGACCGTCAATGGTTGATTCAGCTCAAATGCCATCTTGGCAATAATATCTGACTGCATCGCTTTTCGGGAAACCTGTTCCACGCATTCCAGAAACGTGTTTCGGCTTTTTGCGAAATACCGACGTTCCAATTCCAGCTCAGCGCGATCAAGAAGCTGCCGTAGGCGTTCCGAATTGATATCGTCGGTCCGCGGGCGATCGTCCAGCAAACTGACGAAGCCCAGGATTTTTCCTTCGCGGCTTTTCAGCGGGTAACCGAAAAAGCATCGCGCACTGATTTCGGCAAGCCCATCATCATTTGGATACTTTCGATAGACCAAGTCCTGGATTCCCACCATTTCGAATGGTTCCTGGAAAATCATGGCGCAAGGCCGATTCTCGATCTCAATGATGGATTGATAAGCCAGCGGCGACGGAGAATGACAAGCGAGAACCGCAACTCGTGTCGTTGGAAAATCAATCGACTCACAGATCGATACCGACTTCAAGTCGGCG
>CAYSXI010000162.1:0-12124 GCA_964434955.1 uncultured Pirellulaceae bacterium
GCTTGAAGCGACTCGACAACATTCGCGTATTGGGAAGTTGGAACGAGTCCGACGCGCCAATCGTTTGTTTTGTTTGTTCCGAACTGGATTGCCACGAATTTGCCGCGATCCTGGATTCGGCTTTTGGAATACAATGTCGAGCCGGTTTTCATTGTGCGCCGCGGATTCATCCCTTGATTGGCGCAGGTGGGGAAGGAACGGTACGCTTGAGTCCGTCGATCGAAACCACTTTGACAGAGATTGAGTTCGTGATCGATGCGATTCGGCAGGTGAGCGGCAGTGAGTAACTTATTCGGAATGTGGCGATGAGCTCGGAAGACAACAAGAGTCAAGAAAAGCCTTGGTACAAGGATGGTCTACGGTTCACCTGTTCTCAATGTGGCGACTGCTGCACGGGAGCCCCGGGTTTCGTGTGGGTAAACAAGGAAGAAATCGTAAATCTGGCCAATCTTGTGAAAATGGAAGTGGATGATTTCGAGGACATGTATGTTCGCAAGGTTGGTATTCGCAAGAGTTTGAAGGAATTTCCAAATGGAGATTGCGTCTTTTTCGATACCGAACGCCGAAATTGTTCCGTTTACGAAGCGCGTCCTCGGCAATGTCGGACTTGGCCATTTTGGGATTCCAACCTGAAATCCGAAGAGGCCTGGGAGCTGACTTGCGAACATTGCCCCGGAAGTGGCAAGGGAAAGCTCTACTCGCTTGAGAAAATTGAGGAACAGCGGAAGGTCTTTAAAGTTTGACGGCCCTGCCGGCTGGGCGGCCCAGATTTGGCCCTCGGATGGCCCCGAGGCTGATTGCCGCAAATTCTTATCTGGACAGCATTTACAAAGTCGGCCCTGTTGGGATAAAATGGCGGGCTTTCAAAATCGCCGCTCAAATCGCGATTTGGCCCGGTATTCGCATTGGATGACGGTCTTTCCGGGTACGCCTGCCAGAATTGGTTTCAATGCTGAAGTTGCATGTTTGAATCGTTACAAGATGGTCTGAAATCTGCGTTTAAGTCGATACGCGGTCAGGGGAAACTGACCGAATCGAACATGCGCGAAGGTCTCAAGTTGGTTGAGCAAAGCTTGCTAGAAGCTGACGTGAGCTACCAGGTCGTTCAGGACTTCATGGGACGGGTCTCAGCGGAAGCACTTGGCGAACGCGTTTTGACTTCGTTGAAGCCGCAAGATCAACTCATCAGCATCGTCAACAGCGAACTGATCAATCTTCTCGGTTCGCCCGAGGATACGTTGTCATTCAAGTCCGGCGTCAACGTATTTATGATGTGCGGGCTTCAGGGTTCGGGTAAAACCACGACCTGCGGCAAGCTTGCGTCCTTGCTCAAATCCAACTTCAATAAAAAAGCCCTTTTGGTCGCGGCTGACTTGCAACGTCCTGCTGCGATCGAACAGCTTCATGTAATTGGGAAACAAGTTGGTGTTGAGGTTTACAGCCAAACGGGTGAACAGGATCCCGTGAAGGTTTGTCGTGAAGCGGTCGCTCACGCAAAAGAGAACAACGTCGACGTGGTCATTCTTGACACGGCCGGTCGGCTGGCGATCGACCAGGAGCTGATGGATCAGCTCAAGCGAATCGACAATCAAGTTAATCCGGATCAGGTGTTCCTGGTCGTCGATGGGATGACGGGGCAGGACGCGGTGAACAGCGCCAAGGCATTCCACGAGGCGTTGGAATTAAACGGCGTTGTGATGACGAAACTGGACGGTGATGCACGCGGGGGTGCGTTATTGTCGGTCCGCAGTATTACCGGGGTACCGATTCGGTTCATCGGTACCGGCGAACACCTGAATGACTTGGAGTATTTCCGCCCCGATGGCATGGCCCAACGAATTTTGGGTTTTGGGGATATCGTTGCGGCAGCCGATGAAGCCCGCCGGTTGTTTGACGAAAAGGAACAGGAAAAGCTTCAAAAGCAGCTCGAGAAAGGTGAGTTCACGCTCGACGATTTCCGAAACCACATGCAAAAGATGGCCCAACCCGGCCTGATTCAAAAGATGATGGGCTTGATGCCCGGCATGGGGCAAGTTCGGGACATGATGAATCAGATGCAGGACGTCGACACGTCCCGCGACATCCGGCGAATGGTCGCGATTATCGACTCGATGACGCCGCAGGAACGGAAGGATCGAACAGTAATCGACGTCAGCCGACTTCAGCGGATCGCCCAGGGGTCCGGATCTCAACCCCAGCAGGTCAATGAGCTTATCAAGCAATACGACACAATGAAGCCGATGCTCACGATGACGGCCGGAAAAAGTGCCAATGAGCGAATGCAGATGGTTCAGGAACTTCAGGAAAAAATGATGGACCCGAGCCGCGGCATGCCAAAAACCAAGAAAGGCACTGGCCGGCGATTGTCTGCAGATGAGCGGAAAAAGGCTAAAAAAGATCGCGAAAAATTACTTCGTCAAAAACGACGAGATAAAAAACGCAAAAAGTGATATATTGAAAACATTGAAACGAGAATATCAGGAGTTGATTTGTGGCAGTTAAGATTCGTTTGAAAAAGATGGGACGTCGTCACCGTCCGTTTTTTCGAGTTTGTGCAATGGACAGCCGCACGCCCCGCGACGGTCGCGTGATTGAAGAATTGGGAACTTATGATCCGATGATCCGCGAGACGGATGCTCGGGCCATTTTGAAAGGCGAGCGGATTGACTACTGGTTGGGCGTTGGCGCTCAACCGACGCCGAAAGTCGCTGTCTTGATCAAGAAATACGGCACCGAAGGGACGCACCTTGATCAACAACAGGCTGCTTTGGGTCGTTTGGCCGATCGTAAATCGAATCTGATCGCTTCGGCGCAATCGGACGCTCAAAAGGCAGCGGCTAGAAAACCGAAAGAAGAGCCAAAGCCAGCGGAAGCAGAAGCTGCTCCGGCTGATGAAACGGCGGCAGACGCGCCTGCGGATGATGCAGCTGCTGAAGCACCCGCGGAAGAAGCCAAGGCGGAAGAATCAAGCGAAGAAGCGTCTGAGTAATCAGTCCTGCTCAATCAGTGGGAACGAAACAGCTTTTGCGTGATGTTCCGGAAACCTGCTCCGCGAATAACCATTGCGAACTCGAACTTTTGCGACACATGGGTCACTTATTTGTAAGTGGCCTTTTTTTATGAGGTGTCTCAAGCCAATGCGATTTGACGTACTTACTTTATTCCCGGCGATATTTGACGGCTACCAGACGCAAAGCCTGTTGGCGAAAGCAATCGAGCGAGGATTGACGTCGATCCATGCGCACGACATGCGTGATTGGGCCGAGGGCGTCCATAAGAAACTGGATGATCGTCCTTTTGGCGGTGGGCCGGGAATGATCCTGATGGCGGAACCGGTGGTCAACGCAGTTCGCGACGTTCAAAAGCTGGATGAGGAGCCGGCAAAATTAATCATGCTGACCCCCCAGGGGCGAAAACTTGACCAAAAGTTGATCGAGGAATTTTCGACGGTCAAACGATTCTTGTTTCTGTGCGGACGCTACGAAGGGTTCGATCAACGCGTTTCGGATATTCTTCAACCGGAAGAGATTTCGATCGGCGACTACATTTTGAACGGTGGCGAAGTGGCAGCGATGGTCATGATTGACGCGATGATTCGAATGGTGCCGGGCGTCCTCGGTGACGAAAACAGCAGCATCGAAGATTCGTTTTCCCGTGGCAATCGTCGTTTGGAATATCCGCAATACACGCGACCGAGGTCCTTTGAAGGTTGGGAGGTTCCCGAGATATTGCTTTCGGGGAATCATGAGGCGATCAAGCAATGGCGTGACGAGGAAAGCCTGAAACGAACGCGTGAACGTCGTCAAGATCTTCTTTAGTGTCATTCGAGGTGTCTTCACCGGTCGACGGCCAAAGCCAATCATTCAAATTCTTTACGGAACTCCAGGAAAGCTTCGTAATGGTTGAGCGTCTTCAAGTAAGGGTTGTTCTTGAGAAGATCCAGGAACTGAGTTCGTGTAAGTTTCTCGGTTTTGTACATGGCCCGCAGGTCACGTATGGCACGGGAAACGTAGAGATCCGTTCGTTTCTTTTTCTCTTCTGCGTCGACCTTGGCATCCTTTTCCAATGCCTGAAGGGCCAGCGCTTGAATGAAGGCAAGATTGTAGAAATCAGAATCGGAAACGGCGGATTTCGAAGCGTTTGAAGCCAGTTCACTGGCTTTCACGTGGTCTCCGGCGAAAGCATACATTTGTGTCATTTCGTTTCGCATTCGAACATTCTGTCCTTGGTCCTGACTTAACGAAATGGCTTTCTCAAAATCCCTGGCTGCCAATAAGTGGTGTTTGAGCCGACGATGAGCTCTTGCCCGATTCATGTGGGCGTTTCGGAGGAACAAGCTCGCACGTGTGAGCTTTGGATTTTGCTCAACGACTGCGCCAAGAACCTTGATGCCCATTCCGTACCAAAGAATCGCGTTCTCGTAATCCTTGGATTTTTGATAGTAGAAACCAAAATTGACGTAACCGCCTCCAAGGCTGACCGATCGGTCGACGAGATCGGGACGTTCAATTTGCAGTTGTTCTTTGAGGCGAATGGTCTTCGAGAAATACGCTTCCGCCTGTTTTTGGTCCTGCTTGTCCGCATATAGGAGCCCCATGTTATTCAAAGTGGAAGCCAGGCCAACTTTGAAAGAAGCGACATTGGGGGCTTCTTCATACAGCAGGCGATAGGCTTCTTCCGCTTGGTTGTAAAGTTTCATCGCCTCATCAAATCGCTGTTCTTCCTGGTAAAGGTAAGCGAGGTTGGTCAGCATGCCAGCGAAATTTTCGACCATTTCAAGATCGGAAGTCTGATTTTCTTTCAGTTCCGTCAATAGTTGAATCGCTTCTTCTCCTGCCTTGATGGCTTCTGACTTTTTGCCAATGTCCGCTAAATGATTGCTCAGAGTTCCCAGTCCCATCGCCAAATTCGCTTGTGACTGATCGTCGTTTTTCTGCTCGGCAATGTCACGCCTGAGTTTGACAGCGGCTTGAAACTCACGCGTCGCAATCTTGGGCTCGCTGTACGTTGTTAGAACATAGGCGTGGTGGCCGCGAAGTCTCGCCAGAAGTGGATTGATGACGCTTTGATTTTCTCGGTCTTTGACATTTTCCAACGATTGGATCGCATCGTTGAAATAGTTTTTGCTTCGTTCGCTCTGGCCAAGGTTGGCCGACAGGATACCAAGTTCATCATGGAGTTCGGCCCGCTCAACCTGATATTCAAGTTCCGAATATTCTGATCTGATCTCCTCCAGAAGCTCGAGGGCCGACTCGAATTCGGACCTGGCCAGCTTCTGATCATCCAGCTTGGATGCCAACAGCGCAAGCTGGACGTGGGACTCGATTAGTGCTTTTCGTTGACCTGAATCGAGGTCCGGATAGTTTTCAAGTGAACTTGTCAGTTGTGCGTAAAAGTTTTTGGGCGATGTTAGAAGGGTTTGACGAAGGGGTTCGAATTCTTTTTGCCGCAAGATGAAATCGTTGGAGACTCCCGAGTGATATTGGCCGATGGCGTCCAGCGCGAGGTCAAATTGGGTCTGTGCGAATTCGCGGGAAGCCGTCTCTCTTTCATTGGCTTTGGCAAGATCGCGGTTCGCCCGCGCTTGAAGTGTTAAAACGATGACCAGGCCGATCATTGTTGCAACTAGAACTGCGGCCGCTGCGGAGACCAGCGAGCGGTTCCGGCGGACCCAGCGATTTACTTGGTTCGCAAGCGGCTCTTTGAAAGCCGTTACCGGTTCGTCCGCCAACCAACGTTCGATGTCATCGGCAAGCTGCCCGGCTGAGTGGTATCGATCGTCAGGTACGACCGCAAGCGCTTTTTGGCAAATTGCCTGGAGTGCTTTCGCTAATTTCGGTTGATGCCTTCGCGGGGATATGAACTCCGCCTCTCGGACGGCGGCGAGGATCTCTTTGGCGGAATCCTGGGGGAACGTTTTTTTGCCGGTCAGAATGGAATAGAGAATCGTCCCGAGACTGAAAATGTCGCTTGCGGGACCCAAATCGTCAACATTTCCAGTCGCTTGTTCTGGCGACATATATGCCGGAGTGCCGATGACGGTCCCCTGCTGGGTCAGGTCTCCTTCTACGGTCTCCCTCTGAGTGGCGTTTCCGCTCGCTGAGTCGGCGGTTTCGGAAAGTTGGCGAGCCAATCCCCAGTCGACAACAAACGTCTCACCATAAGAACCGATCATGATGTTCGCCGGTTTCAAGTCGCGATGAATAATGCCCCGACTGTGGGCAAAGTCCATGGCTTGGCAAACGTCGACGAAACGTCTCAGTAACTGGCGAAATGCCAGAGCGCGGTCTCCTGTGAGAGTCGATTTGGATGCCCGGTGAAAATCGGCAATCGCTTGACGCAGGCTTTTTCCCTCGATTAATCGCATCGTGTAAAAAGGGTTTTCGGCACCGTCTTTGCCGAGACTGTAGACGGGAACGATTCCCGGGTGTTCCAGTTGCCCTGTCACCGCGGCCTCAAATACAAAACGCCTTTGTGAGATCGAATTATCTGAATGTTCAGGCTTGATCTGTTTGAGGGCGACGTCACGACAAAGTTGTAGGTCGCGCGCGATGGAGACTCGTCCGAGGCCTCCTTCTGCCAGAATTTCTTGTATTTCATATCGCTCGTCGTCGGCCGTAATGCGTTTTTGCGAAGCGCTATCGAGGACATCAAGTGCCAATGAAAACGAATGGTCGTCTCCGCCGGTTGGATACAGGCGAGTCGGGTGACTGGATTGGGTTGCGTCTGTATCCGGAGGTGTGCTGCCGCGAGTTTCAACTTCTGATTCGGCGGCGGTCGCTTCTTTCGCCGTTCGCGTGAATTCGTTTCTTGGTGGATCACCGAGATTTTCAAGGACGGTTTGGAGGTCGATGGATTGCGATTCAAGGTGGTCGATAATCTGGTCGAGCCAAGCTGCCTGCTCCGGCTTGAGTGTCGACTTACTCGGAAACGCCTGGTATTCCTCGCCCTCGTCCTTGGCCTTGTGTGACGCCAAATTGGGGGCTCCTGCCTCGTACGGTTGGGCCAAACCGAAATTTTTCGCCAACGTGGCAAACAGCCGACGCCGAGATTCTTCCGAGGGGTTCATAAGATTTCCTGAAACGAGCAAATTGGACTTTTCGACCCTTAGGTTTCGTCGATGATTTTAGTGGAATTCGCGTCATGCGTGCTCGGAATGGCCAGGCCTGGGACTCGGATGAATGCGAGGGATTTGGCCGATTTCCCGACGGGAATGGGGCGCGAAACCAAGTTGAATATCCCGATTGATCAGAATGACGCTACGGAAGGACTAAATTTCAGCAAGAGATAGGCAAAAATAGGGCCAAAATCGGTGAAAACCCATTTCTAAAAAAGCGGTTGAATTGATATACTTCTAGATTCCAAAAAACGTGATGCCGCAAATCGGCTAGAAATAACGGATATTGAAAAGGTCGGAAAAATGAGCCAACAGATTATGGAACTCGTGGAGAAGGATTCACTGAAGGAGAATCCACCTGAGTTTGAAATTGGTGATACCGTCGACGTTCATTGCTTGATCCACGAAGGCGAAAAGACTCGAACTCAGGTATTCAGCGGTACAGTGATTGCTCGAAGCGGCAGCGGAACTCGCGAAATGTTTACCGTTCGCCGGATCGTTGCGGGTGAAGGGGTCGAAAGAAAATTCCCAATTCATTCGCCACGGGTGGCGAAAGTTGAAGTGAAACGCTGCAGCGTTGTTCGTCGGGCGAAACTTTATTTCCTACGTGATCGAATTGGTAAGGCCGTTCGACTGAAAGAAAGACGGAAATAATCCAAACACCATCGACAAAATGGAAGTAAGACCCGGCAAAGGCCGGGTTTTTTTATGCGCCGGGTTTTTTGTGCGCATGCTTTACAGCAGTCAGCCTCACGCCAGGCCGCTTTGGCCCAGGCCGCATCAGCTGAGGGCGACAATCCGACGAATTTGCAAAATTGCAACAAGATTTGCGGTAGCCAAGCGAATCAGTGAATTGAGATGGCTCGTTGCGTCATTTTGTGGGCACAGTACCGGAAATGAAGTTTCCAGATTAATATGGAATCTTGTTCAGGGACTGGCCATTGAGCCGATAACAATTTCGCCGTTTCGTGTCTCGCATTTTTGCGAACCCTTAGCGGCGGACTAATTCATGACCACTTCACCAACCCTCAAAAATTCGTTGGTTAGGAGAGCCGGAATTGGCAATCGAGTTTAATTGCACCGAATGTTCATCGACTTTGCGGGTACCGGAAGAGCACGCTGGAAAGAAAGCTCGATGCCCCAATTGTGCAATGGTGTTAGACATTCCAAGTGGCACATCGCCTTCTTCGGCAACGGTGGCAAACACGGACACGCAAACGCCCGAGAATGACCCGTACGCGGAATCTCATGATCCCTACGCGGACTCACTGGCCGAGACAACGCCAGGCACCTCGCCTTCCGTGGAGTCGACACCGATGTCCATCGGCGATGATTCCAATCGATGGTCGATGAAAACGCCAGATGGAAACGTTTACGGCCCAGTCGATTTTGATGAGCTAAACCAATGGTTGGCGGAAGGCCGCGTGTCGGTCCAATGTCAATTACAGAAGGAAGGCGAGAGGACTTGGCAAAACGCGGCGATTGTTTTTCCGCAACTAGCCTCCGCGGCCATGTCGACCACAACCAGCAATCCCTATCAGGCAAGGCAACAATCGTATTCGCGCCCGAGTAGTGGCTATTCGACATCGGGCCGCCGTTACCGAAGCCACAACGGAGTTGCGATTCTGCTTTTCGGGATCTTCGGATTCATCATCTGCCCAATTTTTTCAATCGTTGCCTGGGTCATGGGCAACAATGAGTTGGCAGCCATCAAGCGTGGTGAAGTGGATCCTGAAGGCAAAGGAATGGCAACGGCGGGGATGATTCTCGGAATTATCAACACCGTGCTTAATTTGCTCGGATTCGTAATGGCCTGCCTCGTATTCGGGCTCGCCGCGGCAGCCGGACCGTAAACAGAATCACGGGCTGCTTGAAAGAATCACGGAGCGCCTAAGGTTTGTGCCCGCAGAGACGTCAGGCGGTAAAGATTAAACCAGCGAGTTATCAGGGGATCAAAACCGCGGATTGGGTTTGTCGCCGTGAGGGGCTTTCCTTACAGACGGCAGCCCGTCTTATTCGTCGCGGCGAAGGTCAGTTGAATCGACCGTGTACTTTTGGGTGTACCAAGCCAACCAGGCCTGTTCATTGAAGTCATAGTTTCGGCCGCTAATAATTCGTAAGGCACTCAGAACTTCCGCGTTTTCAAACGTTCGAGTGATTACCTGCTTCTTTTGTCCCGGACTGAACCCCGTTCCCTGATTACTGAATGTCATCTGCATTTCAGCTCCAGGATCGTAAACGAATTTATGGGTGGTTTTGAGCGATTGGATCAAGGGAAGAAGCGCGTTTTCCTGTTTCATTTGGCCGATCACATACGCGGCCCGGTTGATTGCCGGGTTGCTTTGAGTTTTCAGCATGATCTGTGAAGCCCGGCTGGCTGCGTAGTACTTGGAAAAGTGTTTTCCATTGAGCAGCGACAGGGCGCGATCACGGTAACGTTCGTTTGGGTCCAGGATGGAAGTGTCGACCAGGAAGTTACGTGCACGAGAGGAATCGAGTCGCCCAATGGCCTCAATCGTCAGGTCCTTTAGCGACGGAATCTTCTCGGCTTTGTAAAGTTCGATCAATCCGTCGACGGCAAATTTCTCATTGATGGTGCGAAGCGTGTTTTGGTATTCGCTCAATTTCGTTTGGCGATTGCGCTGCTTTTTGAGTTCAATTTTCCACCATTTGTATTTAGCGTCGGACTCTTCGTTGGCTTCTTTGAGCATGATCTCCTGTTTGGTATACCAACGAGATCCAATCTTGATCATTCCGTGCTGGGACTTCATGTGCTCACGATGAAGCCACTGACCATTCAGCTGGGTGAAGCCAAGAAGTTTTCGGGCTCCAACGTGGTTGGGATCAAAGCGAATCACTTTCTGCAAATGGTATTCGCGTTGTGGGCTAAGTCTTCCACCGCCGGCTCCCGTCTCGATGTTGGTTTTGCACCAGGCAGCCATGGCCCAATGCCCGGCCAAATCGTCGGTCATTTTCTGCTTCTCGGCTTCGTAGGCGGCAAGTCGCTGTGAGGCCAGGCGAAGCTGAGAAATCTGGCTACGCCGCAGGGTCATCTTCATTCCGTTTTCCATCTCAATGATGACCATTCGTTTGCCATCGATTTCCGCTTCCGTGATCTTTCCGGAGACTTGAGACCCGTTTGAGAGCACGGCGACGTCATTGAAGGCCTTGTCTTCGTGGATCGCCTTGTTTTCCGAACTGGCCAATGGGACCAGGCAAAACAAGCAAGCCATTGCCGCAAGCGAGAAGGTCAAGATGGTTCGGATGTGACGCATGCTAACTCCGTCAGAAGCGTGTGAGATTCGCCCGAATGATACAGCTAAATTCTACCGCATTCCTTGGCTTTCTCCGGCGAAATTCGCCCGAATGCCAAAAAACCAATGCTGATACCGGATTTCAACGATTCTCGGTCGGGAATTTCAGCATTCGACGGTCTAAGATCGGCGCCTTCGGCGAAAGCCCAGGCCGAGGATGGCAAGCCCGAAAATGCTGACGGTCGATGGTTCTGGCACCGTGGTTGTTCGCCATGCCACGGCAAAATCCTGGTCACGATCGGTGCTAACGACCAGCGTGTAGGTGCCTTCGGTCAATCCCGTAAGATAGAGATGCTCCCGATTGTCGACGGTACTAACGCTTTGGTCGAGCAGTGTTCCCATGAATGAACCCGTCGAATCGTAAAACGCCAAGTTCATATCCGCAATGTTTTCGCTGGCCGTGAAGTTCCCGGATCCGTCGGTGTCTTCAATTTCCATGTTCCATGTCAGGATGATCGACAACTCGGAAACAATTTCGTTTGGGCCAACGACAAAATTGTAATAAAGCTCATCGATCGGGTTCAGGCCCTCGCGGTAGTCGTAGCCGTAGTCACCGACAGCGGAAACGGGTTCACTTGTTGACCCTTCGAACTCGCCCCCATTCATGATCATGTAATTGTTGTAGACATTCAGTTCGCCAGCGCCATAGATGTCATCAAGTGGGCGGGTTGTCGTGCGGTCCCAATCCGCAAATTCTTCTTTGGTTGCCCCAGCCAAGATGATCGAGCGAATGGTCTCGGTTCGGCGGGCATTGGTGCGTGCAGTCACGTCAACAATGTCGTTGGCCTGATCATGAAGAATCGTCGCTGCCCCGCTGGTGATGGCTGTCGCGCTACTGGTGGATCCATTGAATACCACCACGTCAGGCCGAATTCTGCCGGGTGTATAAATCAGCGTGTTTCCGCGCGAGTGAGTTGAATCTGTGACGCCCACCGCAATGGCGTTGAATGCGTGGGTAAGGAGTCGAGGGTGCGGTTTCGATGCGTTGAGTTCGTTGTTGTTATTGGTTCCAACGACCATCGTGACTTCGTTTTGATCGGCGACGTAGTCGACTCTTTGAAGCGCGTTCAGGTTGTCCGCGTCGTCGGAAAAGTTTCCGATCCAGCTATGATTCTGCACGGAAAAATTTTGCGCAATTGGATCTGTGCCAGTCGAAAGATTTAGCACGTTTCCAAGCCAGTCATTGGCTTCGTAAACGGTCACGGTCGTTACGCCCGATGCCATGCCGATGGTGTTTCCAAAGAAATTTTGTGCCATGGTATTCGCATGGGCGCTTGTATTGGTTCCTCCGCCGGATCCGTCGATCAATGTCTTACCGGAAAACTCACTATTCGACGTCAACGGAAAATAGAAACCCGAGCCATTCGGTGCTTCGACCATGCTGACAATGATTCCAGATCCGTCAGGAGTGTTGGCACCGAGTTGGTTCATCAAATCCGTGAAGCCGACGCGATCTTTCCAGGTCTGCGCATTCAGGCAAAAAGGGGCTCCCAAAATGAGAGCCAACGAGAATGCAAAAAATCCAATCAGGCGTTTAGCGTTGGTAGGCATAATACAAAGCTGATAATCGAGGAAGGATAAGTCATTCCTGTGCGGATTCTGAACGAATCTTGCGGGAAGGAAAATAGGAATATTGACTAACTTCTAGCTTAACAAGTTATTTTCTCGAATCAAAACTTTCGACGGTCGAATC
>CAYSXI010000163.1:0-12005 GCA_964434955.1 uncultured Pirellulaceae bacterium
GATCGTGCCCAGCGCCGCGCCCACGTTGATGCTCATGTAGAAGATCGTATAGGCACCGTCACGGCGAACATCTGTGATGGAATAGAGCTGGCCCACGATGACCGAGATATTGGCCTTCAAGAAACCGGAGCCAACAATGATAAACGCCAGTGCCAGCCAGAACACATTCTTGGCGGCGTCCGCACTTACAAACGAGTTCAACCAGAATATGGTTCCCGACATGAAACCGAGGTCACTGGTTGCAGCTCCCCAACTTTCAGGCGGCGTTCGGTCACCAATCCCTTCAACGCCCATCAGGACGTGGCCAAACGTTAGCAGCAGCGCTCCATACACCACTGCCTTCCTTTGCCCCAGGTACTTGTCCGCCAGGTAACCGCCGAGAACCGGCGTAATGTAAACGAGCGCCGTGTAGGCACCGTAAATAACACTTGACTCGCCATCGGAATAAAGCCAGTGTTTGGTGAGATAGAGAATTAAAAGCGCGCGCATTCCATAGTAGGAAAAACGCTCCCACATTTCGGCGAAGAACAAAATCGCCAATCCCATGGGATGCCCAAAGAATCGCTTGTCAGTAATTTCCGGAAGCTCAGGCAAACCATCTTTATTCATCAATCAATCTCCCCAGCACGCGTTCCTTCCCTGTTTGCCGGAACACCATACTGACTTTCGATGCCTTCGACGGCGAAATCTCAAATTCCGGTGTGGGAATTCTGGGGAAACGCTGTGGAAAACAATCAGGTTTCTGTTTTCAGTAAGGTCTTTTTTTTACTTAAGACAGTTGTAACAAACAAGCCACATTTGATTGGGGAAAGCCCTAAAACATCGAATAAAGTGGGCAATCTATCAACGCTTTGTCGCTTGTGTGGCCTTGTTTGCCTGATAAGAATTGGCCAACGAATTTCAACAAACGACGTAAACCGGATTACATTCCATGCTTGCCCAGTTAAAGACTTTTACGCTGGTTGGGATCGACGCATTCCACGTTGAGGTCGAAGTGGATGTTTCCCCCAAAGCACAACCGAAAACGATTCTGGTCGGCTTGCCCGATGCGGCCGTCCGCGAAAGTACTCATCGGATCGATCGCGCCCTGGCGAATTCGGGGTTTCAAAATCCTCGCGATCGCGTGGTGATCAACCTTGCTCCGGCGGAGCTTCCTAAACAGGCTGCATCGTTTGATCTCCCGATCAGCCTGGGGATTTTGTTGGGCAGCGGGCAGATGGAGTCGGACTTGCTACGCGACTACGCGGTCGTTGGCGAACTTTCATTGGAAGGGTTTACGCGGCCGGCCAAAGGCGTTCTCTCAATGGCGATTGCGGCGTCGCGTGTCAAAGGATTACGTGGGATCATTGTGCCGCGTGAAAACGCAAGTGAAGCGGCGGTGGTCGAAGGGATCGAGGTGATTCCCGTCGACAGCTTGTCTCAGGCGGTCGCATTTTTGTCTGGGCAACTCCCAATCGACCCGACGCCATCGCGAATGGCGGAACTCTTTCGCGACTTTGCCAATTACGAAGATGACTTTGCTGACGTTCGCGGGCAGGAAGTTGCCAAACGTGCACTGATTGTTGCCGCGTCCGGCGCACACAACCTGCTGATGCTGGGTCCGCCCGGCAGTGGAAAAACCATGTTGGCTAAAAGGCTCCCCTCCATCATGCCGACCTTGTCGCCGCAGGAATCCATCGAGACCACAAGAATTTACAGCGCGCTGGGTCGATTGAATGAAGGTCAGCCCCTGATGGCGACTCGGCCCTTCCGTTCTCCTCACCATACCATCAGCGAAGCGGGCCTTGTTGGTGGCGGCAGCACACCCGTTCCGGGAGAAATTTCAATGGCGCACAACGGCGTCCTTTTCCTGGACGAGTTGCCTGAATTCAATCGAAGGACACTCGAGGTCATGCGACAACCCCTGGAAGACGGAAACGTCACCATTTCTCGTGCGATGACCAGTACGACATTTCCGTCGGACATGATGCTTGTTGCGGCACTCAATCCTTGCCCTTGCGGCTATCGTTCAGACCCCAGGCGCCAATGTCATTGCACGCCTCCCCAGGTCGAAAAATACATGTCCAAGATAAGCGGGCCCTTGCTGGATCGAATCGATATCCACATTGAAGTCCCAGCGGCTCAATACAAGGAATTGGCTTCCAACAGGCCGGGAACTTCAAGTAGAAAAATGAGCGAGTCCGTCGTTCAAGCCAGGCAGATTCAACAAAAACGATTCGCAAAAAATCGTATTTCCTACAACGCGCAAATGTCGAGCAAACAGATCCGCGAATTCTGCAAGCTGAATCGGCAATGCGCGAGCATGCTCAAGTCAAGCGTCAACGAACTCGGACTTTCGGCTCGGGCCCACGACAAGGTTTTGAGAGTCGCTCGAACCATCGCTGATCTTGAGCAGTCCAGCGAGATCGAAACGCCTCACCTTGGCGAAGCCATTAATTTCCGGATGCTGGACCGCGAAATCTACAACTAGCATGTTTGCCAGGATCACCGCGGGTTCCGCAGATCTTTCAAGAATTAGGGCACAGAGGTTGACCAATACACGATTCCAACTAAGCGATGGCCCTGCGCATGCATGAAATCAGAGCCTGATTTAGGTTAACATAACGGCTCATGCTCAATTGAGGTAAGTGAGCTAAGTTTTCGCGACAAAAAGTTCTGCATTTTTGATTTTCATTCGCAGGTTAACAAGTGAATCAAAATTCCCAACAATCGCCGACCAATGACAATCAATCTTTCAAACCAAATCAAGGGAATGCAGCACATCATGAAGCCGAACAAACAGAGTCGTTTGCCCGTCCAAGGCCGAAAGATGGAAGCCTCGCGACCATCTCTGGGATCCTGGGTTTGGCAAGTGTCATTTGTGTCGGCATCGGACAAGCTCAATTCGGTTCATTTGTTGCCGTCGGCGCCATCGCCACGGGCAGCATGGCTTTGACTCGAATCAAAGCGGGAGTTGCTCGCGGAAAAAACAATGCCCGAGCGGGGATTTTGATGGGGCTCGTGGTTGCGATTTATTTCGCCTATGTGCTATTCACGATGGCCGTTCAAAAGGCAGCCAGCTAGAACGAATTGGCTGTTAACTCAAATTTCAGGCTCAGGAAATGACCGATTGCAAGTTTCCCGCGTCTTCTTGTCTTCGTGTTACTTGCTTTGCAAAGTTGCTAAATCAAAATGAAAGAAGGTGCGGAAATGGCACCTCCTTCTTTCCTGGCTTAGCCTTTTGCCGCCGAGATGATTTCATATCGCCTGGTTCCACTTCAGCAACTGCCCAAGGCAAACTTGGATGCCTGGCAGCGCACTGCGAATGTTGATCCGCGATACTCTAGCCCCTATTTCCAACCGGCGTTTTCACGATTGGTCGCAGGTGTCCGGGACGACGCCTACGTGATCCTGGCTGAACATGAAAAGGAACTTTGCGGTCTCCTTCCGATTCAGATGCCAAAAGCCGGTCACGCTCAACCGATTGGCGGAAAACTGAATGATTTGCACGGCATGTTGCATCTTCGTCCATTTCGAATGGATCATCAGGAATTGCTTCGCCAGACCAGGATAAAAACGTTTTCGTTTCATTCCGCAATGCAATCAGAGGACCTGGTTGAACAATGCCAGTTTGAAACCGTGATCTCACCCTGCATCAACTTGCAAACCGGATTCGAAAGCTACTTCAAAAGGGTCACTCGAAAAAGCAAAACCATAAGAAGGCAGGGCCAAAAAACCCGCAAGTTGATTTCTGAAGTCGGCCCACTTCGATTTGAATTTCATCAAATCGGCCAAGAGTGGTTGGAACGGACCTTGCACCATAAGCGGCTACGATATCGAAAAACGAAAACCTTCGATTTGTTTTCGCTTCCGTGGCCGACTCAACTTCTATCCCGCATCGTTGAAACTCAGCTTCCTTCGTTTGCCGGGGTCCATTCCGTTTTGTTTGCTGGAGATCAGATGGTTGCAAGTCACGTCGGAATTCGATCCCAAAATGTCCTCCATTACTGGTTTCCGACTTACGATTCCAGATTCAAAAAATACTCGCCTGGAATCCAGCTAATCCTGGAAATGTGTCGTTGTTCGCGTACCCACGGCATTGAAAAACTGGACCTGGGCTACGGCCGCCAAGGCTTCAAATACAAATTGGCCAACGAACATTACGAAACCAGTTACGGGCAATTCGCGGGATCTCGTCTTCAAAACTCGCTCAGCCGGCGTCTTCATTTTGCGAAGAAGTGGATGAAGGAATCGTCACTTCAACCTTTTGCGAAGAATATTATTCGGACCATTCACCCACGTTTCGGCCATCGGGTTTTCCGATAGGCATTGGCTGAAAATCCTCGTTGGTTCAGACCGGTTGGATTTCGACAAGCTCAGTACTTTTTCGCGAGATCTTCAGGTCGCGCTCCGAGTCGATATTTCGCGAACAAGATCCAATTCCGCACCGTCTGCTTGAGCACACCATTTTCTTCCCATCGACGTGAATCGACTCGAATCGGTCCTTTCAAAAGAACGGGACGAGAGATTTTTTTTAGCTTGTCACAAAGTGCGACTTCCTCCATGAGTGGAACGTCTGGAAAACCGCCAACCGACTCAAAGACTTCCTTCCAGACAAAGATGCCCTGATCGCCGTAGGGCATTCGTCGCCACTTCACGCGCAAACGATTCCCCCATTCAAGCCACCGGTAAATGTTCGCTTCGTTTTCGATATGCTGTTCGAAGGCGCCGAATGCATGCTCGCGATTGAACTGGCGTTTCATCTGTTCAATGGACCCTGGCTCGAGCCGATTGTCCGCGTGAAGAAACAAAAGAACATCGCCGGTGGCCCGGGCTGCACCCGAATTCAACTGAATTCCGCGACCACGCGCACCGCTGACAAACTCACACTTCAGTTTTGAGGCGATCGCGGCAGTTGCATCTTCGCTTTGGCCATCCGTCACCACGATTTCGCTCCCACCGGCCTCCCATCCACTTTGAATCGCGCGTTCGATGTTCGCGGCTTCATTGAGTGTCGGAATGATAATGGAAACTTTCAATATCAACCTTCGTCGTTAGAGATCGGATGACTTCCCGTTTCAGGCGTGCGCAAAAAAACCGGGGAGCTTGAACCAATGGTCCAGTTCTCCCCGGCTGAAAGTATATCGTTTTTCCCCGGTTCGTTGCCGGGGCAATTCTTACTTGTTGGCGATTGCCTTGTCCGTCGCTGGCTTTTCGGCAGTCCGGACAATTGCCGGACCGACAAATTCTTCGACTTTGGCGACCGTTTGAAAACCGACCAGGTGTTTCTTGGTCCACTTGCCATCTTTCTTTTCGAACAGGATGAACTGTGGGATGGGACGGCTACCAATCAACTGGCGTGCAACTTTGGAATCCTTGTCCAGATCGACCAGTGCGAAATGGACACCTTTGAAGCTTTTGCGATCAACGAGTTTGGGCAGAGTGTTTCGTTTGAGATTTTGACACGGCGGACACCATTCAGCGGTTACCAAGACAACAAGTGGCTGGTCGCTTTTCATTGCGCTTTTGTAAGCGCTGGTGTAGTCCGTGGGTTGGCCTGATGAGATGGTGGTCACCAGAACCATTGCCGTGAGAAAGTTCATTCGTATCACTCCTTCGATGAGTTGCGACCTCAATCATGAGTCGCGTGATGCTTGCCATCCCTTTTGACAAGCCAAGGTAAACGACGTCTCAGTTGCGATTCGAACTCTTCCTCCTCGACCAACGCCACTGAGCCAGTTTCTGTATCGGTGCGGGCTTCCAAGGGATTCCTCGAGAAGAACGCCCTCAAGTTTTTTTGCTGGCATTTTTTTTCAAACTAAAACGCGTGTACGCTTCGTGTCGGTTTTGTTCGCGACACTTTGATTTCAACCGACAATACCCAAGGATCGGGAGCAATCGTCAAAGTTTCACAAGGCGGTAAAACGCGAAGGTGTCGAAGTGCATTTCGTGATGCCAAGGCCCTTTAATCCGCATACCACGAGGGCTTTTGTTTCTCGATCGCGGCCAAAAGGTGTATCATGGGGAGTTGCTTTGGTCGAGGATTTGAGAACTTATGAAACTTCGTGTTGGGCTGATCGGACTCGGGGATCAATGGGAATCGCGGCATCGTGATGCGCTTCGTTCCCTTTCCGACCGATTCGAGGTTTGCGCCATTTGTTGCGAAGTCGCCCACCGGTCATCGATGGTTGCCAAGGAATTCGGCGCATCGCCCATTGACGGTTTCCGGGCAATGTTGGAGCGCAATGAAATTGACGCCGTTTTGGCTCTCGCATCCGATTGGGTTGGCCCATTGCCCATCATCGCCGCTTGCGAGGCGGGGAAAGCCGTTTACAGCACGGGCGCTTTCGACCTGATTCCCGAACAAGTCGACGAATTGCGGCGGAGAGTGGACGACTCGGGCGTCGCTTTTATGACCGAGCTTCCGCGAAGACACGCGCCGGCGACGATTCGAATCAAGGAACTGATCGCGACCCGCCTTGGTCAACCACGCCTGATATTCTGCCACCAACGATTCAGCGTTGAGCAACAGACGGATCGCCTTCGTCGTGGCAAATATTGCCCGGTCGCTTGGCGGAACATGATGGAACTCGTGGATTGGGTTTGCTATTTGACCGACCGGACACCGAGTTCGGTGACCAGTGCGCGTTACTTGGATGATCGTTGCGTGCCTGAAGCAAAAAGTGCTGACGATTCGATTACCAACGGAAGTGTTCAAACCAAGTCCATGGCTGCAGATACTTCAGGATCAGCGGGCCCACAACACGAAACGTATTATCAAATGGTCAACCTCCAGTTTGACTCAGAAGATGGTAGTGATCCGATCATGGCTCAGATTAGTGTCGGGCACTACATTCCTGATAGCTGGCCGGACGCGCTGTCCTATCGCCGACCAGCGGAAGTTCAAATCGCATGCGAGAACGGTGCCGCATTCGCCGACCTACCGACTAACTTGATTTGGTTTGATCGAGCGGGCCAACACACAGAATCACTGGAACAGGACATGCCGGTCGGTCAACAGATGCTCACGAACTTTCACCGCTCCGTTACCAGCCTGGTTCGTAATTCTGCAGACATGCAGAACGCGTATCGTGCGATGTCGATCGTATTGGCCGCGAATGAAAGTTCAGAATCCGGAAAAAGAGTGCCGCTCAACTTTGGTGATTAGCCAGATGGGAGAGAAGCCATGTTTGACTCACCGTGGCGATTTGCAGGTTTGATGATCTTCTTGTTGGGAATCACACCCGCCGACCTCCCGGCTCAACAAAACAAGAAGACAAGCGAGCAACAGGGCGCGGCAAAATCGAAAGCCGAAAGTGTTGAGACGAAAGAAATCAACGGTTGGCTTGCAGCCCTCGACTCCAAAGATTTTTCAAAAAGAGAAGAAGCGGTAGAAAAACTCATTGCCAAGGGAAAACCGGCCTTGGATTTCCTGAAACAATTGGATCGTGCAAAAGCATCGCCTCAAACCCTTTATCGCGTCGAACGCGTCGAGTCGGCAATCGAAGAGAAGTTATCGGGTTTTATTTCATTCGATGCGAAGGCAAATCATCAGTTGACCGATCGTATCGGGCGTTTTGCCGGAAACACGTTGAATTCGTTGCCGCGCGGTACCCAGAAGTTCGCCAATGCGCGATTCAAGATCTCAGATCATGCATTGGTATTGGGAAGTCGGTACACGACCAAAGAGATTACAGGGATTCCGGTCCAGAAAACTTGCAATCGACTTCATTTTTTGCACGCCATGCAACAGGGAACGGGAATGAAGGATGGCGAAAAAATCGGAAAGTACGTGGTGTACTATTCTGATGGCAAAACAATCGAGATCCCCATCGTTTACGGCGAGGATGTGCGAGATTGGTGGGACGCAGACGGCTCCAAGAAAGTCAGTCGAGGCAAGGTCGGATGGAGAGGCAACAACCGCTCCGCCGAAAGTGCCGGGCATACCCTTCGTCTATACGTCTCCAGCTGGGAAAATAAAAGGCCGAAGCAACGCGTGGATAAAATCGACTTTATTCAAATTCATTCGACGGCATCGCCATTTTGCGTCGCGATAACCGCCGAATCCGACAACGGCAAGTAAAACCTGCACTTTTGTTTTCCCTTGAATGCTGTTTTCCTTGAATGCTGCAAAGTTGTGACAGCATCAGCATTGGAAATCGCTCTTCAGCCGTTCGCCAGCATCTGCTATCAGCACGCATCATCCCTTGGAGCTTTCAAATGACGCCGAGCATTGTTCGATCCTGCGCAATCCTTTTCTTCTTGGTCACCACGTCCTGTCCAGCGTATGCGATTCAGCAAAACCAAAACCCGATTCCTGGTAATTCGAATCCAAAATCGAATTCTTCCAGCCAGGTTCTCTACGATCTTCAGATGAAACCGGATTTTGATTTGGAGTCGAAACAGGAAAAATCAAAATATCCGACCGCTCGACTCACCGGTTTTTTCCATCTTGATTCAGCGTATTTTTCGCAAGATGCGAACAACCTGTTAACGTTGGGAGATATCGATGACGGCCTGGGCTTTCGCCGTGCGCGGCTTGCCGCGGCCGGTGAAGTCGCTGAAGGAACTTCGTACATTGTTGAGTTCGACATCGCGCAAAGTCAGGCGCGTTTTGTCGATGTTTGGTTGCAACTTGAGCAAACTCAATTTGGTAAAATTCGCATCGGACGATTTCGCCAACCCTTCGGGATGTCGGAGTTGACGAGTATTCGTGAGCTCCCGTTTCTTGAACGCCCTGTTACTTTTACCCAGAGCCCGTTTCGCCAAACGGGCATCATGCTTTTCGACCAAACGCAAGATGAACTCGGGACCTGGGCGATTTCCGGTTATCGCTATTTGAGTGACAACTTTGGCAACGTTTATGCGGACAACGGTGGATACGGCATGGCGACTCGGATGACGAGAGTTGTCAGCAGCTGGGGCCCCAACCAGGTGTTTCATGTTGGACTCGATTACAGCTACAACAATCCCGGTCGCGGATTGGTTCAACTGGTTAGTACCAACGAAGTGTTGGTTGGTCAAAATCCGAACCTGGGTCCGGCGGGACTAAGTGTTCTTCCATTTGTCGGCGTTACCCCTTTCGTGAATACCGGAGCGATTGCAGCTGATTCCGCGCAGTTTTTCAATTTGGAATCCGCGGTGTCCTTCGGCCAGCTCGTGTTTCAGTCAGAGGTCCGTTGGGTGGGCGTCGAGCAGACGGCAGGCGGGCACCTCAGTTTCCCAGGAGCATACATCCAGGCAAGGTATGTGCTAACTGGAGAATCGATTCCGTACAAATATGACCAAGGCCTGTTTGGTCGTGTCACACCCAGTTGCGATTTTGGTCACTCGGGCGGCGGGGCCCTTGAGCTGGTTGCACGAATTTCACACATCGACCTGAACGATGGTACCATCAACGGCCGGCGGCTGACCGATTACACGCTCGGTTGCAATTGGTACTGGAACGCAAAGACCAAGATTCAATTGAATTGGATCCGCTCGCAACTGAACGACACGGTCCTGGGAGACAGTTCTGCGAGTGCGTTCGCGGTTCGTGCCCAAATCGATTTCTGATTGAAACGTCGACGATTGACAAGTTGTTGAGACGTTGAGCATTCGAAGCAAGGTCCGGTGATCTTCATGGATGGTTAAGTATTCGCCAGGTAATGACTCGTGATTCGCCTGGTCGTGGTTTCTGGTTGGCCAGGTCAAAAATGGTTCGCGGGTTCGCCGGGTGATGGTTTATGTCTCCCTCGCTGGCGCGTCATGCTCGGATGGATTTGCCTCAACCGCCTTCTCCGACTTCCGCGCATCTTTGCGATTGTCGTGTTTTTTCCATTGCGGCTGGGGAACCACTCGCTAGCGCGTCGTGCTCGGATGGATTTGCCTCCACCGCTTTCTTCGACTTCCGCGCATCTTTGCGATTGTCGTGTTTTCCATTGCGACTGGAGAACCACTCGCTAGCGCTTCGTGCTTGTATGGGTAATCCCCCGCCATTCATCATACGAGCACGACGCGCCAGCGAGTGGTTTGTCGGAGTGGTTGCGCCGAAGTGGCTTGTCTAAGCGGTTGTGCCGGGTGGTTGCGCCGGGTGGTTGCGTCAAGGTTGGTCGGAAAATTGCCTCACAACTCTTTCCCCCGCGGCACATGAAGAAACCTGCGCACGAACAAGTCGGCGCGCGGCGAAACCGGCGCTCAAAAAAGCCGGCACTCGAAAAACCGGCACTCGAAAAACCGGCACTCAAAAAAGCCGGCACTCGAAAAACCGGCACTCGAAAAACCGGCACTCGAAAAACCGGCACTCGAAAAGCCGGCACTCGAAAAGCCGGCACACGAAGAAACCGGCGCACGAAAAAAGCGGCGCACGAAAAAAGCGGCGCACGAAAAAAGCGGCACACGAAGGTGCCGCTTAACCGCTAGTTGCCTTGAAGAGAAAGTTTAGGAGGGAGTTTTTTGCGACTAGCCGCTGAATCCGGTGATGGCGGAGATGGCGTTCTCAGCCCAGGACTTGATGTTTGGCCACTGGTTGACGATCAGGGCCAAAATAATGGCCGCGACGGCGATAATCAAAACGACTTGCAGGGTTTCCAAACCGCGTTGATCTTTGTTGAAGCGTGAAATTCGGTTGACGACTTTGTTTCGGAAGTTAACGAGCGTTTTCATGATTGTTTCCTGCGTGTATTGAAGTGAGTTGGGTGTTGTTCGTTTTTGTTTTGTTTTGGTCAATTCACTAGTTACTACGAAAGAGATGCCCCCGCGCTGCAATCCGCCCCAGATTTTTTTGTTTTTTTCCGGGGAGGCCAAAAACCCGGCGATTTGAGCCGTTTTTGACGCGGAACCTCAGGAAACCCGCCCCAGGAAACCCGCCCCAGGAAACCCGCCCCAGGCCCGTACACCAGACCACCAGAAAATCATCGCCGGCACGAAAAACGAAACCCCGGCGACCGAATATCCAGACCCCGGCCATCAAACATACAAGCACGACGCGCAAGCGAGTGAATCCCCGTAGCGACCCAAAACACAGAGGTCAGGACGAAACACAGAGTACATGAAGCAAACCGGTGAATGCTTCGCGCCCCCATACAAGCACGAAGCGCCAGCGAGTGGTTCCCCATCGGTACCCAAACGTGCACGAAGTGCCAGTGAGTGTATCCCCTGTTTCAATCGGTAACGGCGAGGGCGCCGAAAACCCAAACTCGAATGACGTTCGACAGGGAGCTAGATTCCGCGACCGAGTCAATTGCGACCTGTCAGGGCCTTACAAATATTTCTGATAAGCTTCAACGGCAAGCTCATCGACGCGGTCGTTTTCAGGATGACCGCTGTGCCCGGCAACGCGTGTGTATTTGATTTTGTGCCTTTGGACGAGCGCATCGAGCTGACGCCAGAGATCCTCGTTTTTTACCGGCTTGAGTTTCCCGCCTTCCTTGCGTTTCCAGCCGTTTGCTTTCCACTTGGGCATCCACTCGCTAATGCCTTTGCCGACATAAACGCTATCGGTAAACAATTCGAGAACACATGGACGCTTGAGCGCCGCCAAGCCTTCCACGACCGCCTGCAACTCCATTCGATTGTTCGTCGACTCGGGTTCTCCACCCGATTTTTCAATCTCGTTCCCGGTCGGCAGGTGCCTCAAGATGAAGGCCCATCCACCGGGTCCTGGATTTCCACTGCAGGCGCCGTCGGTAAACAGGTGGACTTCGAATTTTGAAGGAGTTGATGACATGGTCAAGAAGTTTTATTCGAATGATGGCCAAGTGTAAATGGCGGCGAAGGTTTGGGTTCTCGTTCGCAGTCGTGTCGTTTCGTTAGATGCTGGGTGTTGTTCGTGTGTTTGTTCGTCGGACAGGAATCGGCGCCGCGTCAGCGGTGAGATGTCTCGAGGGTATCTAGAACCACTCGCTCGCGCTTCGTGCTTGTATTCAAGTCGTGTATCCGGCATTCCGGCGGTTGTTGCTTGGCGGTTGTTCAGGGATATTCACTCGCTGGCGCTTCGTGCTCGTATGGGTACCGATCGGGAACCACCCGCTGGCGTCTTCTGCTTG
>CAYSXI010000164.1:0-11821 GCA_964434955.1 uncultured Pirellulaceae bacterium
CCGTATTTGGGTGAATGCCATCATGCAAAAAAGCATCCTCTGTATCGGAGGTTGCATCCGCGGGGTTGAAGGTGCCATTGAGAACGTCGGCAAAGTCGACTCCGCCGGTTCCAAGCAAATCGAGATCCACGCCACCCAATTCGAAGGTCAAATTTTCGGAGCCGTGATCGCCAAAAATATCTTTGGAAAGCGAATACAGGTCGACAACGGGAACACCCACGTCCTGCGTCAGTTGAGTCGTGGCTTCGCTGTTCCAGAATTCAATCACATCGTCCACGGCTTGGCGTTTGACGGGGTCGGGATAGAAGTTTTTCGTAAACGGAGCGATCCCATAATCGGGAGCCGTTGCGACGATCAGATCAACCCCGCTGGCCTTAATGGTTTGAGCTGCCAAAACAACATTGGCAATTGCCTGTGCCGCGATATTGTCGATGTCACCTTGCGTCGCAAGACCTTCGTAAATCGCTTCGTAATTGGAACCCGGAGATCCGGTGCTTCCGAAAACTGGTAATTCGGGGAAAAGGTCATTGGCCCCGACCACCATCACTGCCTTGGTGATTCCAGCACCCGGGACTTGTGCCGCAAGGTTGGTGTGTTGATTGTTGGAAATCAAAGAACTTGTTGTGGAACCGGCCAGTGCCCAGTTGTATTCGAAGCCGTTGTTGCGAGTTCCCCCCCAACTCCCGGTCGAACCTCCGTCGACGCGGCCGTTCAAAACCATTAACTCAAACCCGTTTTGGGCATAACCAAGATTCAAACCGAATTCGGTTTGATCGGAGTACTCGTCAATGAGGCTGTCACCGACGACACCCAGTTTGGGTTGGGCAGAGGCTGAGACAGCAAGTCCCAAAAAGAGCGCCAAGGCAATGCAAAGTCGTTTCATGGTTCAAGATCGCGGGTGAGACTGGCATCGGAGATAAACCGGATTGAAGCAAATTGCCTGATTCGAATCAATTGCAAACGTCCTGGTTGCGGAATCGGTCGATCCGAAAGAAAAACAATTGGCGCCACTGTATTCCAAGCTAAACAGAGGCAATTTCGTTCCAAGCAAAATTCTGGACGATCAACAAAAAAGGGCCAGCGACTTGCATCGCTGACCCGTAAAACCGGTACCCGTCATTTGGGGGTCTATTTCTTTTTCATTTTGTCGCCAAAGACTTTTTTGAACTTGTCCAGTTTGGGTTTGATCACCACTCGGCAGTAACCATAGTTGGGATTGGACTTATAAAATTCCTGGTGTTCTTTTTTGGCCTTATAGAATTTGTCGAACTTTTCGATCTCCGTCACGATCTTTGAATCGAAAGCCCCAGATTTGTCCAACTTGGCTTTGTATTCTTCGGCCAATTTTTTCTGTTCGGCATCGTGGTAATAGATCGCACTTCGATACTGTGTCCCAACGTCGGCACCTTGGCGATTCAGGGTGGTAGGGTCATGGGTTTGCCAGAATACCTCCAGCAACTCTTCGAATTTGATTTTGGACGGGTCGTATTTGATTTGACAAACCTCAGCGTGTCCCGTGGTTCCGGCACAAACAGCTTCGTAGCTGGGATTGTCGACATGTCCTCCCGAGAAGCCGGATACAACGGATTCGACGCCTTCCAATTGTTCGAATACAGCCTCAACGCACCAATAACATCCGGCACCGAAAGTAGCCGTTTTCAATTTATCCATATCTTTCCCTTTGACTTGACTGGATTCACTTTCCTGCCTTTCCTGACGTCCATGGAGGAGGTTCGGAAAGGGGCCGAAAATGGCAATGCTTCCACCAATCGCAATTACCAAAGCGATAATCGCTGGAAAGTAATAGCCCCAGGATCGTGATTCGCTTGTTGCCGACATGTTTTTCTCCGAAAAGCAAATGTTTGATTCATCGCAGATGTTATTCGTACGAACGTCAACAGGAAGATGCAAAAACAATGCGATTCCTTACAGTTTCATCACGCATTGTATGAAAATTCATGCAACCTGGTCCGGCAACTGAATCGAAGCCTCGCTCCACAATTATAGGTGGGTCGAACGACCCGGATAGGTTGCTCCGAGGGCGGAAAGTGGGTTTCGCCCCGATCCTGGTAGATTTGAACGATTTGAATTCTTATAAACTGATTCGTCGGGTGCTAAAATCGGGAAACCCGAAGCGGCTCGAACCCCTTCGAAATGGAAATCCACGCAACTTCAATTGGCGAATCGGGTTAAATCTGCATACAGCCATTGGTCAACGGATCGTTATGAAGAATCAAAAATTACTCGCTTCGCTATTGGTTTTGGCATTTGCTTTCGTGTTCCTCGGGGCGCCGGAAATTGGTCTGGCTCAGAATTGGACCCAATTTCGCGGAAGTAACTCCAACGGGCATGCCGAGGCGTCTTCGCTTCCCCATGAATTTGGCGAGGAGAAAAACCTCAAATGGAAAACCTCCATCAGCGGACGGGCCTGGTCTTCGCCAGTGATTGATGGTGATGAAGTTTGGTTGACGACGGCAATCGAAGTGGAAGCGACCGGTGAAGACAAAATTCGAATGATGAAGAAGGCCAAGATTGGTGGCATGTCGGCATTTTCACGGGTTCGCCTCAAGGCCATTTGCGTTAGCCGAAAAACGGGCAAGATTATACACGAGAAGCAGCTCTTTGACGTCAACGAGCCGCCACTGATCAATACGCTAAATAGTTTCGCGTCACCGACCCCGGCCATTGATCGTGAACATGTTTACTGCAACTTCGGTGCATTTGGAACGGTTTGCCTTAAACGCGAAGACGGCTCGATCGTCTGGAAAAATCAGGACTACAAGATCGACCATCAAACGGGCCCCGGATCGTCGCCACTGTTGTATCAGGGCAAGTTGTATCTGAATTTTGACGGGATCGATAAACAGTTTTTGGTCGCGTTGAATGCCAAGGATGGAAAGGAAATATGGAAGCAGGACCGTTCAGGTCAACTCAATCCACGTCCCGATTTCAAAAAGGCGTTCACGACTCCCGTTGTAGTGCGGATCGATGAGAAAGAACAACTGATTTCACCCGGTGCAGATTGGGTTTACGGCTATGCCCCGGACACCGGGAAGGAACTTTGGAAGGTCAAGTTCGGTGAGCGATTCGGGTTCTCGAACGCCCCCCAGCCGGTTGTTTCTGACAAGCGTGTATTCGTGTGTACCGGATTTATGCGTTCGGTGCTTCTGGCAATTGACCTCAAAGAGGGAAAGCCTGACGGTGAAGGAGTCGCCTGGAAATATCGACAGCAGGTTCCCTGCATGCCGACGCCGATCGTCGTTGACAAGCGGATCTACTTTGTCAGCGACCGGGGAATTGCGACATGTTTGGATGTGACCGACAAGTCGGTGAAGTGGCAAAAGCGTTTGGGGGGAGACTATTCCGCTTCGCCCATTTTTGCCGACGGAAAACTCTTTTTCTCGGACCGGCGAGGTAGCGTGTTTGTCTTGAAACCCGGGGATGAGTTTGAACTGCTCTCTGAAAACAAGCTCGATAGCCGCGTCATGGCAACGCCGGCTGCCGCGGGAAACTCACTTTTTATTCGAACCGAGAAAAGCCTCTATCATTTCGGTAAGTAGACCGGCGAACGCCGCGATTTCTGCTTCGCTGAATCCAGTTCGCGCGATCCGCGATGCGATGTCTCGTTCTGAGCATCCTACTTCCTGTTCTGCGCGGTGCCGGCAAAATCGTCAGATTCCGACTGGCTGTTAGGCTGGGAAAGTTATTCCGTTTGCCCGGAAGGTTTTTCCTCCTCCCGAATCCAAAAATTTGGCAACACTTTGGCAGGAGTCTACCCTGCCCCCCTCCTGCAACCATCATTTACCCGCTTGAAACCTCAAGGTAACCGGTATGCGCTTTGTTCTTGCTCTCGCCTTCACCTTCTCGATCTCGGCTTCCCTCTTATTTCCCGCTTCCATTCAAGCACAGTCACGTTGGAGCCAAACGGCGACCAACGGTGGCGGACTCCAGTTGGGGGATCCGACAACCATCACCTGGAGCTTCCTTCCAGATGGATCAACGATCGTTCCCGCGTTCGGCGGAGAAAGCAACGCACCAAGCAGCCTCGTGAATTTTCTCGATACCAATTTGGGAGCAGGCGCCGGCGGCAGCGATTTGACCAACCGGCCCTGGTTCACTCACTTCGAGAGTTTCTTTGATCGTTGGGGAGAGATCTCCGGATTGAGTTTCGTTTACGAACCGAATGACGACGGCCAGGCCATCAGCAGCAGCGTCAATCCTCGTGGGCAACTTGGTGTTCGCGGAGACGTGCGAATTGGCGGTCATTCAATCGATGGACAATCGGGTTCGAATACGTTGGCTTACAATTATTTCCCGGACAATGGGGATATGGTGATCGACACCGACAACGTCAACTTCTACTCCAATCCCTCGCACAACTATCTACGGCTACGCAATGTGCTCGCGCACGAGTTTGGCCACGGCATGGGGTTATCGCACTTTGAGTCGAACAACAGCAACCAGCTGATGGAGCCCTTTATTTCAACGGCCTACGATGGCCCGCAGATCGACGATATCCATCAAGCTCAGCGTCGCTATGGTGACGCGCTGGAGAAGAACGGGGGGAACGACACGTCGGCAAACGCAACCGATTTGGGAACGATTGGAACTTCGGGAGCAATCGTCGGTTCTGACGCCAACCAGGGTGCGTCGGTTCAAGAGGTCACGCCGGACCAGTCCGATTTTGTGACCATCGATGACAATGGCGACGTCGACTTTTTCGAGTTCACGATCTCGGCCGACTCCAACGTCATTATCATCCTTGAAATGGTGGGGCCATCTTACAACCGCGGGCCGCAGGGCGGAACACAATCGGCTTATGACTTGTCGCAATTGAGCGATCTTGACCTTGCTTTGGTCGATTCCAACGGCACGACAATTCTCATGCAATCCAATACAACCGGCTTGGGAGTCCAGGAATCGATCAACATGGACCTCGACGCCGGAACTTACTTTATTCGAGTTACCGGTCGTGACAACGACGCGCAGTTCTATCAGCTCAGTGTCACTTCATCGATCCCAGAGCCCGGTACGATGTTGCTTCTCGGTGCCACTTTCCTGGTCGGTGCCGTTCGTTTGCGGAGAAGGCGAAATTCGGCTTAGGCCGAATTGGAACCAGCTTTGGATCGATTCGATCCATGCGGGAAAATTGAATCTCAGGCCCAGAATCCTTCCCAGGTGCAGGGCATTTTTTCGGGGGCATCGGAGCGTACGCGCGACATCCGCGAACTGAGGATCTTGTTTTCTTCGTCCATGGATTTGATCAAGATCCGGAATCGGTCATCGCTCAAAAGCTCTTTGTTCTTGGCACTCTTGGAAAAAATCTTGTTGCGGATGTGAGTCAACTTGGTCGACGCCAGGTAAATCACGTCC
This sequence comes from uncultured Pirellulaceae bacterium, assembly GCA_964434955.1. Lineage (GTDB taxonomy): Bacteria > Planctomycetota > Planctomycetia > Pirellulales > Pirellulaceae > JANQLU01. Next base: position 5,374 of record CAYSXI010000164.1, read on the forward strand.
TCCAAATCGTCGGTGGGCCAAAGCCCTTTGCGGGCAAGGATGATTGTCAGTCCTGCTGCCGCGCGAATCTCAAACGGAAACTGTTGGTACTTTCTTTCCAGCATCTGCTTGATGTGATGGGCATAGTTGTGCCAGGGATGAAAGTCGGCCAACCAGTTCTTCACCTCGGGAACATGCCATGGCGCTTCGTCGGAATCTTTGGACCAAAACGGGACCCAGCCCACTGGTGGCTCGGGTGGTTTGACGATGTTGGACATGCCTGCACGACGCCGAAGTATTTCCAGTTCCTGGCGGATCGAGTCCGCCGACTTGGTTATCGCGTGATGCTCTTGGATTGTCAGTCGTTTCCCCGAGCTTTGGCCTGTCGACTGCTCAAGATTGGAGAGGGACCTCGCGGATTTGCGAAGGATGCTTTGTAAGTCTACTGGCCATGTCCCCTCGCGGCCAAGCAGGATGAGAAGGGTGGATATCGCTCGGTAGCTGATACCGTTTCCTTGGCCAGAAAGGCTAAGCAACTCATCGATGGAATGCATTAATCCGGATTGGTCCGCGATTCCGGCAAGCCAAACTTGGGCATTGCGATAACGCCAGGGCGAATACGAGGCAACGTTAGGCATAGGCTTTCGAGTGGCTATCGCCAATCGTCGTGACAATTGGTACAGGACTGTCCTACGGCATTCACTCCGCTTTCAATCAGCGCGTAATTTTCAGTTTGGGTTCCTGCGACAACCTGAAGTGCTCCGTCCCGCATCGCGGTGGTGTACTCAAGGTATCCCTCGTCGTCGGCGTCATCCATGTCTTCGGCTGCAAGGATCACGCCCATCGCAGCGACCAGGGCCGCATCGTGTTTGACTTGATCCGCCTTTGATTTGAATTCGGATTCGCTGGCCGTGTTCGGCTTGAGACTGTCTGCGTAAATATCCTCGAGCAGATTCATGATCGGGCCGCGATCAACGATGTCTGCCCAGGTGTACTCGGAAAGTTTCGCGTCCTGCGGGAAACCACTTCCACGTACAAGATCTTCCAGGTTCTGTTTTTGGGTTCGTGCGTTCTGGTAAGCCTGCTCGCTACCGGTCCGCGCGTTGGCGGCCGCCCTGGAAAATGCTGCCCGGCAATAGGGAGCATCTTTTTTCCAGCGGACATCCGAATCGTATTTCTCGATGATCGTGAATAGCATCGCCAGCATTGAAAATGTCAGGCGCGCCTTATGGTGATCACTTTTGTATTTGGTGGGCGTGGTGACTTCGGCGTTCAATCGAATCTGTAAACGTTTGACCTCATCTTCGAGTACCTCGCGCGAGATAATCTTCGACCATTTGAAGCCGCCGGAGTCGGTGCTCGTATCACCGGCTTTGGAACTGGATGAGCCGCTGTTGCCGCCGCCCTTGCTTGCGATTCTTTGGCCGGATGATAGTTGGTTCGGGCGTTCCCCGACAAATCCATCCTTGAAAATGTCGCTATAAAAGACGGAGTCCCAGTCGCGTTTCTTGAATGTCGGACGCTTGGCGCGCTTAACCGTGGGGACTTTTTTCTGACCCGTAATTTGCCCGGCAATGACACTCACGGACAATAAAAATAAGACGCCCGACAAATAGCCTAGCCATGGACGTTTTCGAAAAGAATTCATACGTTCCCCTCGGAACAACTTCCCCCGACCCGTTGAGCGAATGACCCAACCAGTACACACTCATATTATCTTAGTAATTGAATCCTCTGGCAAGCTGGAATAACTTGTCTTTCGGCGTTGCTCACCTTTTTTCGACGATCGATCGCTCGTTTCTTGACATTTTCATGCACGACCCTTCCGACCCAAGTCGCCGAGAGTTTTTGCGCGGAGGCAAGAAAGCCGGTGCTTCCCAGGAAGGAATCGAGGCGGACCACGATCCGGCAGCACCCCAAGAAGATAATTCGGAGAATGTCCCCAGCCTGAGTGAAGCCGAAATTGTGGAAAGTGTGCAGTACTTTTCTCATCGGGCGATGGCCTGTGAGTTTGAGATTTACTTCAATGATGGCCAATATGACGTATCCGGCGAAGCGGCGATGCAGTGCTTCGATGCCATCGATCAAGTCGAATCCGAGTTGAGCGTCTACCAGGCTGACAGCGAAATCAGCCGATTCAATCGCGTCGACGAAAACGCGCGACTGGTCGTAGGTGAGTCCACGTTTGAAGTGCTCGCGCTCGGACGAGAAATTACGGCAGGCACGGAACACGCGTTCGATATGACGGCGGCACGTCTTTCCGAGGCCTGGGGGTTCAGTCGCCGTGAAGGCAAGATCCCCGATCCGGCTTCGATCGAACAGGCCATGGATGGGACGGGGAACGAAAATTGGGAGCTTGACCCTTCCGATCATTCGATCGTGAAACGTCATCCCTTGACGCAATTGAATCTTGGCGCGATTGGAAAGGGATTCAGCCTCGACAAGTGTCGTTCCATCATGAAAGGATTTGGGATTACCGACTATCTGGTTCACGGGGGAAACAGCAGTGTGTTGGCGGGAGGTAACCGAAACAACGTTCCCAATCCCCGGGGATGGTGGGTTGGAATTGCCCATCCCGTGCTACCGAACCGCCGCTGTGGTGAAGTGCGGCTGGTCCATGCGTCTCTCTCGACTTCCGGCACAAGGCGGCAGGGTTTTGTTCACCGCGGTAAATGGTACGGACACATCATTGATCCGAGAAACGGCCAGCCAACATCGGGTGTTTTTTCGGCAACCGTGATTTGTACGGATTCGGCAAAGGCCGACGCTTTGTCGACGGCTTTCTATGTTCAAGGCGTCGAATGGGTCGAATCGTTTTGCGACAAAAACAAGGATGTTTCGGTAATCATGTTGACCGCAAAAGGCTCTGGATTCAAAATTGACTGTTTCAATCTTGAGCCCGATGATTTCCGCCAAGTCGATTGACGGAAATCGAGATCACTGTCAACAATCCGAGCCGTTTGATGACCAAACCATCCATGCTGAAAGCGATGCAGCAAATCGCGAATGCCAAAATTGAAGCCGCGATTCACGAAGGCAAATTCGAGCAGCTCGAGCATTTTGGCAAGCCAATTCAGTTTGAAGAAGAATATGACCCCAATTGGTGGATCAAGCATAAATGCAAACAGGAAAGCTTAAACGTCTTGCCCCCAGCTTTGCAATTGAAGCGAACGGTCGAAAAGACACTTGAAATGATCGACCGAATGGACTGCAAGGACAAAGCGCGAAATGGTCTTGAACGACTGAACAAGTTTATCGAAGAGTCGAATCGAAAAATCGTCTGGGGCCCCCCTTCTGATCAACAGCCAATCGACGTCGACAGCTACCTGGCAAAAATGGAATTTGCTCCAGATTCCAATTAGCTATCCTGAATCGGCTCAATCGATCCTCATTCATGACGACGCGGTCGCTGGCTCCAAGTTCTGGTTGCGCCGATTGTAAGGCCTGATTTCGAAGCGGCTTGTTGATTCTGGATCACTTCTGATTCGGCGAACGAACGGATTAGCCTGTTTCTAAGCTAGGTTTTCAGTGGAATTCCACATAGAGACCCAGTGTACCGTCGCCTTGGCGACGATAAGGATCCGTTTATGAGTCGCCGCTCGAAAGCTGCCGACAGCGTTCGTCTATTGATCGCAAAACTATTCAAGGGGAACGAATCGAAATCCGACGTTCCCGAAATTCACGCGCTCGAACCGCGCGTGCTCTATAGTGCCGCACCGATGGTTGATCTCGGTGACGATGCCGAGGCATTGCTCAATTTGGACGCGGAATCAGATGAACCTTTAGATCTTTTTGCCGATTCGGCGGTTGAGATCGAAACTGAGTCACTCCTGGAATCGGGCGAAGATCAGGCCTTTGACACCGCCAAAGAGATCATTTTCGTCGACAGTGCCGTCGAGGACTACGAATCGCTCGTCACCAATCTCGCGCGCGAATCGAACCAATCCATTGATATTGTGATTCTCTCGGCAAACCAGGATGGTATCGAGCAAATCACGGAAGTCCTCAGCGGATACTCGGATCTCAGCGCCATCCATATCGTGTCCCATGGCCAGGATGGGAGCGTTCAACTTGGCAATCAGTCTCTGAGCGGCTCAAACCTGAACGGCTATCGAGACGATCTGCAGACCTGGTCAAATTCATTGGCCGACGAAGCGGATCTGTTGTTTTACGGATGCAACCTCGCGGCGACCCAGGACGGGCAGGAATTGTTGCAAGAAATTTCCGTTCTCTGTGATTGTGACGTCGCCGGCAGCAACGACCTGACGGGACACACGTCGCTGGGCGGCGACTACGAGCTTGAATTTGAAGTGGGGACCATTCAGGCGGACGTCGTCATCGATCACGCGACCCAGGATTCATGGAAGCAGGTGTTGGACGTCGTTCAGTTGGAGGCAACTCAAGATACCTACATTGATGCCCATGAAACTTCGGACAATTACGGCACATCATCCAGCTTGATCGTCGATCAAAGCGGCGGTGGCTTCGGGGATTCCAGGATCCTGTTGAAATTTGATTTCAGCTCGATTCCGGCGGGCTCAACCATCAACAGCGTCACCCTTGAAATGAATGCCACGACCAACACGGGTGCATTCGATTTGAACCTTTATGAATTGACCGAAGATTGGGAGGAAGGCACCCAATCCGGCGGAAACGATGCCGCGAGTTGGAATGACCGCTTGGACGGAACCGGCTGGACGGATGCCGGCGGCACCTTTGACGCTTCGGTGGTTGCAACTCTTAATACGGCTTCAACCGGTTTGCATTCCTGGGATATCACGTCGATCGCGCAAGACTGGTTCACCGGTTCCAAAGTCAACAATGGCTTGATCCTCGCCAATCCTAGCACGGGAACGGAGCGAGTCACCTATGAAAGCCAGGAAAGCGGTGGCACCGGGCCGCGATTGGTCGTCGATTACACACCGCCCAATACCGAACAGAGCCTGGATACCAACCTGACATTGGCGACGGCCGAAGGCGCGAGTGTCACGATCACGACTTCATTCCTTTCGACAAGCGATCTTGAGCAAGGAAACGACGAAATCCAATACACGTTGGACGATGCGCCTCTTAATGGGACGTTGTTCCGAAATGGAATTGCGTTATCGGCTTCGGACACCTTCACGCAACAAGATATCGACAACAATCTGATTTCTTACACGCACGACGGAAGTGAAACCACAACCGATCGCTTTGATTTTTCCGTCGATGACGGATACGGCGTATCCAGTTCGGCAACCTTTCAATTCACGGTCTCGCCCGTGAATGATGAGCAAAGCCTGGATAACAATACGACTTTGAATGTCAACGAAGGCTCTTCCGCAACCGTTTCGTCCACGTTTCTGTTGACCAGCGACAAAGATCATTCGCCGGAACAAATCGTCTATACGCTAACCTCAGTTCCGGCAAATGGAATCTTGAACTTGGGAGGAAGCTCGCTGGGTATTAACGATACATTCACCCAAGCAGATATTAACTCAAACCTGTTGGTTTTTTCGCACGACGGTAGCGAAACTTCAAGCGATAGCTTCAACTTTCAAGTCGATGACGGTCAAGGCGCAATCACCAATGGCACCTTCAATTTTCAAGTTGATCCGGTAAACGATGAACAGACGCTGGACACGAATATCGCGATTGGCCTGAACGAAGCGGCCGCAGTCGTCATTTCCAATGCCTTCCTCTCAACAAGCGATGTCGACAACAGCAGTAGTGAAATTGTCTACACGGTGACCAGTTTGCCCGCGAACGGGTCCCTGTTTCGCAACGGGGTCCTGGTTGCAGGCGGCGGGACGTTTTCCCAGCAAGATATCGATTCGGGGCTGGTGACCTACCAGCATGATGGAAGTGAAACGACCAGCGACCAGTTTCAGTTTTCCGTCGATGATGGCGCGGGAGTGTCGACTTCGGCGCAATTCGATTTCAATGTCACGGCCGTCAACGATGAACAATCATTGGATGCCGTTTTAACCATGCTGATGACCGAGGGAACAACAGTCACCGTCAGCAATACCTTTCTTTCGACCAGCGACCCGGACAACTCGCCCAATCAGATTGTCTATCGTGTGGACGCGCTCCCGAACAATGGGGTGCTTTTCCGAAATGGCGTCGCTTTGAGTTTGAATGATACATTCACCCAGCAAGATATTGACGACAGTCTCATTGCCTATGCCCACGATGGAAGTGAAACCAACGCCGACCGATTTGACTTTACGGTTGATGATGGACTTGGTGTGGCCACAAGCAGTTTTCTGGATTGGGTGATTTTTCCCGCCAACGACGAACAGTCGCTCGATACCAACTCGGCGTTGAACCTCAACGAAGGCAGTACGGCGACGATCACGAACTCGCTGCTTTCGACGAGCGATCCGGACAATACGAATTCTCAGTTGGTTTATACAGTCGATTCACTTCCGGCCAATGGAACCGTGTTCCGTAATGGCGTTGCCTTGGGACTGACGGACACCTTTAC
>CAYSXI010000165.1:0-11790 GCA_964434955.1 uncultured Pirellulaceae bacterium
ACGGGATCGGCTGCGATTCTACCAGCCGTTCGAGGCACTGTCGCATTCACCAAAATCAAGCCTCGGGCAAGGTCACGATTCCGCATGGCCGCGATTGCCGCCATCGAGCCGCCACTCGACATGCCTCCGAACACAACCCGATGCCGATCAAAGGAATGACTCAGTTTGAATTGCGCGATGGCTTTCGCAATGTACTCGGCATCCTCTGGCAGCCACTTTGATTTGTCCGAAGACTGTGGCATCAACAAAATAAAGTTGTACTGGTCGCAAATCGCTTTCCACTTGGCAGCCTCTTTCTCAAAGTCCTTTTCTCCAGGACTGGGAAGCCAAACCAAAAGGCCAGGTTGTCGCAAGAACTGTTTTTCGGGGACCCAGGCGTGGCAAGTATTCGCTTCTTCCGGAACCTTGATTTCAATTTTGCCGACCGGAGCCCGCGGCTCCGCGTCAACGGCTTCCAAAGCCTTCATCGATTTGGGACGGATTGCGACGCCACTGGCTGGCTTGATCACCAGGTCGCTCGTTTTGCCATTTCTCGAAACCTGAATCGGAATCTCTTTTGCGACTTCCAATTGAATCAACGCCGTCCGGACATCATCAAGAAACTGAACGCCCTGTCCCCCAATCTTGGTTACAACGTCACCGACCTGAAGACCTGATTTGGCGGCCGGACTTTCTGCAAAAACGTGGCGTACGTTCGTTTGAATTCCGTCCGCCGTCGACTCGAACACCAAACCAAGAAACGGTTGTACGTAGGGCGCAATCTCTTTGGCGAGTTTCACCTTCAGTGACACCTGCTTGCCGCCCCGCTCAACGATGAGGCCGACCTCGTCCTCCGCATAGTAGGGCCCAACGGCATGACGCAATTCCGACTGCCGGCGAATCTTTTTGCCGCCGAATTCGACAATCACATCACCCACGCGAACGCCCCCTTTGGCGGCCGGAGATGTTCCAACCAAAGCGGCGACCTCGGCAGGGTCAGCGTAGACATTGCGCCCCTTGAATGAGACTCCCAGTCGCCCCGGGTGAAGGTCCTTGCCTGACTTGAGCACATCCAACTTTGCCAGGACTTCATTGACCGGTACAGCAAAACCGATCCCAGAATCGTACCAATCCGATCCTGCCGTTTCGGATTCGCCACGGGTCGACAGCGGAGTCAAAATGCCGAGCACATTGCCCTCGATATCAATCAACGGACCACCAAAATTGTTCGGGGATATTTTTGCATCCGTTTGAATCGCCTTCCCCCAAATACGATTGGTGGCACTGACGATTCCCGTCGACAAATTCGTTGAAGCCGGATCAAATACCCGGCCAAGCGCGATCGCAGTACTTCCAACTTGCAATTTGTCTCGTGGGATAAACTTTGGGACCGTCAGCTTTTGCTGAGTGTCGATCTTTAACAGGACCAGGTTGCGGCTATGATCTTGCGCAACGACTTCACAAGCAGCCCGTTGCCCGTCATTCAGCTTGACAAATATCGAAGCCGGTTTGTGGATAAAGTTGAACTTGCTCGACAGCATGTAACCATCTTCGGAAACCACCAGTCCCGTGGAGGGACCCAAGCTTGCGGTTGATTGGCCGACACGATCGACACCTCCAATCGTTTCGATCTGCAGCACGGACGACTCGACCTTCTTGACCGCGGCGGCAACCGCGGCTTCCTCAAGTCGCTCGAGGTCTTGGGCGTTGGTTTCCGGATTCAGAAACAGCACCATAGCAACAACGCATGATGCAAAAACAAAATATCGACGAGAATGATTATTCATGGATTGATTGGCAAGTTGCGTTTGCAAGTCTATTTGATTTCCAGTTCGAGATTCAAAAATTTCCGGCCGCGTTGGATCGTCACCTTCACGGGTTGATCACGCTCGATCGTGCCAAGTTTTTGAATCACTGCGTCGCGGGACACGGTTAGCTGAGAATCGATTTCAATGACCAGGTCATCGGGCCGAATCCCGGCTTTGTCCGCCGTCGAGCCTCGAATGACGCGATCAACAAATGGTGGTGTGTTGGAGACGACATTCGGCAACAATACGAGTCCCAACAACGCGGGCGTCATCGGTTCGTCGGCCAATTTTGCTTTCGGATCCAATGCGGCAATGATCTTGCCCGAACGAATCTTGTCGACCGAGTCAGCGATCTCCGAAATCGGAATCCCGAAATTGATCCAGATATTGTTCGAGTTGCTCCGAAGTTCTTTCCCGATAATTGCTGCGATGTTGCCATTCCGATCCGTGATCGCTCCGCCCGCAGCACCGGGGTTATTTGTCATGGCATCGACCAAGTAAACCTGACCTTGATAATTCGTTTCGTTGCCACCGCGGCGTGCGGAAAGCTTGGTTTTTGCCGAGACGACGCCGAATTGAACGCTCGTGGGCTCATTACCAGTCGCCACACCATAGAGATTGCTCAACGCCAGGACTTTCGCTCCCGGGTTGAGTTTCACCGCTTCATCCAGATTGAAGTAGTCGAGGTTGAGCGCTTCGACTTTCAACAAGGCAATCTCGGTTTGCGGATCATATCCCTTTAGCTTGGCCGTAAGTTTTTGTCCGTCATTGAGCATGCAGATGACATCATCATCGTCCAGCACATAACTCCACACGGTCAAAATGTAACCGTCGTCGCTAATCAGGAATCCGCTTTGATAAGCCTCAAGCCCTTTCAGCCCGCCCGCTCCGTATATCTTGACCATCTTCGACTGAACGGACTCGACCACCTTCTGATAGCTCTTCAGCTGGCCGCGCGCTGAATCGGGGGACATCAAATTCAGGAAACTGAAAACCACCGCGAGCGCAAAACTCACTAAGAGCGAAATTCCCGGTCGATTGATTCTTGGCAGATTCATTTTTTCGATTCCTCAACTTGAAACGAAAGGAATCGAATTTTGATCCGTTTCCCGGAAACGATCGTCGTGATCGATTTTGGCAGTTGCGAACCATTCACCGACTCAAAGTCACCAAAATTCACCTCAACCGCGTTGCCTTCCGGATCAAGAAACATTTCCATGGCACGAAGCTGGTAGGTTTCGCGATCAAACATGAAGTTGGTTTCGGCAACATTGTAGGTTCCTTCAAAAACATGCGGGTTCTGATCGAATCCCTGGAAGGGGATCGAACCAAAATAGTGCACGCTGCCAAATTTCTCCGGTCCCATCACGAGCATTCGCCGCCAAATATGCAGCGCTGGCAGCAGGCCACCTGTTTGTCGCGGGAACAATTGTTCGCTCAAATCTTTTTCGGGATCGAGCACATAAGGATCATCTCCCCACTGGATGCCGGATTTTTCTTCGTCCAGGACGATCTCGACGGCGGTGCCGTCTGAAGCCCGCGCCTTGATGACCCACTTTCCAGTGACATTCTGGTCGTATTTTTGCCTGGCCGAGTCACCGTTCCAGATTTCCGTACGACGAAGTCGGTTGTAGTAGTAGTTGGCATAACCCCGACGGGCTTCAATACGATCCTTTGCGACTTGAGGAATCCCTCCGCCCGGAGCACGTTTCGCCTTCTTCCCGCCCTTCTTGTTCTTTGGCGTCGATGGTTTTGCGGCCGGGCGTGCCTTGCCTTGGATCATCTCGGTTAACTGCTCCGCGTCATGCACCCCGGAAAGCCGTACAACGATGTCGTAGTTTTTTCCTTCTCGGCGAAATGTCAGCGGAACTCGCCAGCCCTTGGGATAAATTCCAAGCACATTTTTGAATTGATTAACGGTGTCAATTTGTCGCCCACCGAATCGAACGATTTCATCTTCGAACCGCAAGCCTTTTTGGTAAGCGTCGCTCGACTCCAGGATGGCGTCCACAATAACTCGACCTTGATCGTCCGTGAAAACCGTTGCTCCCAGGGTTGCATGGTCAACGATTCGTCCACTCATCAAGTGATCCATGAAGTACTTGATTTGGTTGATCGAAATGGCGTAGCCGACACCCACATTGATGCGACCGCGTTTCTCAAACGAACCACGACCATTAATCCCAATTACGTCACCGTTGGCATCGAACAATGGCCCACCTGAATTCCCAGGATTGATCGCCGCATCCGTCTGAATGCAGTCGGCATATTCGAGCAGTGTTTTTGCCGGGTATTGGTAACGATTGACTCCTGACACAATCCCCCAGGTGACGGTCGGTTGAAAATCCGTCGCCAAAAGAAAAGGATTCCCAACGGCAAAACACCAATCGCCGGCTCGTACTTTGTCACTATCTGCTAAAGTCGCTGCCGGGAAGTCTTCGCGTCCCAATAGCTGAATGATCGCGACGTCCCCAACCGGGTCCACGCCAACCAGAACGGCATCGTAAAGGTTGCCATCCGGCAAACTGCACTGCATATAAGTCCCGCAGGGCTTCACCACGTGATAATTCGTCAGTGCAAAACCTTTTTTGGAAATCAGGACTCCGCTGCCTCCGCCCCCGCCTCCGGGCGCGAAAACACTCACTGCCGATTTCTTGGCCTTGGCAATCGCGGCGACCCGCTGCTGTTCCGCTTTGCGAACCGCAGGATCGACTTGGGATACCAAATTCGTATGGCTGCACGCCAGGTTCAACAGAACCACCATGGCTGCAAAGAAAAGTTGCCTCACTTGCTCACCTGAATATCGCAAAAGTGGAGTTCGTCGCCGACCGATCGACCATCGTGATATTCGATGGCAAAAATGATGCGGTCGACATTTTCAATATTAATCTCGAGATCGATCAAGCGGTTATCGGAAGCCTTCAAGACTTGCTCAAAAAGTGTTTTTCCGTCACCGCGAATCACCAGTTTAAGGACGCCGGATTCCATTCCGGGTGCAAAACCAATTTTGCCACCCAACTGCTTGTACTGTTTGTTCAAGGGAAAAATGATTTTGGATCCTGAGCGCGCCGCCCATCCATTGTCAAATTCACTAACGGCTTCCTCGACAATTCCATTGTCCAGTTTTGTTTTCTTGATCAGGCTTAGCCGGCCACCGTCGAAGGACTGGTTGAATCGGGGAAGGTTCAACTTGGTGAGGGCTTCGATGGTCGCACCACTGGCCAATAGCGGCTCCCAGCGGATTGATGAGGGCTTCATTTGCGACAGGTATGCAAAACGACCCGAGGCAAAATCCCATTGTTTGACTTGTTTGACTGGAAGTTTGATAACGTCCCCGGCTACCAGGGTCAGTTCCATGGAATCGCCGTTCATTTTCACAAACCGGGCCGACATCTGACTCCCGTCAATCAAATTGACGCGACAGAGTGGATCGACCAACTTCCGTCCGGTGGCATGGTAAATGATCATCCCGGCAATTTTTTCTCGCTTGACCGATGCTTTTCGGTCACCCAACTGGAACTGGGTATTCGCATCCGTTGTGTCGCCAATCAACCCGTCCAGCCAATCCAGGTTTTCATTTCGAAACACCACCAACCGGTCACCATTTTCCAGTTTTCGTTGGGTGATCTCTTCAAAGCGCTTTAGCGTTTTGTCCGACCGGCTATTCGCATCGAACAGAACGTATTCGATATTGCGACGCGCCAACTTCAATTCATTGCCAAGGTATCGGACCGTTGCCTGGTTCGCCTCCGATCCAAAAGCATCGATACTGATCAACGATCCATCGACCAGGCGAATTCGATGAGAACCGCGGGTATCCTCATCGGGATTCAGGTTGGTGATTGCGAGAATCTTTTTTGACTCCAGGCTGACCGTTGCCTGATCGCCTTTGCGAACCAGCTTGACCGATTCGCCATCGGCCGAGACAAACCGGCCCGTGATCTTTTCTCCCGTTAGCAGCATCACCGTGACGTCGTTGGCGTGAACGTCAACCGTCAATGAGCAAATCGAAACGATCAGCGCCAAAACAGGACCAGATACCGGCCCCACCATTGAAATGAGTGGGCGAATGAAATTCATGAATTCTATTTGTCTTTTTCTTCGTTAGCGATTTCGCGGAAGTACTCCTCGATGACTTCGCGATAATGGGGCGGCAAACCTTTGGCCATTTCCGCCATAGCTTCGGCACGTTTCTCGGGGGGCATATCTCCCCACTCGCCGCCTTCGCCAAAATTCTTCGACTGGGCTTGGCCGTCGCCTTTACCTCCGGCGATCCGGCTATCCTGCATTGGACTCGAAGGATTGGTGGAACTCCCCTGCTGTTGTTGCTGCTGTTTTTCCAGTTCCTCGATGATCTTGTCCAACATATCGATCACTTTTTTCTCCTGACCGATGACCTTGGTTCCACTGCGATAAAGCGAAATCCGGCGATTAATATCGTCCATCATTCGCGCCGCATGATCCAACGATTCCGCTTTCATCGACCGAATATCCATCTGCATCAACCGCGAAACTTGAACAAATCGGCGTGGCAGGGTTCGTTCGTTTTCAAATAGCCGATCGATCGTCTTGAGACACTGGTCTTTTTCGTAGAGCCGATGCTGGACCATGGCCTGATAGAACAATAGCGAACCGGGATCGAAGACATCGTTCGTCTTCAATGAACTCAGTAACTTGGAAGCCTCGTCGTAAAAAGCGTTTTGGGCCATCCAGCGGCCGACCAGCAACGCAACATTGTTGCGAGCCAGTGGATCCAGCGATTCATCTTCCATAACCGCGAGATCCGGCTTTTCGATCCCGATCCTTTGCCCTCGTACGGACGCGACCGTTGCGGCCAACTTCGGTTCCACGACGGCAATGGCTTCGGAAACACTTTCCAGAATATCGCCGCCAAGCTCAATATTTTCGTTGCTCAAAAGTGTTTCAACCTTCGCCACTGATAACTCGTCGGCTTTCCGCTCGGTCAGCCAGGCAGAAAACTGCTGACGGATTCGATCGGGATTCGGCGTTTCCCAAGTGGCTTTCTTGGCAAGCTCGTCTTGCGCCAAAACCGGCAACGCAAGGAACGTGCCCATGAACAAAACCACAAGACTTGTCGATAGACGAAAAATCATTTCCATTCCTTCACTACTTGTTCTTACCGTTGACGACGTCGCGAGTGATGCGATGCAGCTTTTCCTGCCGGTCACCCAAACGCTTCAAGGCCGCGCGAATATCCGGATCATTGGTTTGCCCAACGGGATCATCGGGATCTTCCAGTAGCCGCGCATAACGTTTGTGTCGTTTGTGAATTCGATGTTGCAAGCCGCGGATCATTTTGATTTCGGCGATTTGATCCACCAGCGCCTGATCACCGGCTTCGCCGCCGCCACCTCCGCCACCTCCGCTATTGGACTCCAAGTCCTCTTGAGCTTTGACCAGGGCTTCAATCATGTAATCCAGGGTATCGATAATGTCCTCTTCGATTTCCTGGGTGATCTTGCCCACTTTGGCCGCTGATAGGCGACTCGAAACCTGTGTCATATCCTCGGCCATGGATTCAACGGTTTCCGGGAACGCGATACTACTTCCATCCTCTCGCAACAGCATCAATGCTCGCTGCGCCATCATCGCGATCTCACGTTGTTCCGTTGCCATTTTGCCCGCGCGAATCTCAAAGTCCGGCCCCCGCTGCTCGGGAACCACTCGATCCAGCTTGCGGGTATTTTCGTAAACGCGAATCTCTCGCTGGAGCATCTGCCGGAACCTGGCTTCCAACATGGCCAACATTCGACCGATCTCTTCTTCGCGAAGCTGCCGCAGAATTTCTTCGAGCGCCCGTTTGGCTTCAGCCAGTTCGCGCTCCGCTTCCCGCATGTCGTCAATCGACTGTTCACGTTTCGCCTTTTCAAGCTTCATTTGGGCGTCGCGCATTTTCTGCTCGGCCGCCTCCAGCTTTTTCCGTACCGGATTGTCGTCTTCTTGCTGGGGTGGCTGATTCCCGGAGTCGCTCTCGCTGTCGCCTCCACCATCGCCACTTTTCCCTTTGCCCTTTCCAGACTTTCCGCCAGATTTCCCATCGGATTTTTTGCCGTCCGACTTCTTGCCGTCGGACTTACCATCTGACTTCTTCCCGTCAGATTTCTTCCCGTCCGATTTCTTCCCGTCAGACTTTTTCCCGTCTGATTTCTTGCCATCGGACTTCTTACCATCTGATTTTTTCCCGTCAGATTTTCCGTCCGACTTACCGTCCGAATCCGAATTTGAGTCGGAATCACTGGAGTCCGAATCACTTGACTCGGCCGACTGCATATCGTCGTTCAATCGTTTGGTTCGATCGGCGGTCTTCTTTTGCGTGTTCGCCAATCGTTTTTCATCAACCCCGCCTTCGGCTTGGCCTCGAATTCCTTTCTGGATTCGATAGATCCGGTTCACTTCTTTGAGGTATTGCTTGTGCCTTTCGATCTCGCTGCGGACTCGTTCGCGCCGATTCTCGCTTTGCAAAAGCTTGAGAAGCGCTTCCAACTCCTTGATGACTTCCGCTTGCCCTTCTTCCGCAAGCTGCAGTTGCCCCGAACCAACCAGCTGGCCAATCCTTTCCATCTGCTTGGCGGTCAGGTTTTCCTTCGAAAGCTCAAAAGCTCGTTTTAGCAGCTCCGATCGATCCGGGTTTTGAGCTTTTTCATATTCATGAAGCGTGAAAAGCTTCTCTTCCAGCAGCTTGTAATTTTTGGCAAGCGACTCTTGACCGAACTTGATCTTGTCCGATTCTTTTTCCTGCGGCTTCTTCTGATCCTGCTTCTTCCCGTCGTCCTGTTTCGCCGCTGACTTGGCTTTTTCCTGAACACCGAGTGCCGGCATCGCAGCAACGGAAAGGCCGACCGTCAAAGCCACGATCAGTCCGCAGGAGGCCGCGCGAACCAGGAATCCCTTGCCAAAATTCATGGGTTCGCTTCGCGAATCGTTTGAGCGATATTTCGAGAGCAATTTTGTAGTCATCGATTTTTCCTAATCGTCGATCAGTCCGTCGAAGGCTCGTTTCTCACGTTCCGACTTCGTTCGTTTTTGCAAAGCTTTTTGCTGGTCAAGAAATCGCTGAACGATCTCGATCAACTCGCTTTGGTTCTCGTATTTTAGCAGGATCGCAAGCAGTGAATTAACTTGGATCATGACATCATCTATCTGTTCGAGAGATTTTTCCGTCAAAAGTTCCGCCTGGGATTCCAAATTGGCTGCGCGATTGGTTTGAATCTCGACCAAAAGCCGCTCCAACTCGTTGATATTGCTGTCAAGCGATTTTAGATCCGCACGTCCTGGTTCGGCTTTCAGCTCACCGACGATTTGCCGCATCGGTTGAACGATTTTCTTTTCAAGCCGGATCTTTCGATCTTCGGAATCAACTCGGTTATTGACCAACTGCATCCGAATATCATCGAAAGCGATCGCAACCCCCGACAATTCCTGAATGGATTTCTGAACCTGGAGAGTCGCACGCTGGGCATAGAGCAATCGCAATTCGCGAAGCTTGGCTGGATCCATGTTGGTTTTGTCTCCAGGCTCATCGCCGGGCTCAACCACCCCAGAACTTCCGGAACGTTTTGCCTGTGTTTTCTCCAGGAACGTTCTCACGTCGCCAAGCTCTTCAAAGATCAACTCAAGACGCTTTCGTTGATTCACCTCACTCCTGTCCAGGATTCGCAATAGCTGCTCGGGAGCAACAACATCCAAAACAAATTGATCTCCAATGCCGACATTACTGGGTCGCCCAGCAAGGTCAAATTTATCCTCGGCTTTCACGACCAATGTGATCCGGCTTTCCGGTTCGGTTGGCAATGTAAACCCTTCGTCGGCTTGACGTTTTTCCCGAAAGTCGATCGCCGTTTCAATCTTCCCACGGCTGCCCGTGGCAAAGTTTTCTTCCAGTGGATCGGTGACGCCCGTTTCGACTTCGACCCAAGTTCGTTTTGTTCCGTAGTCATCTTCGATCGAACCGCCAAAAGGAATTCGGACATCGGGAGTCACTGCGGAACCAATGCCCAGCAAACGCGTCTCGACACGGGGAGCCTGATCCTCAATTGAGCCGATTGCGATTCGATGTGGGTCCTCGGCAATCACGCCATCGCGATCTTTGAGAATGAAATCGAGACTGACGGCGTCTTCGAGTGATTTGAATTCAACGGAAAACGTATCGCCACCCTCAACGCTAATTCGCTGCATCTCGTTTGCATTTTTGTCAAACATGAAGACTTCATCCAAATCCTTATTGGATTGGCAGCGAATCGTGAACCGGGTTCCCTCAGGAAGCTGCATCCCGCTGGACCATTCGACGGTTCGGTCCGTCCAGCGACCAGAATCCTTGTCGATCATGTACTGCGGAAACTTGCACTCAACTTGAGTTCTTACAACGGTCGGAATGTCGACGACGGTCACATTAAACGGCCCGACTCGGTGATCCCCGCCGCGCAGTTCAAACTCCATATCGTTCAAGATGCCTTTGAATGGTTCCGTATCAAGCGTGTAAAGCTGGAAGCCATTTCGCGGCGAACCGATTTTCTTCATCGCTTGTGTTCCACGCTGGCCATCCGACGTTCGATAAATGACACTACAAGTCGAAGGCACTTTGCGATCAGGGTTGCTGTCGTCGGCCGAAGCGGCTCGGACCAGCAAAGTCATACTGGCACCTTCCGCGATTCGAAGCTCACCGTCTTCAAATGGAATCGTCTGTCCGATCTCATCGATATTTTCGATCGGGTTGTCACGATGGACTTTCGCACCGACAAGTTCAATCAAACTGCGACGCGGCCAGGGTTTCTTATCCAACAAGTAAACACGTTTGGCGCCCAACAAGAAATTTTCCGTATTGGCAAAAGCAAAAATTCCGATCGAGACCACCAGGAGCAATGCCGCGCAGGAACTAAACAGCAAGGGTCGTAAATTGAAGACCTGCGAGACCTTCAGGTCCGAGATCTTGGTTTCGGCCATCCGCTGGGTCCGCCTCAACATCTCAGCGTCACCCGTTTCTTCCGAATCACCTTCCTGACTCGTCGTCGATCTTTCCTTCAATGCCGCAAACCGAGTTTTCTCATTGGCCTCGACGCTGGTAATCAAACTATCGTCAAGTTCTTTGAATCGTCGTTCCAGAATCAACGCCATGCTTCGATCGTGCATTTCCACGAAGGCGCGACGGACCACATACCGATACAGCAAGTAGAACAAGACACTTGCGATCACAATCAACAGGAACGCGCGTGCCTGCCAAGGCAATTCGCTCATTCCAAAAAACACGGGCAAATAGTCGAGCGCAATTGCGACCCAAAAGGTAAGCCCCAACCAAGCCAGGGCGACGGCAATTCCTTCGACCCAGACGTACCCGCGAATGCGAGATCGAAGACTGGAGAGCAGCGAATCCACATGGGTCGAGTTGGTTTGTTCGTTCTGAGATTCCATAGATTCCAAGCGGCAATCAGACGTAACGGCAAGAAAATGTTGTAACTCTTTATTGTACAAGATTTTCCGTAAATTTGACCTCGCGAAACCGCTGGCGATGCCCGGTTTTCATTCGATTACGGCCGCTGAGAACGGTGTCAGGCTCAATATTGAACCATTCCGTCCCACCCGACCATTTCGATTAATCGCTTGCGGTCGCTCAATGCCACCATTGAGGTGACGAATTTCAAGGCATAAATGAAACCACGCATTGAAAGTTTGGTTGCCGTGATTCTTTCAATCTGGCTGATGATTTCTGAACGAATTCAAGTTTTCGGCCGGAGCGTTTCAATTTTGTGTTTCAAATGGCACTTTGGTTTTTTCAATGGCCAATTCGATTAGGATATCGATATTCCAAGATCCAAATCGTTCAACGAGGAAGTCATGTCGAAATTCAAGAGCACGCCGTTCTATTTGCTGTTGATGCTGGGAACAATTTTCTGCAACCATTCCAGCGGGCAGGACCAGACCGATCCGACTTCGAAAGAGCGAAAGAAAGTCCTGATTCTTGGGGACTCCATTTCGATGGGATACACGA
>CAYSXI010000166.1:0-11767 GCA_964434955.1 uncultured Pirellulaceae bacterium
ATGAAATCGTCTGCTCCTGAAACCTTCGCTTCCGAAAAGGCTGAGCCAGAAACTGAACATCCCTACGCGACCTAGTGTCGCCACTTCAAAAACCAAAGGACAGCAAAATGAACACGAACCGAAGACAGATGTTGCAAGCCTCCTTGGCTGTCGGCGCCACGGGAGGACTCGCCTCCAACGCATTTGCAAGCAATCAACAAGAAGAAGATAAACCGGATACCAGCTCAACCGATGATCTGACACCCGATCAAAAGTTTGTCATGGAAGCCGGAATGACGCGGGAAGAAGCCGATTGCTGGCTGAAGACCGCTGAAGCCGCCGGTGCATTCTTCAAGCTCCCTCGTCTTCATCCGACAGACGCTCAGGAAGTTGCCCAAGCCATCCACGTGATTCAGAACAAACTGCTGGGGCGTCCGACCTATCGAAAATACCTCAAGTTGGCGAAGGCCGCCCACGAGAAACGAAAAGAAGACAAATAACGAGGCGCGAAAGCCGAACCACGCTGACACACGTGAACCGACCGAGCGCGATCGGGTTAATGCGGCCGGAATTTCGAAACCCTCGGGAGTCGGCCCGGCCGTTTATTCGTCTTCGTAATGTTTGATGGCTTCCCAATACTTGTCAAACTCGAAGTCGGGACTGTTGTCGATATCGTGACAGCTCATGCACAGGTCACGCTTGGCTTCTTCTTTCGAGACAATCATCCCCTCCAAAATCTTCTCTTGTTCCTCTTCACTCACTTCCAGTTTTCCATCTTCGACGGCAACGTGGAGGGAGCCAGGACCATGGCAATTCTCACAACCATTGCCGTGTAATTTGACGTCTTCGAGTTTCAAATACCCGGAAACATAGGGAAAGTACTGTTGTGGGTTCCACCCGGTTACGTGGCAACTCAAACATTCGGGATCGTAATGACGTTTGACCCAGGTACGTTCACCAGGTTCGGTTAACGATTTCGTCGCGTGAAAGTGCGGTCCACCCATCCCGTCAACGCCATTCTTCCAAATATCAAAAGCGTCTGGATGACAATCCTTGCAGGCATTGCTGCCAACGTACCGGCGCTTCGAACCCGTCGGTACCGGCTTGAGCCCCAAGTTCTTGAGGCCGCGGATTTTCAATTCGTTTTGATAGTTCTTGAATACCGTTTTGATTTCTTCCGAATCCTTGAAGCGATGATCCATCGGAACGCGTTGATAACGAAGCGTCAGCCGCCTGCCTTCGGCGAAGAATCCGATCACGCCAACAAACATGCCCTTCTTGCCTACCTGGACGACTGAGGTAACGTGATCACCAACTTTTATCTGGTCCGGAGTCTGCTTGGGTTCGCCCGCTCCACCGGTCGTGACAATCACGTCAAAATGTGGAAATGCCTTGGCAAGGCGCTCGGCATCTTCGGTGGATGACTGGGCGACCAGGACATATGCATTGCAGCCTTCGGCCGCCATTTTGGGCCATACTTTCTTGATCGCTTCGTCACTGTCGCCAACCGTGAACACATCGCTTTTGTATCCCTTCCGATACTCATTCCCTAAAATTGCCGTAACGCCGACCTTGTAGTCTCCGACTTTGACAATTCGATAGGGCAGTCCGAAACCGTCTTCGATCCATTCAATATTGGCACCCACAAAACGCGTTTGATCTTTGACCTTGGCGTTCTCAATATTCGCCAACAAATCCACGTCCGCTGTCTTCAAGTCATCCGGACCAAACGCGATCGCGTCGTAATTCATGATCGTGGCCAAGGCGTTCCACGTGATGCCAAGCTTGATAAATGGCTGCGCGCCAAATCGTCGAATTTGATTTCCGGCATCGATCGGAACAAGATTCCACCCCTTGGCAAGCAGCTCCCGGCGAAGCGTATCACGACGGAGCAAGCCGCCCTTCTGCTTGTCCAAGCCCGTGCATCCACAAGGTTCGATGTATCCGTGTTGCCGCCCTGAAATAAACAGCGCGAATTCCGGTTTTTTCCAATCGACGAAGATGGGTTCAAATTTATCTTTCTTGTCGTCCTGCTTGGTTTCCTGGTTCGCTTTCGAATTCGGTTCTTGATCCGTCAGCCGAACGCGAAGTCCACCTTTTTCTTCGTCTTGTGGCAGTGCGAATCCCAATCCGACACTTAAAGCCGCCAACAGCGCAAATAGAATCTTGGGTGAAAGCATGATAGCACTCATTGCATCAGAAATTTCGAGGTGGGACGTTCCTGCTCCAAATTTAGCGGAGTCATGAAGTCGGGTAAATGGCAACTCCGACTTGGAAAATCGAACCCAAAATCGACATACTAAGATCGGCGACAGTCGCCTTTTTGTTCGCTATCCAACCGAAGGAACATGAAAGCGATTCCAAGGGCGTCTTAGCGGTTATTTCGATCCTTCGAAAATCACTTTCGCGTTCAAAACCGCCACTGGTTTTCCCGACTCGTCCCCAATGACAACTCGGGCGAACGAATCCTTGTCCGTCCCTGCAAAGTTCCTTCGCTGGACACTTGGATTGATAATCAGCTTGAACTTCACGACGGTCAGGCGATCTGATTCTTTCGTCGGACGCTCAAAAATTGCCTGGAAGAACTTGTTTGGAGCACACTGATCGTCCAACAATTTGAGTTCCTTGGGAGGTTGCGTTCCATCCCGAAACGCCAGTGACATTTCCGCTTCGTTTGCAGCCTCACCGGGTTTGACGGTTCCGAAATCAATCAGCGTTCGCTTTTGGTCGTAGTCAACAGATTGACATTGGGCCAAAACCGAACCGTTGACCAACCCGAAAACCGGGAGTTCAAAATTGGTTGCATCGCCGATGTCGGTTTCCAATATGAGACTTTGATAGATCATTCCGATCGGCATTCCCGGCTTCGTTTTGATGGAAACGTGGTACCCCGACTTAGCCTCGGAACCTTTGCGATTGGTAATCGCTTTGAGCTGCTCCGCAGTGAGCGGCGAATTTTCAAATTCGAAAAAGTCGGCCATCGCGGGAATTCGAAATCGATGGCTTTTGATCGCGAAAGGCTTGTCGACAAAACTGACAATATCAAATCCGAATTCCTGGGAGTCCGACTGCTGCCAGGAAGTCGCTGGTTCGCCGGTAACACGCGCGTCGGATTTCACTTCGACGGTTCCGGAGACCTTCAATACCAACTTTGACAAATAAGGATCGTTGGTCGCAATTAGCGCCGACCCACTGAAATCGGCGTTCTCTGGATCGCGAACCATCCAACGGACGCGCAATGGATAAGAAGATTCGGCCGCGATCTTGAACGAGCCTGTTTCGTCA
This sequence comes from uncultured Pirellulaceae bacterium, assembly GCA_964434955.1. GTDB lineage: Bacteria > Planctomycetota > Planctomycetia > Pirellulales > Pirellulaceae > JANQLU01. The sequence continues at coordinate 3,265 of CAYSXI010000166.1, forward strand.
AATTCAGCGACTTGGATACCCGGGTCCGACTTGACGAATCGCATGTACAAAGGCCCCTTGCCCTTGTTCTCTACGACAACCTCTTGTTCGTAAACCCGGTTCGTCTCAATCGAACCCGCATCGATTTCACCGTCGCCGTCAACTTTCGCGTCAGGGTAGCTTTCGTCTTCGCTGGCTTTTCCGGCGAACTCGTCGACTTTTTTGCCGACACGATAGGGCACGAATGACTCACGGTTTGCTGAAGAAACAAAATGCCATGTGACGCCGGAAATGATTCCGAGCAAAATACCAGCGGCAGGGATCAACATTTTCTTCATGGCGGGCTACAAGCAATCAGACAAATAAAGTTTGAAAAAAGTGATTTCCACAAGGGCTATTAAAAACCATTCAGGCCTTGCCATGAAGATGTTTACGCAAGTAGTCCCGACATTGATCAAGAAAAAGGAAACATTGTTCCGTTTTGTAATCGGGATAGGTCCAGCGAGACGAATTCCAAACGTCGCCCTGGTAAAAAAGCGTGACCTCGGCAAGGATTCCGTCGGACAAGTAGATACGGTGGTCGCGATCCTTGGTGGTCGCCAGAACCAGCTTGGCTTCCGTCACATAGCCGGGATCGATGTTCACGGGGCGTTTGACTTGGCTGTCACTCCGAAGATCGGCATAGGACTGCTCAAGCCGATTGGACTCCTTCTTGGCGAAGACAACTTTTGCCGGATCTATGGGTTGCTCAAATGCCAAAAATTGCTTGACAATGGAATCGCCCATCTGCTGCTGATAGAAGCGAGTCATGTCAAAATCAAATGGCTCATCCGCAAACAGCACAGGTCCCCATTCGGACTCCAATTCGCGTCGCGCCCAGTCCAAGGCATCCTGGTCAATTCCGCTAACCGCCACAAACAAAATGACGGGCTTGGGTTCACGAATCGCGCCCACGGCTCAACTCTCATTCGATAACGCTGGACTGATCGGGAGACATTAGTAAGATTTGGCGAAAATCGCCCGATTGCTCGTTTCTTTGCCCGTAAAAATACATGTCCCTTTGGACTCTTCCTGATCGAGTGGTACGCAACGAATCGTGACCTTCAATCGTTTGAGCGTTTCCTCGATTTCATCTTCATCGGAAAAATAACAAGTCGCGAAGCCGCCATGGATTTCAGGTTTGTTGGCGTTCGCTGGAGTGAAATAGCTTTCGAAATCATCCATCGAGTGAATCTCGATCGAGTTTTCTTCACGCAGCTTCAACGCGCGATCAAAGAGCGTACTCTGAATCGATTCCAGGATCTGCTCAACCGATCCGATAAATTCTGCCCGTTCCATCCCGCTCGATTTCGGTTCGTCCCTCCTCCCAACGAAGACCGAATTTGACGCGACATCGCGGGGGCCAATTTCCAAACGAACGGGTACGCCTCGTTTGACGTGATACCACTTCTTCTCACCGCCTCGCATGTCACGATCGTCGATCAAGACACGGATCCGCCCCCCGGCGTATGTCTTCGCATCCAGCTCCTGTTTCATGGAGTTGCAGTACTCGAGGACCGAAGCACGTTCTTCGTCATTGCGATAAATTGGCAAGATGACGATCTGCTTTGGCGCCAGCTTCGGAGGAAGTACGAGACCGTCATCGTCACTGTGTGACATAATCAGCGCCCCGACCATTCTTGTCGAAAGTCCCCATGAGGTGGTGTAAGCGTACTTGAGCTGTCCATCCTCATCCTGGAACTTGATCTCCTGGGCCTTGGAAAAATTCTGCCCCAGAAAGTGCGAGGTACCGGCCTGCAATGCTTTTCGGTCCTGCATCATGGCTTCGATGGTCAAGGTGGAAACGGCTCCCGGAAAGCGCTCGGCGGCCGTCTTTTCCCCGCGAATCACAGGCATCGCCATATAGTTTTCCGCGAAGTCGGCGTAAACTCCCAGCATCTGCCGCGTTTCCTCCCAAGCTTCTTCTTCGGTCGCGTGAACCGTATGACCTTCTTGCCAAAGGAACTCCGCCGTCCGGAGAAACAATCGGGTGCGCATTTCCCAACGCACGACGTTGCACCACTGGTTGATCAAGATTGGCAGGTCACGGTACGACTCAACCCACTGGGAAAACATCGTGCCAATAATCGTCTCGCTGGTTGGGCGTACGATCAACGGCTCTTCAAGTGGCCCAGCCGGTACCAATCCACCTTCTGGTCCTGGCTCCAAACGATGATGGGTAACAACGGCACACTCTTTGGCAAATCCGTCGACGTGTTCCGCCTCTTTTTCGAGAAAACTTTTGGGAATGAACAAAGGGAAATAGGCGTTCTCGTGTCCCGTCTCTTTGAATTTGTCATCCAGAACCCGTTGCATGTTTTCCCAGATTCCAAATCCCCAAGGCTTGATCACCATGCAGCCGCGAACCGGTGAAACTTCAGCCAAGTCAGCTTCTCGAATGACTTGCTGGTACCACTTTGGATAGTCTTCACTTCGAATTGGGTTGATGGCGGTTTTGGCCATGAGTTCCGTTTTCCTTCGCTTATGTCAATCTTCTGTAAGCAGGTTCGCGTAGGTTCCGATTCTACGAGATTGAACGAAAATTCACAGGTCATTCGCGCTTCCGCGAAGGACCATGAAACAAATCGCCGATAATCGCCCCCGGGCCCGAAATGTTTCAACCGGGGCAACTATGCTGGACCTTTGCAAATCAGCTCGCTCCCTGAATGATTTCTCAAAGTCCAAAAGGTTCGGTTCATGACCCAAATCAAAGCCTCGTTTTGTCTTTCGCTATGTTTCATCTTTTTCGCGGCAATGCTGGCCCCGCTCGCCGCCCAGGATGATGCGAAGTCGAACCGGTCCTCAACAAAACGGACGACGGTTTTCTGGCCAGAAGGCGTCGAATGCAACCCTTCCATTACGGCACCCAAAGACTACTTTGGATTTGACGTTGGGATGCGACATCTGCGTCACGATCAAGTTGCTGGCTACTTGCGAAAGATTGCGGAAGAATCGGACCGTATCCAGTTGAAGCAGTATGGCCAAACGCACGGTCGTCGACCGCTTCTGCTCTTGACAATCACGTCGCCCGAAAATCACCAACGCATCGGCCAAATCCGAAACCAGCATCGCAAGCTTTCGAAGCCGAATGAAAGCAGCGACGTCGATACATCCAGGTTGCCCGTGGTTATCAACATGGGTTATGGCGTTCATGGAGACGAACCCAGTGCGACCAACACTGCCCCGTTGGTCGCTTACTACCTGGCTGCTGCCAAAGGAAAAAAAATTGATCAATGGTTGAAGAATTGCGTGATCCTAGTGGACCCAAGCCTGAATCCCGATGGCTTCGATCGTTTCGCACGATGGGAAAACACGTTTCGCGGAAAAGCCCTGAATGCGGATCCCTCCCATGCCGAACACAATCAGGGCTGGCCGCCAGGACGCGTCAACTATTACTGGTTTGACTTGAATCGCGATTGGCTCCCGCTCGTTCATCCCGAATCGCGCGGCCGAATGCGATGGTATCACCAATGGAAACCCAATGTGGTGCTTGACTTCCACGAGATGGGAACCAACTCAACCTACTTCTTCCAGCCCGGCATTCCGCAACGAACCAATCCGCTTACGCCACGAAAGAACATTGAATTGACGGCAGAAATCGCCAAGTACCACGTCAAAGCGTTTGATAAACGGGGCACCCTTTACCTGACCCAGGAGTTGTTTGACGACTTTTACATGGGCAAGGGATCAACGTATCCGGATCTACACGGCGCGGTCGGCATTCTATTTGAACAAGGCAGTTCGCGGGGACAGGTCCAGGAAAGCTCCAATGGTTTGGTCCGGTTTCCAGACACCATTCGAAACCAGTTCACGACTTCGTTGACCAGTCTCGAAGCCACGTCCGACATGCGACAAAAACTATTGGACTACCAAAAAGAATTCTACGAACAGGCCATTGCCAAAGCGAAGTCAGGAAAGGTGCGGTTTTATGCGCTTCGTGCAAACGGAGACCGGACCCGCCTGCAACGCTTTGCGGACACACTGCTAAGACACGATATCCAGTGTTACTGGCTCAAACAAAACATTGAAGTCGCAAACCAGAAGCACTACCGGGACATCACATTGATTGTCCCGACCGAACAACCCGAGTATCGATTTATCGAATCACTATTTGATCGGCGCACCAACTTTCGCGAGAACATCTTTTACGACGTCTCCGCCTGGACTCTGCCTTTGGCCTACAACCTGCAGACTTTTGAGCTGCCGCATGTCGATCCCGAAAACCTGGTCGCGGCAAAGCTCGGGGGAATCCGCAAACGCAACTTCCGCGCCAGCGACGGCGACTACGCTTACGTCATCGACTACCGGGATACCGCATCGATCAACCTGCTGTCCAATTTGCTCAAGAAAAACATCAAGGTCAAAGTCGCCACGGCACCGTTTTCAGTCAAACTTGGAAAACGAGAAGTCTCGTACGGCTACGGAACCCTGGTCGTGCCGATTGGGATTCAAAAAGACAAGCGCAAGCTGATTGTGAACGAGCTGTCAAAAGCAGCCGGGCTGGGCGTCAACGTCCTGCCGATCAAAACGGGACTCACGCCGCGCGGCATTGATATCGGTAGCAACCAAATGCGAGTTATCGAACCGCCTCAAGTTGCGTTGATCATCGGACGTGGGACGAGCGCCTACGAGTGTGGCGAAGTATGGCATGCATTGGATCACCGACTGCGGATGCCGATTACGCTGATCCCCATGGATCGGGTCTCAAGAACTGACTTGACCCGCTACAACAAAATCATTGTCACGAGCGGATCCTATTCGGAAGCGCGGGAAAAACTCCTGGACTGGACTGGCAAAGGCGGAACACTGATTGCCCTCACGAGGGCGGCCAAGTTTTTTGAGGCTGAGTTATCAGGTGGAAAAGAAGACCGTGCCAAACCAGCTGAAGAAAAGACCGACAAAGCGGGAAGTATCCAGAAACCGTTTGCGAGCGCCCGGAACGACCGCGCCCTTCAACTCATCAGTGGCTCGATTCTCCAAACCAAGGTCGATCGGACCCATCCATTGGCCTACGGACTCACGACGCAAACGATGCCCGTATTTCGCAATCATACTTCGTCGATCCTTCCATCGAAAAACGCCTACCAGAATCCCTTCGTCTACGATTCGGAGAATGTGGTACTGAGCGGATATGTATCCAAGGAAAACGTCGAAAAACTGAAAGACAAGGCAAGCGTTGTGGTATACCCGAAAGGAAGCGGCAACGTTATCCTGCTTTCGGACAACCCGAATTTCCGTGGGTTCTGGGAAGGCTCCCGGCGGGTGTTTTACAACAGCCTGTTTTTTGGCCAGTTCGCGAGGTAACCTCGGCGAAACAGCTCACAACGATCCTGGCGCCAGCGTCCTCCCCTTCCCCGCCCCGATGCAGGCCGACTAAAATCGTCAGCCTAATCAACTTGCGTGACTTCGGGAGGATGCAATGTCGCGGCGATTCGTCAGAGAATTGAGTGACGGCGAAAATGTGGACCAGGTTTTCATCGTTGCTCAAAAACAACTCCGTTCCAATCGAGCCAATAATCTGTACTTGCAGATGCGGCTAAGCGACAAAACCGGATCCATCACGGCAATGCTGTGGAACGCCCAAGAGGAGATCGCCAATCGATTCAACAATGGTGACTTCGTCAAAGTTCAAGGCAAGGCCCAGTTCTACAATGGCGCCATGCAGATCATTGTGCAAAAAATCTTCCCGGCCGATGCCAACTCGGTAGATCCCGCGGACTTTGTCACGCTCGATACGGCCCAGATCGAAACAATGGTCGGGCAACTCAGTGAAACACTTCGGCAGATCAAGAACTTTCATCTTCGCAATCTCGCCGAGTGCTTTTTGATTGACGAAGAATTCATGAATGCGTTCAAGAAAGCTCCCGCGGGAATCAAGAACCACCATGCCTTCCAGGGAGGACTGCTCCAGCATTCTTTGGCGCTAATCGAACTGGCTCAATTCGCCTCTCCCCGCTACCCGGGCCTCGATGAAGACATCATGGTGATGGGCTCCTTCTTGCATGACATTGGAAAGATTCACGAGCTCACGTACGAGCGAGACCTTTCCTACTCGGATGAAGGTCAGTTGCTGGGCCACATGACCATTGGGGTCGAAATTCTTTCGCAGAAAATCGCCGAAGCTGAAAAGCTATCCGGCGAAAAATTCCCACGGGAATTTGCCGTTGCCCTCAAGCACATTATCCTCAGTCATCACGGCCGTTATGAATTTGGAAGCTCCAAGCTCCCTATGACTCTGGAAGCGATCGCGATCCACCATCTGGACTCGCTCGATTCGAAACTCAACTCGGCAATTCAGATTATTGAGGAAGACGTTAACAAAGACAGTCCCTGGACCACCTTCCAGCCTTCCATTGATCGAAAGCTTTTCAAGCCAAAGACCTGATGCAACAGCCACACTCATGTGGTTGCACCGGCGGAGATTCGATCCGACTCATGTGAATATCAGCAAACCTGGCCCAGACCGCTCCGCGCCCAAACACATCGCACAATCATCCGGTTTCCCACACACCCGACAAACACGAAGCGCCAGCGAGTGGTTCCCCACGGCGCCGACAAACACATCGCGCAACCAACCGGTTTCCCTCACTCCCTACAAGCACGAAGCGCCAGCGAGTGGTTCCACACGGCACACCCGCTTCCCCCGAACCAATCCCCGCCCAAACCGCATTTCGGCGGCTCTTCGATCGGTCAAAACCGCGCTAACGAGCTTCGAAAATCGACCGGCATTTTGGTTCGGCAATAAATTTCGCTAATCTTTTGGAAATCCGCGCAAAGCCACAGGTTCCGTGGCACTATCGTGAATGGAAGCCAACGATCCTCATTCCGGAGAGAGTCATGAAATACAAACTTTGTTTGATTGCCTGTTTTGCCCTGAGTTCATTGTTTTCGATTCCCCAGGCCTCGGGCCAATCCAAAGACATCGAAGCGCTCCGCAAGCTTGAGTATCAGCGCGCGATGGAACTGAAAGTTCGAGCCATGCAGATGCAGGCGGAGGCGGATGCCCTGAACGCCCGGATGATGGTTGATTTTGCAAGCGCTCAGTCCGGCAATCTCATGCACAACACCGACGTGCAAAAGGATCTGGAACTGGACCAGGACCAAATCAAGGAACTCAAAAAAATCCAGCAGGATTTCAATCAACAGGTCAACGAAGAAATGAAATCCGCGCGAAGTGGCGGTGGCAAATTCGACACGAAAAAATGGAGTCAGACTTATCAACGGCTGAGCGAAGAACGCAAGTCGGCGATGGGGGCTGTTCTCTTGCCCCATCAGTCCAAGCGGCTGGAGCAAATCCGAACCCAGATGCAGATCAAGTCGCGAGGTGACTTGCGAACTTTGGTCGGTCAATCCGTTGCCGAAGAACTGGGAATTGATGAAGATCAAAAAAATCAACTGAAGAAACGCTCGGCAGAAATCAACGCCGAACTTCAAGAAGAAATTGCCAAACTGAAAGAGCAGGCCCGCGAGAAGCTTCTGCGTGAACTACGCCCCGACCAGCGCAAGAAGTTCAAAGAAATGGTTGGCGAAAAATTCGTTCCGCAAAAATCCAAACGGAAGTAGCAACCATTCCGACCTGCCAAATCAACTATTTCTTGAGCAGCTCCGCAGAGTCGCTTGCGACGTTGGCTTGCGCTTTGTTTTTCTGGAATAGATAAATCGGCTGACAATCGGATAGCTCCGGACCGGTTGGCGCAACCATGGCGACATGATCGTTCCCGATGAACTGCAGTTCGTAGCGGTTGATTTTTCGCGTCTGGTCATGGCTGCTCACAAAATCCAGTTCGACCGTCACACGATTTTCCATGGCGGCGATTACCTTCCAGGTTCCTTTGGCGTTGATTCCCGGCGCCGTCGCCAAAGGATCACTGGAAGCGACCTCAATAAACAAGCTTCCATCCGTGCCGAATATCGCCTTTAGCTGGGCAGCCAGATGTTCTTTCGCCAAGCGCTGAACGAACGCGGCCTGCGACCTTTCGAGCGATCCGAGCTTGAGATTCAACAGTTCCTGGTTGATGCCAGCGCGGCCACTCCATTCGCCCACAATCTTCTTACCAACCTGATCCTGGTTGGTGACGGCCGAGTTATCCGTCACGTCGTCTTGTTCCGCCATTTGCGAATTCGGCGAACCACACCCCTTAAACAGAATCGAACCGGAGAGAATCAGGATCATCAGGCCAACCAAACCGGCGACCGGTAGAGTCAAATTGCTCCAACCACCGCCACGCCTTGGCATCATCCGACGAAACGTATCGCGACTCGGCCGGCGAAACCTGGGCCGCTTCATTTTGGGCATTCGAATTTTTGGGATGCGAAATCCTCGACGACTCATGGCAACATCCTTGTTGGCATCCGAACGTGATTCGGAAATTGAGGTCTTACTTGCTTTCTTCTTTTTTGAATGTCATGGGGTCAACTTGATCTTCGAGGCCGGCCATATTAGGCGGAATCATTCGAATCGTCTGGTCGTCCACAAAAGTCACCA
>CAYSXI010000167.1:0-7119 GCA_964434955.1 uncultured Pirellulaceae bacterium
GCTGGAGTTGCGGTCTGCCTGTTGCTTACGGCTTCAGCGGTCGGGCAGGGCAACAAAAAGGCGGATGACAAAGTCGAGCCTTTGAAGGTCGGTGACAAAGCGCCGGACTTCGAGCTGGACACTTTTGATGACAAAAAAGTGAAGCTTTCTGATCGGTTTGGCGAAAAGCCAAAATCGGTTGTTTTGTTATTTTCGCGTGCCCATTGGTGACCGTTCTGCTGCGCTCAGTTGGTCGAACTGAACAAGCAAAAGGAAACATTTGATAAACTTAACACCGAAATCATCGTTGTATTTCGAGAGGAAAACAAAGGCGTCGAGGGACTTCAGCTAACCAAAGAAAAAACGAAAAGCGAATTTACAATGGCTTTGGATCGAGGCAAAAAAGCAACACCTCGATACAGCCCCGGACGGAGAAAATTCGACAACTATGTGGTCGGTCCGGACGGAAAGATTGTCGCGATTATCGAAGGCTCACTCGCGAAACGGGCCAAGTCCGAAAAACTCATCGAGATCTTGAAAGAACTCAAGGACAAGAGCGACTGATTCGATGACCCGCTGGTCGATGGAATAGCCACGACTCATAAAATCTTCGAACGCTCGTTGAATTTCAACGGGCGTTTTTTGGTAATATATGGAAACAGGCAAAAGCACGGCGGGGCAAAACAGGCATCTGAATGAGAGGAGTCGATTCATGTTTTTCATGAGTGAGTTTCGCGCTGCATTCGCTTTGTTTTTTCTTTTATTGTCGCCTCTGTTCGCAGGCCGCTTGCTTGCTCAGGTTTCTACCGATCCCGCCGAGGCAAAACCGGACGTGAGCCTATCGGTGATCCTCAATGACGGAGGAACGCTTGAGGGAAAGTCTTCGAAGCCGATCGTCCTTGAGACGAGTTTTGGAAAGGCGGAGATTCGGGTCGACCGGTTGAGATCGCTTGAGATGGGTGACCTGGTTGAGGTCAAAACGGCGGGACACCAAAAGCTTTCCGGAAAGTTGATTGGCGATTCATTGGAACTGCAAACGCTCAAGGGATTGCGAAAAGTCAGTTTTGACCAGGTCCGCAAGATACTGGCATTTTCTAATGCGAAACTTGAGCCCGGAAAAATTTCATTGGGGCTGGCCCGAAACGGGATGACGTATCATTTGCGGGTTCCGAAAGAATACGACGCCAAAAAGAAATACCCATCGATCGTGATTCTTCACGGCTCCAACATGAACGCGAAGATGTACGTTTCGACGATCGTCTCTGCGTGGCCGGATATTGCAGAACGCTATGTCCTCATTGGAATCAACGGGGAAAACCCTAGTTCCAATTTCAATCCAGACTCGCCACGCTACAACTACTCCTATGTGAATTACTCTGGCAAAAGCAAATACAAAAACCACCCTCGCTTTAACCGGGAAAGTCCGCCCCTCGTCGCCGAAGTCATCCAACAGGTCAGGTCATATGTCGCAATCAACAAGGTTTTTGTCGGTGGGCATTCGCAGGGCGGATTTTTGACCTATAGCGTCGGGATGAATTTCCCGGAAATGGTTGACGGCATCTTTCCCGTGTCTTGCGGGCTCATCATCCAATGTGAACCGACGGCCTACACCGACGACGATGTTCGGGCGGCCCAGCGGAAAATTCCGGTCGCCATTGTTCACGCGCCGAATGATACTGCGGTGAAATATGAAATGGCCGCTTATGCCTATCGAAAACTAGTCGAGGATGGTTTCAAGGAAGTGCGGATGTTCGAAAACAATGGGGCGCACATGTTTGCGATGCTGCCGGTCAACCAAGCCATCGAATGGCTTGAGATTGTCACCAGCGAGGACGCCGGCCGGCTTCTTCCTCTCGCCAAACAACACTTTGATCGAGAACGATACCGCGTTGCCTTGTCTTTGTACCGGAGAGCCAAGGAATCCCGGATTGAAGAAGAACAAAGAGTGGAAATCGAAGAAATGATCAAAGACATCCAGTCCATTGCGGACGTTGAATCGCGAAAACTCGTCGACTTGATCACGAAAAATGAATCGAACAAATGGGTTTCTCGCTACCATCGATTTCAAAATCAATTTCGAGACACCGAATCCGGAAAAGCGGTTCAAAGCGTTTACGAGGAGCTGAAGAAACGCCACGAGCGTCCGGCAGAGCGATTGTTTTTTGCCGCCCGCCGAATCATCCAGTCCAAAGCCAAGAGCAAAGACGAGGCCTACGCGATGCTGCAGGAGATCGTTGACGATTACTACGCGTCAACGCACTACCTTCTGGCAAAAGAATGGCTCGAGAATCGAAATGATTGAAAATTCGCTGAGCACGATCATTGTCAGGTGCCCAACAGCTAATTTATCGAAACGGCTTTCTTCATTTTTTCCAGCCCAACTTTCGCGACCTCTGCGGGCTCGAGTTTCCAGTATTTCGGATTGAACAACTCAAGCGAAAGTGCGCCTTGGAATCCGATTTCATTCAACGTTTCGACGATGGATTTAATTGGAGCAACTCCATCACCTGGGTAAACACGATCGCTGTCTTTAATTTTTTCTCTTGCGATATCCGGATAGTCGTTTACGTGAAACACGTGAATCTGACCGCCGTTCAACATTTTCAGTCCGGCGAAATCAGATCCGCCTTTGTAGATGTGATAGATATCCGGAAGGATGCATGCATTTGGATGCCCGGCTTCAGCTGCAATGTAAGCGAGTTCGCCGAGTCGGTTGATCGGTTGGGAGAATCCCCAAAGTTCCAGTTGCGGCAGAACCTCCATTTGTTCGCCAATTTTCAGTAGCTCGCGGTATCGCTCGGCCGCGCGAGCCAGGTCGACCGGCTCGGAAGTTCCAGCCGGTGGGGCTGCGATTCGCGTTCCGCCGATTGCCTTCAGGACTTCCATGTCTCTCTTTGCCTGGTCCAAAGCTTTTTCGCGCTTGGTTTTGTCGTCGACGATCCAGTTCGCAAACCCGATCGCGCTTTCAACTTTCAAGCCGCGATCTTTGATCAGGTCTGCGAGCTCTTTAAGCTTTCTCCCCGTGTTTTTGAATCGAGTGATCTCCCCGATCCAGGGTTCAATTCCATCGTAACCCGCATCCGCAACCAGATTGACGAGTTTGTCCAAAGGGAGTTTCTGCCCACGAATCGTACTCGTGTTAAAGCAAAAGCGAAATTTCTGAGGAACGGCTAGCTCAGCTTTGGCAATTTCGCCGGCCGTTGCAACCTTGCCGAGCGCCAGTGAAGTACCCATCCCCGCCGTCACGGCAATGGCATTGCGTCTTGATATCTTGGTCACGTTTTATCCTGCAAGTCGAATCCAAGTTCGAGTAATATTCCGGTTTCATGAAGTGGATCTATTCTAGACTTCTTGTTTCGGCAAACGAAGAAGCCAGGAAAGGAAAGCTTGAAACCTGTAGGCTCTCGCTCAACGATTCTGCGCGGTTTTCGGAGATCGCGAGTTTTGTGGTGGTGTTGAATCCAAAGATCGATCCTGTAATTCTGGCCATTCATGGGCTGGTTGGGCCGGGCGCTCCAGATGACAGCTGCGAAGACAAATTCCGGTCATGCCGCACAGAATGCATGCCAGGGCAAAAAACTTGTATTGGATAAGACCGCTCATACTTGGGCCAAGTTTACGGAGCTCAATACACTCGAAAACTCTATCATGTGCGCGGCTTTCAGGCCGAGAATCAGCCACATAAACTCGGCTAATAAATCGATATTTGCAAGATGAAGGAACAAGGCCTGGATTTGATGAAAATTCCAATCAATGTTGCAATAAGTCCACGGGAATCGGAAGTGCATTTGGGAGCCATGTGCGCCCTTGCCGAGATTTTGGTTCGAATCTGAACAAGAAACGATGGGTTCCTTTCGCCCAAGAAAAGCAGGCGGCATCGTCTTGCTGGACGAGAAGCTGCAATGAATTGACCGCGACGCGCAATACATCCTTCCTGGCAAAGACCAATTCCGCAAATCCCTGGATGAGGAACGTCAATTGCCGGACAGCACGAAAAACAAAGAACTATTTCTTTTTCTTCTTGAGTCGGCTCAAGTATTCAACGAGGTCGACCAGCTCCTGTTCGGTCATCAATTTGTGCAGGTCATCAGGCATCAGCGAGACCTTCTGTTTTTCTTTCTCGTCGATATCCTCGACCTTGATCGTTTGCGAATTCCCTTTTGCGTCCAAGAGGGTGATGGAATCGGCCGTTTCCGATTGCAGCACACCATCAATCATTTCACCTTCTTCGGTTGTAATCCGCCACATTTCATAGTTGTGGCTAATCGCTGACGAAGGAAACAGAATCGATTCGTACATCGCAGTTTTGGAAAGCTTCGCACCGATTTCTGACATGTCCGGACCCACCTGCTTGCCTTCGCCATTCACGACATGGCAAGTCGCGCAGGTTCCCGCCTTCTTGAATACCAACAGGCCTTTTTCCGGATCGCCGCGACGACGTACCAGGCTGGCGATTTTTGGCAAAGGTCGATCACCTTTCGACTTGGCCAAAGGGAACAATTTGTTTGCCTGCGAATTGATGTCGTTCCAGCGAGCATTGTGAAGTGCCGCGCTCATCGCCGGCTCAAGATCCTTGTCGTGGGATCCCGACTTGAACCATTCGATCACAGCTTTGCAACCAACATGGAAATCGCCCAGTTTTCGCGTCGCAAGCCGCCGGCGTTCAAGCGGAAGCGAGTCTGATTTCGCATAAGCCAGCAAAAGTTCCGCACTTGTTTTTCGGGCAACGGAACCGATATTCGTAACGAGGAATTCAAACTGCTCCTGGCTCGCCGAACGCATTTGATCAGTCAGTGGTTTTGTTTTCCCGAGTTCATACAGCACTTCGACGGCTTGGCGACCTGAGTCGCGTTGCCCGGGCTGGATAGCCATCTTTACCAAATCGTCGGCATACTCGCTCAGGCGAAACTTGCGGATTACCGCCAGCTTGTCGGTGCTGGAAACGGAATCTTTGGCCAAGTACCCCTGCAGCAATTCCCTTTCAATTCCGGTCAATTCCGAATTGCGGATCCGCTTCAATGACTCACGGAAAACAAGCGACTGTTTATTGCTGTCAGAGTATTTTGTTTGAAAAGCCAATTTCCTCGCAACCCGTTCGACACTCTCAGCGTTTTGAAAATCAAGAGCCCGAAAAAGTGGAATGGACTCTTTGGCGGATGTCTTCGAATCGGCAATCAGTTTTCCCAACAGGTCGGGGGTCTTTTGACTGCGTGAACGCCACAAAACAAACCTGGCATCATCTGCCGGCAGACCTTCCACCACTCCGTTGAGGTTCATGTCCCAGGCCGAATCTCCCTTTTCACCCGGGCTTTTTTGCAGTGCAATTCCCAATGCCTCCAAGCCCCAACGATCGTCCCCAATCTGGCCTGCGATTTTCTTCAATCCCGGAATCAACATTGGTTTTCTCTTATTGGGATGACGAAAGTTCAGGCCAATCAAACATTCTCGAAGAACGTTTTTATTTTTGATGTCAAAAGCGTCGTTCACATAGATTGACTCGAAAAGTGATCCGTTATTGGCGTTGAGATTATTCTTGAGCTGCCAGGAGGCCTTGAGCGCCGTTTCTTGCACCAAGGGCCGAGAGTTGTCGCGGAGCGAATCTACCAGGATTTTGGCAAGTTTGTCTTTTGGAAGCGTTTTTGTCAGCAGCCAAAGCGCTCGTGCCGCGTAACGCTCATCCTTGCCATGGAACATTCTCAGGAGTTCCGGTGCCGCATCGGCGCCTTTTTTCTGCAGGAAGCTCCAAGCCATGTAACGGGTCGCCAAGTTTGGGCTGTGCAGGGCCTGGATGGCGCCTTCGACGCTTTTCAGGTCCGGCATCTGGAACTTGTAGCTGCCGCCCTGCCCTTTTGCCGTGACGCGAAACAAGCGTCCGCGCTCGATGTCGCCCATTCCATGCCCACCGACTCCCGGATCATACCAATCCGCGACCAGCAAAGAACCATCCGGTGCCACACAGACATCAGATGGCCGAAACCATTTGTTGTATTTTGAACCGTCCATGATGTTGATCATTTCGGACTTGAAGCCGAAACCATCCGGAACCACCGTGTAAGCGCGGACCACATTGGGACCCGCGTCGCAGTGAATGATCTGCTGATGAAAGATCTTGGGTAACGCCTCGCCCTCGTAAAAACAGATTCCCGTTGGCGATCCAGCACCGGTTTGCAAGAGATTGGGAACCACTCCCGGATCATTCAAGTGCCAATGGCGAAGAGGAATTTCGTCCGACATGCCCGTTCGTGGCGAACGCCATCCGGCGCCCGTGATCTCGTCCAAGTAACCAAAGTTTCCATATTGCATCACAAAGTTAATCCGGACGCCGCGATTCCCGTCGTCGTCGTTGTCGCTTTGCCACATCCGTCCGAAAGAGTCGACGCATACTTCCCAGTTGTTGCGAAAATTCCAACCGAGCGTTTCGAATTCGCTACCATCCAGGTTGCAGCGAAACACCATGCCCTGTTTGTACGGGAACGTTCGATCCGAGACGATCTGTCCGGCGACGTCAACAATATCGTTTCCATCTTTGTCTTTGATCTGACGACCCGTGTTTCCAAAGTTGAAATACAACTTTCCGTCTGGGCCGAATACAAACGCATGAATGCCGTGGTCATGTTGGGTGCCGCTGATCCCGGTAAACAAAACCTCTTTTCGATCGGCTTTCAGATCTTGATCATCGTCAATCAGGTAGAACACCTGTGAACCGGCCGAGACAATCACGCGATCTCCCAGGACGCAGATGCCGTGAACCGAATCAATGTCTCGGCCCTGGTAAAAGACCGTTTGCTTGTCGGCCTTTCCGTCGCCGTTCTTGTCCTCGAGGATTAAGATTCGATCGCCCTCCTTGCGAGAATTGCGTTTGCCGCGATAGTTGACCACCTCGCAGACCCAAACACGTCCGCGATGATCGATGTCGATATTGGTGGGATTAACCAACATCGGTTCCGCGGCAAAAAGACCAATCTCGAGGCTGGGATGCACATCAAATTGGGTCAAGACTTTCTCAAGCTCATGATCCGCCCGATTCCCACGCGGGGAGGAGGAATTTCCGGAGTAGTATTTGCTTGGCGGCTTGCCGGTAAAAACAAGGAACTTCACACTCGCGTTGTGACCGCCACCTTGATCCGTACCACTATTGTC
>CAYSXI010000167.1:7129-11571 GCA_964434955.1 uncultured Pirellulaceae bacterium
AACGGTCGCCGTAAACTTCTGAAAGTCGTGTTTGGCCGGTAGTTGGAAATGGATCACCGAATTCGCGTGGGTTCCAATTCCATCCGCAAAGGCACGGTCGTTGATCCTCATATTTTGCCCAGCGCAGCTCTTGTTTTTATTGATGCTGCCCCAACCGGTCGTCGCCGATTTCCATGGGAGGTCCGTGAGTTTGGCCGTTTTTGATTTGCCAATCAGGCGAGGTTCCGCCCAATCCGCGTGGTCGAAGCTGTAACCGTCGCCGGCATCCGTAACAACCAAATAAAGGTCCTTTGCGCCGGCAATCTTGGCTTCCAGTTTTTGCGAATGTCCCGGCGTTTCAATCGTGATCTTTTTGGAAGCAAAAATTGGTTTTGTTTCCTGCCCGAAAGCACCGTGAGCCAACGCACCGAACAAAAACAAACAGAAAAAGATTCCAAACCGGCGGGGAAACCTTTGCATCGTGGCTGCCTTTCCAGATAAAACACCTTCAACGCCCGTATTCTAAACGACGTTTGTCCCCAAGGCATCCACACCTGCGGTATCACGGTTACGGGTCACTCGAAACTCAAAAACTGGTGATTAGGAAAGGAATTGCGATGTTGAAACCGATATCGGCGACTGGATTGGCGGCGGTTGCATTGTTTCTGGCAATGCTTGTCGGCCTACCGACGGAAGCCACGTCCCAAAACAAAAACCGGAACAAGAATCGAAATCGAAACATGCGTTCCCGAATGGACGCCAAGGCGCTCAAGGTTGGACAAGAAGCGCCGAACTTTAAGCTCAAGTCGCTGGATGGTGAATCGGAAACCGAACTTTCGTCGTTCCAAGGCAAAAAGCCGGTGGTCCTTATTTTTGGCAGTTATTCCTGACCGCCTTTCCTGAACTCAGTCGGTACGATTGAGAAGATGTATCAGGATTACAAAGACGTTGCCGAATTTCGAATGATCTACATCAAGGAAGCCCACGCCGCCGACGGCAGACGCCCCGTCGGATACGCCAAGGAATTAGGAATCACCGAACACGATAATTACAAAGAACGTTGCACCACGGCCGAGATGCTGTTCAAGAACAAAGAGCTGACGATTCCTTGCCTTGTCGATTCGATGGATGACAAAACCAACAAAGACTATAGCGCTTATCCCGATCGAATTTTTCTCGTTCGAAAAGACGGGAAGTTGGCAGTTGCTGCAGCGCGAGGCCCTTGGGGTTTTTCGCCCGCGCTCAAGGAAACCCAGGCCTGGCTCGCGGAATTCAAAGAATCGGGCAAGGAACCGGAGCTGAAGGATTCGAAAGACGATTCCAGCTCAAAGTCGAATGATAGCAAGGCGACGAAGCGGCGAAAGAAATAGACTCCCTACGCAGATTCCGAGACACAAAGGTTTCCGTCTGGGCCAGTGGTTTCACGCGGTATTTGGCCGCATGCGGTTCAGTCAACTCGCATGTCCAAATTGCCGGTCGGTCCGTAGGAGTTGAACCACTCGCTTGCGCTTCGTGCTCCGTATGGATTGTCTGTGAAGTTTTTCGAGAGCTTGCCGAGCACAACGGGCAAACGAGGGGCTGTTTTTGATTCGGATACACGGACTGGCAGTAGGAGTTGAACCACTCGCTTGCGCTTCGTGCTTGTATGGAGCACCTGGCGCAACTGGAGCGCTGTCGTTTATGCCGCAGAGTCGATTCGCCAAGGAGAAGGGCAACCCAGCAATTAAAATGCAAATCCGGGAAGTCCGCGATTCGTTCGCGGACGCTTCGCACTTGGACGGTTCGCGTTCCATCTCTTGATTGGTTCGCGCGGCAGCGGTTGGATGGTTCGCGCGGCAGCGGTTGGATGGTTCGCGCGGTAGCGATTGGATTTCAGCGCGGGACAAAGAAACAGTCGGGCAGGCGAGCGAAACCTACCGCAGCATGTACGACTCTCACAAAGTCGCCCCGAGCAATGTCCCCGAGCAAGTGACACAACAATTGCCTGGGCTAATTGCTTCAAGCAATTGTTGCTCAGTGGATCCGAATCACAACCAGATTACCTTTCGTCTGTCACGTTCGCCAACTCGAACGTTCCCCAGACAATCCATACAAGCACGAAGCGCCAGCGAGTGGTTCAATTCCAAGGGCTTCAAAGGAGCGTTGAAAGACAATCGAATGGTCGGCTTAGCTAAAAATAATGAACAGGCACCAGAGCTTCATGAAAAGCGTCATTCCGATGACCACTGCCAGGAAAAGCCCAAAACCAAATAGCTCTTCCGATGTAAAGTTCCACTCGTTCATTTCTTTTCCGCGATCATAAATCAAAACAACTCAATCAATAAATCAGTAAACCTTAAACTGATTTTTTTGGCAAGGACGGATTCCTTGGCTTCCGTCGTGGCAAGCGATTTTGTTGCCATTTGGGTGGGCAATATCCTATTTCTTATTCGGAATTGCCAGGATCATTCCTTGAACCTGATCCTTCTTGCCGGAAAACGACTCGCTGACTTGGTCGCCCCCCCGTTTCAGACCATCAAATTTACCGCTTTCCACGGCATCCCAAATGACGAATTTGGCTTTCCCACCCACCGTAAAAATACCGAAGTGATTTTCGGAACCTTCCTCGTTCTTGGCATCCTTCCAGGGTTCGTCAAAAGCTTCAAAATAAAAGCAGGCGATGCGATCCTCTCGGGTCCATTTCCTGATGCCATCGTAGTACCGTTTTTGCTTATACTCGTCCGCGGCTCCCGACCCCTTCGGGCCATAGAACGAATGGCTCTTCGTGGCCCATCCGGTTTCCCCGATGTGGATTGGTTTGTCCACACCCAGGCCCTTCACGTATTTTGCGACCGATTCGTACTGAGACCTGGCATACTGTACGGCCCGCTCGATTGCTCTGTCAGCACGCGCCGCCGCCGATAACCCTTCATCCGAATTAGGCGCGAGCCAGTAATCCTTGTTGTAATGGCTGTCATGAAACGGATAGGTGTGGACGGAAATATAGTCCACCGCCTTGATCAATTTCGTCAGATCTTCATTGTGATAGCTGTCATCGCCGCCGCCCCATGCCGCGAAGTTGTCGGAGCTTGTGATCCAGACACCCGCGGGCAATTTCTCTTGCTTCTTGAGCGACTGCAAATGCTCAACCCATTTCAAAATAATACGCGGGTGCACGAAGTACCCTTGGGCCCAATGCACCATGGCTTCATTGCCGACGGCGATCACTTTCACGATGTCCGGATATTGGTTCGCAAGTTGAATTGCCGCGTTGATCTCGGCCGTGTTGTTTTCCAGGCTCTCTGATTCGTGATCGGGATTATCCTTCCAGGCATTTTTACAATCGATCCATGCCCCAAGCATCACATACATTTCGAAACCGGAATCGGACTTTTTCAAAAGCCGGATTGCCTTCAACAATCGCGCTGCATGTTCAAATTGTTGCGTGTTGTAGGTCCGTAGAATCTTGACGTCGAGCGCGGCCAGGATCTTCAGGTCTTCCTGAATCTGTTCAACCGAAGGCACCTCGTTCCGCGACTTGCCACGAAACCCGCCGTAGCAAAATGCAAGGCATTCCGGATTGCTCAGAATTTCTTCGGCCGACTTTCCGTTCTCGACGGGTTCTTCGCCGTGGCTTGCGTCTTCTCGCTCCCCGGCAACATCCCTTTTTGCCGACGCTTGATGATCGTCGTCAACGAACGATGACTGCTCACAGCCGAAACAGGCGATGCCGATCAGCCAAACGAGAGAATACGCCGAGGCCTTTGCGAAAGACGTGGATAGAAATTGCTTTGGAAAATCAGTCATGTTTATTGGTCAATGAGACTGGAGAATCGTCCAGGTATTGTCAAAGTTGAGGTCGCTCAAATCACTTTCGTGGATCCAGTAGTAGAGCTTCCCGCTATCGCCCCAATTCCATCCCATGGCTTCATCGGAATCAATTTGGAAAAGCAAAATCCAGGATTGTGAATTTTCCAGGTGCTCCAAAACCGTTTCGTCGTCCACGTCATCCAGTGGCAAACCCTTGGACATGAGTTCGCATTGAACTTCCATGTCGTTTTGAATCAGCATGGGATAACCGAAAAGGTGGTGAGCCGGTTCACCGCCAGCGTTTTGCTCGGCTTCCAAATCGGCCAATCGCGCAATATCCGCTTCGCCAATTTCGGCCAGCTGCAAAAGCAGCGATTTGGAATCCGGGAGCTGAACATCTACGGAGATTCCACTTGCCTTTTCGGGAAACTGGAAATCGGTGCTCAAGTCTTCCGGGGGCGGGGTTTGAACAAATGTTCGATCGCGAGCGAACTGATAAACCCGTGCGCCGCCACGATCGGATTCTTCGTTGCCCCAAGGCGTATCGACGCAATTGTAGAAGAAGGATACGAGCATCTCATCTTCGATAAAGTCAATTTGTCCGAGGAAGGACAAGGGAATTCCATTGTGTCGCGGCCACTCGAATCCCTCGGGAAGGTCCGGCTGTCGACCTA
>CAYSXI010000168.1:0-7646 GCA_964434955.1 uncultured Pirellulaceae bacterium
GGGATTCACTCGCTCGCGCTTCGTGCTTGTATGCCGCGATGTTCTCGGGAGGGGCTTGAAGAGTCCCATGCGGAAGGAACCACTCGCTCGCGCTTCGTGCTCGTAGGGATTGCTATGAGACATGGAAGGTTCCAGGGCGCGGGATTCACTCGCTCGCGCTTCGTGCTTGTATGCCGCGATGTTCTCGGGAGGGGCCTGCAGAGCTTCCATGCGGAAGGAACCACTCGCTCGCGCTTCGTGCTCGTAGGGATTGCTGCCAGGCTCGCGGCGATTCCAATCGTCAAATTCGGCAAAATCGCCTCCTTCGGCAGGGGCACCTTTTTTTCCAACCCAAACGGAGGGTGGAAAGACGCTTCTCGGCCTCCTTCAACTTTCCACGGGGTATTTTTTATCGAGGTGTCGTAAATCGACAATCGTCTGCTTGCCCCCTTTCAATTGGAGATTTTCGCATGTTGCGCGAAATGCAATCACCGTCTGATCCTGTTGTCGAACGAATTGTTCTTCAACTCTTGCGCGAAGAATCGCAGTTGATTGCCCGGGAACGAAGGAGCGCCCATCGCCAATCCCTGATCCGTCCCGTGACCATTTCGCTTCGCAGTGACGAAGAGATTGAAATTCGCGGGTTCACCAGGAATATCTCAACACAGGGTGTCGGCGTTATCAGCGACCTTGACTTCGTCGACGGCGGCGTTGCGATCATCAAGATTCACAGCCTGGACGGACGTGACACTCGCATCCTGAGCGAATGTCGCTGGTCGAATCCCTTTGGCGAAGGCTGGTATGCATCGGGTTGGAATTTCCTGAACGTGGCTCGAAACGAAGGTTAGAACTTCACCGCCGGCCGGACAGCGTTTCGAAAAGGCTATCAAACTTGGTTTTCAAAGTGCTATCAAATCTTGCGAACGATGGTCATTCTTTTCCAAATCGGGCAGCCATCTTTTGCAGCTTGCCCGTTTTCCGGCCGCGCACTTTAACCTTTTAAAAAGGTTGGTTCGCGGTTTGCAAATCGCCGATGCAAGAAGAAGCGATTTCAGAAGCCGCGCATCCGGTTTGGACCTGAGTGACACAGCTTGCTGCTGTCATAAAAATCGGTAAACGGCTTTTGAAATTGTTTTTTTACCTGCACGCCCAGGGTTTACTGAAACGGCCGGGGGGCCGAAGTCCGTTAGAGGTATTCACCACGATGCAATTTACTTCGAAGGTCTCGTCGCGCGCGGAACGAAGGTTCTCGAACGCGGGCACTCCTGGCGTGAGCTCTTTCAAGACCATGACCTTGGTTCTTGGTTTCGCCTTGGCATTTCTGGCAATCTCCGCGCGTCCCATGGCAGCGGAAGACATGAACAAAGGCTCTTCCACCAAGGCTTCGAAAAAGGCCGCCACCAAGGCAATTCCTTATGACAAGCTGAATCAGAAGACGTCTCAAAAGATTTCAAATATCGTCAAGAACGCCTCGATCTATCGCCGGCTTCCGGTGGCCACGATCCAGGCCGACCCCGACCTGTTCGTTTACCTGGTTCGTTACCCCGAAGTCATCGTCAACATTTGGCAGATCATGGGGGCAACCAAAATGAACGCCACGCGAACCGCTCCCTACGTGCTTTCCACCAACGATGGCGTGGGCACCACGGGCACCGTTGATTTGGTCTACGGATCCACCAAGAAACATCTTTTTTACTGCGAGGGTCAGTACCAGGGCCCCTTGCTTTTGCGGCCCGTCAAAGCGCGGTGTGTGATCCTCATGCAAACCGAGTTTTTCGTCGGGCGTGATGGAAAGTCGCGAGCGCAAAATCGATTGGACATTTTCCTGAAGATCGACAACATGGCTGCCAACGCGGTTGCCAAGACGGTCCATCCCTTGATTGGAAGCACCGCCGATCACAACTTTCTTGAGACGCTCAAGTTCGTTGAGAACCTGAATGCAACCACGGTGGAAAACGGCCCAGGCGTGCAACGCTTGGCTCAACGTTTGACCAAGATTTCTCCGGCCGTGCAACAACAGTTTCAACAGGTCGCCGGTTTGGTCTATGTCAAAGCGTTTCAAGGTCAAACGGGCAGCTCCGACGCGAACGGCCAGGTTCAGCAACGGAACACTCAGCAAATGAATGCGACGACGACACGCTCCGCCAGTGTCCAACGAAATGCCAATCAGGATGGCAGCAATCGCCAACCGGCCATTGTTCGACCGGTCAACCGCAATGAGAATCGCGATACCACGCCGCGAATTCGGAGCAATCGAAATTCAACTTCGATTGGCGATCAGTCAAGCTTTCGCTCTTCTTCCCGACAGACTCCACAACAAGCCCATTCCGTTTTGATCAAGACCAAACGCTGAGGTTTTGAATTTGGTTTGGCCTTCGTGATGACTGGCCTATCGGCGAAGCCGATTCAAATCCACGACGCGTTGCGCCGTAACGTGATCCATTCCGGAGCGTTGGTCAAACCCACGTTGACCAATGATTCCAATCTTCTTTTTTACGAAGCGGTGTAGATTGAGCCCCGGGGCTGCCTTGACTCGGTGCGTGATTTTTCCGTTTTGATCCTGTAACACGTATTCGCTTTGCCCCAGCCCTCCGTTGCGCACCAACTCTTGCAGGGTCCCGTAAGCGTCATAGACTTTCGCCAGTTTCGGATCCTCGACACTCTCGGCGCGAATGGAAGGCGCTCCATCATTGCGCAAACCGGTGGGTCGGGTATTGGCCGGTTGAATGGCCAGACATCGATCAACTTTCGAGATCAGGTGGCGATATCCGTCGCGTTGAAATGTATCGGTTGTTTGTGCCATCAAGGATTCGGCACGACGCCGAATTGGCATCAGGTCCCATTGCTTCACGTCCTTGATCATTTCCGAAGACAGGGCCAGCTCAAGTTGCTGCAAATCGGCTGCGGGGGACACCAGGTTCTCGCGATCGTTTCCGGCAAACCCTTGATTCGTGTCGCCAATCTCCTGGAACTCATTTGTCGAGTCATCTTGAAAACCGATCGACTGTTCGATTCCGGCCGTCATGTTTCTTGGGGGCGCAGCCTGGCGTATCGGTTTTGTTGCTGGCCGCCACCCTGTGACGACCTGGCTCTTTTGATCGGATCGTTCCTGCTCAGGTGCCGAATAGGATTGTTTTTGGATCGTCGGCTCGCGCGTTTCCTGGCCGTAATTGGGAATCTTTTGCGTCGGTATGCTTTGCCGTTTTCGTGGCCGCGATTCGTTGCGGGCATGAGTTCGCCGCTCATTGCGATCGGACCCTGCGACGTTGGGATTGCTGCGCTTCGCCAGCGGTTCCACCCTTTCGCCGGCGGCCAAACGAATTTGCCTTTGATCAAATGGCGAAAGATCATCGAGGTGGATCCAGCGATATTCGCCTGCCGGCGGTTTGATCTGGAACCACCCTTGGCCGTTGGGTTGATTGGACTCAATCAAACCGAGAATCTCGACCGCCTCATCTTTATCAAGTTGAACCTGCCAGATAGGTTGCTCTGCATTGTCCAACAAGGTTCCAACCCAGGCTCGCGTCTTGTTCTTTTTGACGATTCCTAAATCGGCTTTGGTCTGCTGAATGTCTTCGGCCGGAATGATGCTGAAACTTTGCTTGGGCGGTCGAATGGCACACCAACCATCGGGATCCAATCGGTAGACGAGAACCTTACTTCCCCGCGCGAGCATGTCCGTCGCGTAGTGGACTTTCGCCGGACCGCTGTGGACTCCCGCTTTTGCAGCTGCCACGGAAGCATCCAATGGGAACTGTTGCGCCTGGAGCGTCGTCGTTCCGACGTACAGAAGTGCCAAAAGGAAAGTAGTCGCGATACGGGTGATCGCCGGTTTTGAAAAAGCCAACATGTTGTCGTTGCTCGTTCGCTAACGGTTGAATGAGGTAGGTTCTGGTTTTTCGACAATCAAGTCCTGTTTGCACAAAAATGGCTTGATCGCCCTGAAGAAAATCTGCAAGCTTGTAGCGAATTTCAGATTTCCGCTCAATACGAACCATCGCGTGACGAACCATCGCGTGCTGGCAAAACAGCTGGAGAGCAATTTGACGTCAGAATTTTCGACTGCAGAAAGCGAAATCGACCGCACTGGCTCGCGTGAAAGGCCTCGCGGAGAGACTCCCGTCGGATTCCAAAAATGGCAGCAGTTGCTGTTCGTGCATTGGCGGATTGATCCAACGCTCATGCGAAAACTGGTCCCGCAACCGCTTTCCATCGACACGTTTGATAACTCGGCGTGGCTGGGACTGGTTCCGTTTTACATGGCTGACATTCGACCGGGTCGGCTGCCAGCGGTTCCCTGGATTTCCAATTTTTGCGAAACCAACCTGCGAACCTACGTGCATTTCAAAGGCCAGCCAGGCGTTTACTTTTTTAGCTTGGAAGCGTCACGATTGATCGCGGTCGCTCTTGCTCGCACGAATTGGAATCTGAATTACTTTTGGGCCCGAATGCGTCTCGAGCGTGAGCAGGACTCGATCGCGTACCACAGCAGACGATTCACCAAGACCGAACCGGCAATGGCCCAAATCCGGGCAAAGGTGGGCGAGACAATCGCAGACGCGGATCAAAGACTTGCCCTGGGCACGCTGGAGGACTTCCTGGCCGAACGATATCTGCTTTTCGTCAAGGATCGAAAGCAGCGTTTATTGTCGGGACAGGTTCACCACACCCCTTACCCGTTGAAGAAAGCTTCGATCCTGCAATTCGACGAGACGATCGCGTCCGCAGCCGGATTTGACGTTGGTGCTCCTGATCACGTGTTGTTTAGCGAGGGCGTTTCCACCGAGATCTTTGGGCTAAAACAAGTTTGGGCACCAAACCAAAACGAGTGATTCAAAACGGGCGGCTCAATTTCCGGGCAGAACAATGCAACTTACAAGCACGAGGCGCAAGCCAATGCTTCAATCACGAAGAATATGATTGCCAAGCTGCGCGATCGATGGGCGGCGTTACCTACAAGCACGAAGCGCAAGCGAGTGGTTCGACATCACAACCAAGGAATTTGCCACGATGATCAAACTTGTGAAATGGGCAAATAACGATTGGGGGCGGTTAGGACCATCATCGCACAAGCGGTACTGAACGTTCGACTGGTAATGCAATGGTGCCCCGTCCAGCTTCCGTCTTTGTTTTGAACCTCGATTAACTTGTCGCGTGCTACTTGATACCAGGCCTTCCAACGATCGCCACCCTCTTGCATCAACATTTCCGTCAACAGATGGAATGTCAGGTACTCTTCGCCACCGGCGCCACCAAAAGCCCGATTACTGGACTCAACCAGTTTCATGATGTCGCTTAATGCCACCTGGGCTTTCTCTTCGTTTTCTCGTCCAAGCGAATACAAAACGCGCAATCCGGCAGCGGTTCCATAAAGTCGGTGGTACCAAGAACCGCCACCCCACTTCGTCCCCAACCGGGGCATCCGGGAAATCAAAAAATCCCCCGCCTTGTCGGAAGAACCAGAGACCTTGATGCCGGCAAAATTGGCCGCTCTCAAGCTAAGCCATCCGCATGCGGTTGCTAAAAGCGGGGCCCAGGCATTCTCGGTACCCCAAGAACCGTCATTGAGTTGCCCGTTGGAAATGTGATTTGCCAAGTGCTTCAGCCCTCGCTGGACACGATTCACTTGCTTTGACTCGCCCATGGCCTGACTGAGAAACAGCGAAGTGAAAAACATCGGGGCGTAGGGGCCGAGATCTCCTTCAATGACCGAGGTCATGCTTTGCATGCTGCCCGATGTTTTCAATCGCTCGGCGCATTTGAGCGTGAACTCCTGGATGCCTTTTTGCTTTCTTGCATAAGGTCCTTCGGCAGGTGTATTGCCTTGAGAAAGAAAAGCCATCCCGACGACCGAGGTACATGCGACTTCCGACTGCGTGCCAATATCCGTGCCGGCGCCACCGTCCTTGTTGATGGCTTTCAACAGCCAACGGTTACCTTTGTTTATCGCCTTTTTGCTTTTGCCGGTGAACTCGGCAAAGGGCTCCTTGTTTTTGTTGCCGCCAATTTCGTTTGCGGCGGGAATGCCGGCGTGGGTTGGAGAGGGGAGTCCTAGTAAAGGAAGACTCATCCCGGCAGAAATTGCCAATGCCTGGCGTCGATCGATCTTCATGAATCACCTCCACTACGTCCGCGTCCGGCCAAAGACGGTAGGGTCGATGTTTAGTGCCCGGGTAAATTAACCCAAAAGCGGTAGTTAAGTCAAGAAAATTGGGTAAGGCAGGCTCGCAATCGTCGGGAATCAACTTGCGAATTCCAAACGCACCAAATTGACACTTGGTACGTAACGACCTCCTCCGCAATGTTTATCCCGTTGTATTAAACTGTTTATTCGATAAGCTTTAACCATTGGAAGATCCAAGAAACACAATTTCCATTTTCAGAAAAAGGATTGAGCATGAAAACTTTTGCACTTTCAATCGCTTTGTTGATGATTGCTTCGTTTGCAATCGCTCAAGAGCCTGCAGCAACAAAATCCGTTGTTGTGAAAGAGCAAGCAAGTGTTGCCAACACTGCGACCGTTCAAGAACAAGAGAAAAAAGATTCGGTAGTTGAGCCCGCGCCACAAAGTGGAACGGTTGCTCCCGCTGCTGGAAATGGCTGCTGCAACCCAGATCCTTGCTGCAAGCGTCGAGTCCTTCGACGGGTTTGGAGCCGACTGGGATCCCGTCGCTGCTGCCGCTAACCCGGCTCATACGTTGATGGCTGGAAGTCGAATTTGAATCGTTCTGAGTGAACCGCATTTGAACGGCTTTGGGCTTGATTCAGTCAAAACTCAAAATCACGTTTTTCAAATCTAATGGAAGGATTTGTGGAACGTGATTTTTCTTTTCTGCTGGCTCGGGATGTCAAATGGGTAGGAATCGAAGCAATTTTGCTTGAAATCGTTTGATTTCCCACCAAAACACGGGCAAACCCCTCTGCCACAGCCCCCAGACGGCCTAAATTAACAACTGAGAAATTCTGACGCGTTTTCAGCTGGTTTTGCGGATTTCGGGGCCACTTGACAGCAAAACGGGCAGTGATAGGTTAACTCAAAGTTTGCCTATTCTTTGACTCCTAATTGATCAGGTTTTTTTGGATAATCGTTAACGATTAACAACAAAAGGTACCAACGGCGGAGCTGTTTCTGACTGGTAATTGCCGACCAACCTTCCTCGCAACCAAATGGCAACAGGACCATTACTGTCACAGTCCGGGAAGGAAATGAATTTAGCAAGATTGTGCCCGAGACCAGGGCGTTCGGCATTTGCTTTACTTTGATGATTCGCCGGTGTTCGCATATTTAAGAAAACAATTTTTAAATTGAAATCTAGTTTCCAATTTTTGTAGGAGATTCTTAATGAATCGTAAAATGATTGCTGGCCTGGCGATCCTCGCCGGTCTCGTTGTCGTTGTTGCCACTAGCGTTGAATCTTCAGCTCAGTGCTGCCGACGCGGTCGATTGTTCCAACGCGTTTCTGTTCGTGGAATGTTCCAGCGACAATGCTGCCCAACCACGACTTGTGGAACTCAAGACTGTGGTACTCCAGTCGCTTCTTGCGGTTGCACCACGACTCCAGCAGTTGCAACTAACTGCTGCAACACTGGATGCGCTCCACGCGTAGCTCGCTGCAACACTTGCTGCAACACTGCAACTGCATGTGCACAAACCACGACCGCAGGTT
>CAYSXI010000168.1:7746-11569 GCA_964434955.1 uncultured Pirellulaceae bacterium
TGCAACACTTGCTGCAACACTGCAACTGCATGTGCACAAACCACGACCGCAGGTTACGTTTCAACTCACGCCACCAACTCTTGTGGCAGCTGTTGTGCGTCCACTTGTCAAACCTCTTGCTGCAAGACTTCTTGCTGCAAAACTCGTCGCGTTCGATGCTGCAAGCCACGTCGCGTTCGATGCTGTGCTAACCCATGTGGCGGTTGCACTTCATCTTGCGGTTCTTGCTCAAACGGATGCTCTCCAGCTCCAGCAGCAGGTGGCGTTGAGCCAACTCCAGCTGGCGGTTCTGAGCCTCCAAAACCAGGCGACGATACTTAATCGACGCGATTCGATTTAAATCGAAACAATGAGAAAGGTCGGGCAACCATGCTCGACCTTTTTTCATGCGCCTTCCGTTTTCATGCGCCTTCCGACTGCGAGACCCACCTCATCCGCGACCCGACCTGGGAAGCCGCAATGCCTGCTGCCTCCGATTTCGAACTGGCCCGCATTCGAAAGGACGATCCAAGGCTCCGACTTTTTCGATGCTTACAGGTTTCTTAGAAAACGGATGAGTGATTCGATTTCGGATTTCGAAACGTCATCGTCCAACTGGTGCCGAAGGCTGTGGAATAGATCGTCGAGCGACTTGGATCTGCCATCATGCAGCAACGAGGGACGTTGGCTTACGGCCCGTAACGAAGGAGGGTTGAATTCGGAATTCCCCAGCTCGTCATTGAACTTGACCTTTTTGACGAAAGGGTTGGTGAATTGCTCACCGCCGTGACATTGCAAACACCCCAGGTCGTAGAAGACTTTCTTGCCGGCCTGGACCATCCGATCATCTTCTGTTTTTCCGATGACGTTTCGGGCCTGAGTAATGGATGGCGGTGGTGGCTGGGAAACAAGGTAAGCTACCAAGTCCGACACCTGCTCGCGTGTAGGCTCTTTGTCACTTTGCATGGTTTGCTCAATCGAATTCTTGACTTGGTCCGATAAGCGTTGCGTACTTCCGTTCCAAGCGAATGGCTCCGTTCGCTTACGTCCCAAGGCGGAAATGACAAGTTTCGGTGCACCATAGGTCTGGTCACTCAAATTGTCGTTCAACAATCCGTTGGTATGCCCATCGACGTGACAACTGTGGCAGCTAATCCAGGAATCGTGTGAAAGTGATGCGTCGAAGAAAAGTTGTTCGCCACGGTGGACGGCATCGAGTTCGGGAGACGGCCCAAGCGAAACGGTTTCCGGTTCGGGAAGTTCATCGGCTTTGAGATCCAGGGGAATGATTGAGATGGAATCCGACAGTTGATTCGAGGTGACCAGCCACTTTCCGGAAGGTGCCAACTTCATGTCGACCGGCCTCGTTCCAACGTCAACATAAGAGTACTTTCCTTTTGCGTAGGCTGCTCCGCCCTTGCGGCCGTTTCGAAAGGCCACCTGATTGACACCTTGCATGGCGACGATTTGGGTTCCATCGGAAAGCAGGCGAACCGTGCCCGGATCTCCTTTTCCGTCTTCATCTTTTCCAATCTGAAATTTCCGGCTGCCGGTGATTTTTTCAGAAGACTTATCCAACAGTTTTTCGACGGGGACTTTGCGAATTTCATTGGATACCATGATGCCCCAATGAACGTCATTTTGAGTTGAACGCGCCAAATGGTTCAACGTTTGCCCTGCGAAATAAACGGAATCCGATTCGGGCGAATAGACGACTGAGCGAAAACTGAATCCCGGCATCGTCAACCGTCGAATCCCCCATGCGTTCGTTTTGGAATCCCGCATACAAATCGCGACTTCATTCGTGTACTTCGCCGCGACAAGCAATGCATTATTGTTCTTCAGCCAAATGGATTCGGCCGGCGCGAATGGCAGGTTGACGGGGCTTCCGTTGCCAAGTCGTTTGCCCGAGTTGATGTCCAATGCGAGGAACTGTTGTGACCAACTTCCGAACACGATCGCGGTCGAATCATTGATCAATACAATTTCACTGGGGAAACCAACGACATCGATGACCCAAAGTGACTCCAGTTGTTTTTTGTTCGGCAGCCACTTCAGGCAATGCAACTGGTGTTTTTGAAAGTCGGCCGCTAGGAAGCGATGTTCGCCAATTCGAACAATCTTCGAAAGTGACTTGCCAATTCTTTGTTCATGAATCACTTCTCGTTCCGCAACTGAAACGACTGAGATGGTGCCGGAATCCCGATTTGCAGCGAAGATCCATTTCTCGTCGTTGCTGATCACCACCGACGACGGGCGTCGGAACGCGGGTTCACTTGATGCCTTTGCCTGGATCGGACTCGCGATCAACTCGTTTGGGAAAACCACGTCAGGCCGCTGGCCGTCGAATTTCTGATAAACTGGCGGTAGCGATACAACGAGTCCAATAATCGCGAACAGGATGATTTGCTTCATCAAATGGTCACCTTTTTCGGTGGGCGTATTTTTTCGGATTCGGTTTTAGATTTTCTCGATTGTTTTGTCACCACAGGATTGGAACATGAATTTTCCCAAGTGGCGTAAATATTTTACCAACAATGTTTTGCTGGCATTGATGATTTGCCTCATTCAAACCCAGGCCGTGGGACAAAATAAGTCGGGCGATCGCGGCGCTTCCCGCAAATGGACCGACCAGCATGCAAAAATTGTCGACAAGGTTGTGGCGGAACAAATCAAACAACAGAACCTGGTGGGCGTTGCCGTTGGAATGATCGTCGACGGTGAAGTGGTATACACGAAAGGATACGGAAAATCTGATCTTGAAAACGGCACGGCCGTATCCACGAAAACCGTATTCAATTATGCGTCTAACTCGAAGCCGGTCGTGGCGATGTTGGCGATGCAATTGTCCGAACAGGGCAAACTGGATCTCGACGCGGACATTCGAAAATACCTGCCTGAATTTCCCGAGCGGAAATACAAAGTCACGACACGCGATTTGCTTTGCCATCAAAGCGGTTATCCGCATTACTCGAATGGAACGATTGTTCCGATTTCGAATCGCAAGTTAAGCGTCGAGGACCGACAGAACCCGGAACTGTCGATGCTGCCCTTTGGCAAATCCCCGCTGCTTTTCGAACCGGGGCAAAAGTTCAGCTACTCCTCCTATGCTTACGTGGTGCTTTCGGCCGTGATTCAGCGAGCGGGAAATCAACCCATCGCCAAGCAACTCGATGATCGAATTGTCAAACCTTTGAAACTGACAAGCTTTCAGCTCGATTTGCCTTTTAAAAACCAGGCGAACTGGACCAATGCCTACCAACGCAAACGGGATGGCGGCCACACGCTTGTTCGCGACTATGCCCATTACTGGAAACATGGGGCCGGTGGCTACAAATCCAACATCGTCGATTTTTCGAATTGGGCGAAGGCGCTAATGCTTTCCGATTTGATAAAAGAGGAAACGCGGGCCAAGATGTGGACGCCACAAAAATTCACCAATGGCAAGGTTTCCGGGTTCGGACTGGGCGTCGGCTGTTCTGGAAGCGGTGACAATTTTTCCGTCTCGCATGGCGGTTCTCAAAACGAAACGAAAACCACGATGCGAATCTACCCGAAACGTAAGGCAGGGATCGTCGTCATGTGTAACACACAGGGTGCCGACGTCGCTCAAATCGAATTGGCAATTCGACGAGCGTTAAAGGGCAAGCTGAACACGCGTTAAGTGATTGGCGATCACTTGCCTGCCGATTGGCTCGCATGCCATTCGGCCACGACTACCATTCGGCCATGACTGCCATTCGGCCACGACTGCGGGCGAGCATTCGGCGAACGATCTACAATGCGAAACCACACCCGTTTTTTTGCGGGCCCGTTTTTTGCGGGCCCGTTATTTTTGCGGGTT